>JAFGQB010000283.1 GCA_016935915.1 Spirochaetota bacterium
TCCTCGCCGTTCTCCGCAAGCTCGACAATACCTTTATAATTTGTTGTCGCGTCACGAAGCCTTTTGTCATTTCCCTGGACAACACAATTTGGATTTACTTCAGCGTTACCGGCTAAACGGACAATCCCGAAGGAATCAGTGCTCGCCTTATCAAGCCGTGAATCATTACCAAGAACAACTCCAAATTCCGAATATTCTCTATCTTTGCATATCTTTACTATACCATAATCACTTATTGTCGCTTTCTTTAAACGCGAGTCATTACTCTTGACTACAACATCGGGATTTTCCTCTCTGTCTTTTGCCAGTCTGACAATTCCGTACCTTAATTCGCTTGCTTTTTTAAGCCTTGTATCGGAAGCCTGAACAGCAGTATTAGCTTTATCGTCGCCATCATCTGCCAGTTGAACAATTCCTTTACTGAGATTAGATGCATTTTTAAGCCTTGTATCACTGCTCTGAACTACAGCATCGGCGGTTTCTTCTCCGTTTTTCGCAAGTTTAACAAGGCCGTATTGAAAAATTGAAGCATTGGATACGAGCTCGCCGATATTGTGAGTGTGGGAAAAATCTGTCACAGTGCCGAAAATTTCGATTTCGGATAATCTTACGGTATAGGAATTTTTATTTATTTTAACATTATCCATATTGATATGAATAAAGCGGCATTCGATCGGATTATTATCCCAATAATATTTTTTTGAAGATTCAGCAATAAAATTCCTTTCATCGAATAAAGAAGTCCATAATTCATTGTCTTTACTAATACTCACAATGAAGTCTTCAGGGAAAGCGTGTTCAGTTGAATCGGTCGATGAAAGGGATAGCCGATTTATTTGAAAAATATTACCCAGATCAATCTTTATGGTTTCCTTTCCTTTTTTTTGATTTATATTTGACTCCCAGTATGTTTCTTTATTCATATCAAAAAGTTTGGAAGGATCATTTTTATATGATGAAGAGCTGCTGGATGTTACTTCTTTTATCCCGGCAATTCCAGCCTGAAATCTCCCGATTTCACTAAAATATTTAGTGCCTACTTTCCCTGGTTTTATAATAACCATTTTAAGGAATCTTAAGATGGTTAAGGGGATATATAAGGTATACTCATTTAGGTCGCCAAGATTGAACGATTTTTCCGTTTGAATGTTTTTCCAGCCTGATCCGTCAAGGCTAGCCTCAATTCGAAATTCAGTCGGAAATGTTGTCTTACCGGAAGAAGAAGTAGATATTTCAATAAAATTCACCGGTACTTCATCTTTGTAATCAATAATAAAAAAATCCTGTAAAACAGAATTGCTTTTTTTGGAACACCAGAACCCTTTATCTGTGACGATATTTTTAATGGAATGTTCGGAGTCTATTTCAGTAGAAAAATCATGGATTTTTCCAATGTGTATCTTTTTATGACTAATATTTATATCAGGCATTAGCGTCTCCAGGAAAATTTATGGGTCAGTTATCTTAAACTGCTGTTCCGGTAATTCTTTTTTTATCCTGATTTACTATCTGTCAAATATTTTATTAGGATAAATATAATCCGGTTATTAATTGAATGCCTGAACGTTTTTTACCGATCTTAAAAGTAAATTAAAACTACTCAGTTAATCTTTTGACTAGTGTATTATGACTATGAAGATGTCTTCAATCTTTTTTTTGTTATAAAAAAAGGATTGATTTTTAATTTAAAAAGAAGTGAAAATATTTTTTCAAAATATATTTATTTTAATAAATCGATCTATGGACTATATTGAAGAAAAGACTCCAGGCGGTGTTACAATTAAAGTACTTTTAAAAAGCTGGGAATATACGGCTTTCAACAGGGATGGAAGCGTAATTCACGTGCATGACTCCGGAGGAAACGTTCTACACAAAGTGCCTGTTATTGCTTTTTTCGGAAAATATTTAATACCTGTAGTAAATGTTGATTCCGAGCTGGCGTTTTATAAAATAATAAAAAATGAAGTTATTGTTCCATATGAAGACCTGGTTAATAATAAAAGAAAATATCTTTTTTTAAAAAGCAGTGAAAATCTGGAATTGATCCCGGTCAGAGTTTTAAAAATCAGTACTATTTTCAATCTGGTACATGGAATAGAAAACGGTATATTGTTTAACTATATAGTTCTGGATAAAAGTATTACAAAAAATGAAATAGTCGTAATAAAAAACAGATGCCCTTTAGCGATAATAATTCAGACCGGATTAATCGGACTTGAAGAGGAAAGCGACAATATTGACAATGAAAATGAAGTTATAGATGAGTCCGAAAAATCGATTTCGTTAGATGACGAAATAGAAAAAAACCTTAATATTATGTCTAATAATCCGGTTTTTCTTGCCAAGATACACCTGAAAAAATTAGCATTATCAAATGTAAATCAGATTCTTCTGGATTTTGATATATCTTCACTTGAAGCGGAATATATGCTTCGGTTTATTGAAACAATGCTGAAAAGTGAAGACAATGATGAAGAAGTCCGGAAGGCGAGGCCGAAATTAGAGGCACAGGCCGATGCATTCAGATTTTATATAAGTTTGGTAAATAAAAACGAAATTGAAATCAGAAAGATGATAGAGGAGATAAATAACTTAAGCAAAATTTCCTCATACAGCACATTGCTGGCAAAAGTAAAATTATTATTTTCCAAACAGGAAGATGTTTTGCAGCTTACAGAATACGAAAACCTGCTTTTTGAAATAAAAGATAGGATCCAGAGCAAATAATCCGGCCTGAATGAAAAAATATTACAAAATTATATCTACTGTATTTGTATTTTTCTTTTTTTATTCAGACTTTCTATATAGCGGAGACTGGTGGAAAATTTATTTTACTTCGCCTTATAAAAAAGGTCATGCATTGCATTCAATGGATTCCCCCGAACATGCTCTTATAAGAAATATTAAAAGTGCGAATGAATATTTTTATGGAGCCTTTTTTGATATTAATTTGAAGTCGGTTGTTCAAGCATTGATTAACGCTCATGAAAGAGGTATTGATGTTAAATTGGTAGTTGAAAAAGACAATGCTGGTAAGAGAGAGATAAAAGAGCTTGCGCATGCAGGTATTAAAATAACAACTGATAACGGAAAGGGATTAATGCATAATAAATTCGCAGTGATTGACGGCAGGCTTGTATGGACAGGATCGTATAATCTTACATATAATGATGAATATAAAAATAATAATAATGTTATTGAAATCCGTTCGGAATATCTGGCGAAAATATATATGGATGAGTTTAGTGAAATGTTTGATAACAGGATATTCGGGAATAAGACGGAGTATATGCCATTCGCCGCCTTTAAGAAAAAATATTATGTTAAGATCGGCGGAACCGATATAAACGTGTATTTCTCACCTGAGGATAATATTGAAAGAATTATAATTGATAGGATTAAAAAAGCAAAGCAGTCAATTCACTTTATGGCATTTTCTTTTACCAGCAATAAATTGGCCGATGAATTGATCCGGATGAATAAAAAAGGGATTAATGTATACGGTATAATTGAAAAAACAGGATCAAACAGCAGGGATTCGGAATATGTCAAATTGAAACTTGAAAGCATACAAGTTAAGCTGGATAAAAACAAAAACAGAATGCATCATAAGGTTATAATTATTGATGAGCATATATTGATTACGGGATCATATAATTTTTCTAAGAACCTGACTTCAAGTATCAAGTGCGACAAATAGGGAAAAAGATAATAGCCTCATAGAGAAACAATCATAGGATTGGATCGACGAA
>JAFGQB010000284.1 GCA_016935915.1 Spirochaetota bacterium
ATGAAAAGGCGGCTCACTTTGAGGACGATAATAAACAAAATTAAAGAGGCTGACTCCGTCATAACCGATCATCAAGGATTTATATGCCGTTGTATAAAACTGATGATCCGAGGTCCGCGGATATGGACCGCCGCTTGTATAAACAACACTTCCTCCGCTGAACCTTACATCAGAAGACACATGAGTCATCTCAATATAAATTGCAGTTTCCGGAGCCGTTTTACGAATTTCCGCATAACCGCTCTTTTGAGCAGTAAAAAAATGAGATGAAAGTATCAGCATATCAACGCCCAAATTAACCAAATCAGGAATGTTGATACCAAGATATTTATGAATATAAGCATAATGAGGAATACGCAGGCATAAATAGCGGCGTTTGCCATGCTTTACGGTCTGATTTAATAATGTTCTAGTTTCCTTAATAAAATTATTTATGATACTAATGCGTTCCTTTTCCGAAGTCTGATCTGTTCGAAAAAGCATTCCGCTTCTCATAAAATCAAGCTCAATGCCATCTATGTCATAATTTTCACAAATTTCTTTTATAAAAGCAAATTTATGATCTCTAACTTCTTTTACTGCCCAGTTCTGCCCGTTTTTTACTGAGTATGTCTGAGACTCCAGAGGATAAAGCCTGTACTCAGGATGTTCAATATAAAATCGAGAACACCATATTGAATTACTGTGTTTGGTTTCTGCAAACTCCAGAAGATGTACATCATTTAATCTATAGGATACAAAAGCCGCCATATTGTATTTTTTACATGCATTTACTGCAGTTTTTATCATGTCTCCCCCGTCAAGTATATATTTTCCGAATGCGTCTGGATTTTTACCGGTTCTTTTCATCCACCATTCATAATGGTCAGGGTATACTTTGCTTTGCCTGAACGGTATCCAGCCCCTGCCGTCTGTAAACATATATGCATCAACCGAGCTATTTGAAACTTCTTCTATGGATTTTTCAATCATTTCGTCATTTATCGGCTCTTTTGATCCGTGCCAGGGAGAAATACAATGATAAATATTTGTTGAATCATTATTGTAAAGAACTTTGAAAGGCGCTTTGCTATTAATACTTCCATTTTGATTATTTTTAATATCTTGGGGAGCAATAAATCGCAATATAAATAATAAAAAAAAAATTATATTTATATATATTCTTTTATATTTCATCTGATCTCCTTTTTTTATTTATTTAGATAACAAATGTTGTAAAATTATTTACTTTAATTATTATAAAATATCTTTGGTTAAAATTGAATATAATTTTGAATTCTTAAAAAATTAAAATTAATACACACGGATAAAAAATAGCTGATAATAAATTAAATAATAGGGATATGACAATATAAAAAAACCACCATTTTTAAAGCTCTGTCCCCAAAAATCATGTTATTTAACAGCAGTGCCCTTAAAAAACGTGCAGCAGAACACTCGGCAAAACAGCTTGCTTCTTTATAATTCTACATTTTTTTCATTATTTTTAATTTTATTTGACAATTTTATTTTTCAAAATTATAATTTAAATATAAATTGATTTTGTAAAGGAGTTTAGGGATAAAATTACATAGTAATTTATATATGCAGTTTTAATAATACCTATAAAAAATAATTTAATGATAAAAATTATAAAAATTTTAATATTGCTAACGGTAATCCTCACAAGCATTCTTGTTGGTTGTTCAATGATAAAAGCTGATAATAATAATGACATCGTCAAAGAAATTACTATACAGGACGGGGACTATTATGTTGCTACATGGGGGGATGATTCTAATCCTGGGACATTCGAACAGCCATGGGCAACATGGCAGAAAGCCTTTAACACAGCAGAAGAGGGAGATATAGTATATTTTCGAGGCGGTATTTACTATAAAGAAACAGGATATTCCGCTGATATTATTCCCCGGGACGGTCTGGGGCATAGCGGCACAGCTGCTAATTATATACATTACCTTAATTATCCGGGTGAAATCCCAATATTAGACTGCTCATTAATAAGCCCGGATTTACCGGTTCCGGGAGAATTTAGTTATAATTGCGGATTATATATAGATGGTGCTAATTATCTTCATTTTAGAGGTTTGACAATAAGAAATGTTCTGCAGCTTTATGACAATGTATTAAGTCAGGGTTTAGTAGCAGTATCAAGCAAGTTTCATATTTATGAAAACATGACAATTCATGATATATCGGGAAGAGGAATTTATTATTCTCCAGATTATGCTCCGGATACGACCTATTTTATTAATTGCGACGTTTATAATTGTATTGACAGCTTTTATACAGGCGGGCTTCCCGGAGGATGGGGTGATGGTTTTAATGTAGGAAATGAGGCTAATTCATATTTATATCTTGAGGGGTGCAGGGTATGGAATTGCTCAGATGACGGATTCAATCTATGGGGGCGTGGATTACTGGTAGTAAAAAATTGCTGGGCTTTTAAAAACGGCAGGCTTGATGGAGACGGATGCGGCTTTAAAATGAATGTTCCGGATGTTGAATCAACCGATAATGATTTACATAGAATATTTACAAATAATATTTCAGCTTATAATATTGGTAATACAGGTGCCGGATTTACAGAAAACAATAACGGTATGACTACGGTAAATTCCAATATGTATAATAATATATCATATAAAAATATGACTGGTTTTACAACAATTGGTAATAATGTCGGCCCTCAGAGGAATAATATTTATCGTAATAATATTGCCTACAATAATTTACAATATGATGATGAAGAAAGCCAGGGTGGAATTTTTTACACAAATGATCATAATTCATGGAATGCTGAACTTGAAGTTACAGTAACAGATGCTGATTTTATAAGTCTTGATGTTGATCAGCTCGGTCGTCAGAGAAAAAATGACAGTTCATTACCCGATATAGATTTTCTAAAATTAACTTCTACATCTGATTTAATTGATAAAGGAATTAATGTCGGATTGCTGTTTGAAGGAACGTCTCCGGATCTTGGAGCTTTTGAAATAAAGTAGACATTCGATATAAATTCAGTTTTCTATTATGCTGACCAATAAATCACGTTGAAATACTAATGACTTATTTATACAAGATGTTCTATGCAAAAAAATCAATATTAATTTTTCCCATTTTTAAAGCTCTGTCCCAAAAAATCATGCTACTTAACACCTGTCCCCTTAAAAAACGTATA
>JAFGQB010000285.1 GCA_016935915.1 Spirochaetota bacterium
AATATTCTTGTTATTTCCAATTATTATAAGTATGTCCTTTTCTCTGAATATATATTCGGCATCCGGAATAATGGTTTCCTCTTTATTCTTTTCAATTGTTTTAATTGCAATTATATTGATGTCATATGTTTTTCTGAATTTAGAATCTATTAAAGTTTTGCCAATAAGTATATCAGGAGCTTTAACCTGAATTATAGAATTTCCATTAGTCAGGGGGATGGCTTCTTCAACATTTTTTCTTAAAAGAGTATTGGACAGTTTTTCCCCCATCTCAAGCTCCGGAAAAATCACAAGGTCGACTCCGACTTTCTTCAGTATTTTTTCTTCAAGCTTTGATGATGCCCTGGCAATGACTTTTTTTACTCCTGCTTCCTTTAAAAGCACTGAGATCAAAAGTACATTTTGAAATTTTTCTCCCATTGTAACTATGGCAGCATCAAAAGTTTCAAGATCAAGTTTTTGAAGTACCTCAGATTTTGTGGCATCTAGCACCAAAGCATTTCTAACCCTGTCCTGTATGCTGTGTATTTTTTCTTCATTGCTGTCAATGACCATGATCTCCTTATCCGCTTCAAGAAGCGAATCTATTAAACATTGTCCAAGCTGTCCGATACCTATAATTAAATATTTTTCATTTGCCATTTAAAACTCCTAACCGATCATTATATTTGAATCAACAGGATAATTAAGTAAATTTTTTTTGTTTTGCCTGCTTATTGATAAGGCAAGGGTTATGGGACCAAGCCTCCCTATAAACATTGTCAATATGATCAATATTTTTCCTGCCGATGAAAGCATTGAAGTGATCCCCGTCGATAAACCTACAGTTCCGAATGCTGAAATTACTTCAAAGAATACTTTTACCGGTGATTTGTTTTCCATTATCAGCATCAGCATGAAAATAACTGATACATAAGAGAGTGACAGTACTGCAAGTGAGAATGCCTTGAATACTATGCGGTTATCAATCTTTCTTTTAAATATCTCAATGCAGTCTTTGTTTTGTATAGTATTTGAAACCGAAGCAATTAATATTCCAAAGGTTGTTGTTTTTATACCTCCTGCAGTTGAACCCGGTGAACCGCCTATCAACATTAAAAAAGATATTAATAATAGGATTGGTGTAGTCAATGATCCGATATTTACTGTGTTAAATCCAGCGGTTCTGGCAGTCACGGATTGAAAAAAAGAGGAGAGAATTTTTTCTTTTAATGTTAAATTTATAAAGGAATTATTATACTCAAGCAGGAATATAAGTAATGTGCCGGTAGTTATCAAAGTTAAGGAAACGGTTAGAACTATTTTTGTATGAGTGCTGATTATTTTCTTGTTTTTCGGTTTGACCGCTGAAAAAAGATTGAAGAGAGTTAAAAACCCGAGTCCTCCGATTATGATTAAAAATGATATTGTAATAATTACAGGAATGTTATTACTATACTTCATAAGACTATCAGAAAATGTGGAAAAACCGGCATTGCAGAATGCCGAAACAGAATGGAATACCGAATGAAATATAGCAGTTTTATATGATGGTAAATCCTTATGCCAGCTAATGAATAAAACCGCACTGCAAAAAAGTTCAATGGAAATCGTTGAGAAAAAAATGGCTTTTAGTATATTTGGAATATCAGGCAGGGATTCATGGGTGTAAATTTCACTCAGCATAAAGCGTTCAGTTACCGATATCCTGCTGAAAAAGAGCATGGTCAAAAAAGCTGTTGATGTCATTATGCCCAGACCGCCGAGCTGTATTAAAATCAATATTATTATTTTGCCGAATGTTGTGAAATCATTTGCCGTATCCTTGACGATCAAACCTGTTACACATACTGCAGAGGTTGATGTAAATAGTGCATCCAATATTGAAATATTTCCTTTGTTTACAGTGGAAGCGGGCATTTTCAAAAGCAATGTTCCGATAATTATTAAAATCAAGAATGACAGTATAAATAATTGAACAGGTTTTAGTTTTTTGTTGAGCAGATAAGTGACATTTGCCTTTGAAAGTTTTAAGACGAATAAAAAAAAGATAAAAACTTGAGTTATCGTATGATAATAGATTTCATTACTGCCTGATGAAAAAATGTTTTTATAGACTCCACAGGCTATCAATACAAACTGAAGCAGTAATAACAGGGAGAATGCATAGGGAAATTTCATCTTTTTTATTTCTTCGACTTTATTTTTAGACAGCAACAGGGCGGTTATATGATATAAAATGAATATTATGATCAATACATTGGAAAATAGATATATTATTCCTTCAGCTTGTTCTCTCAGATCAAAACCGTATTCCGATATAAATGCAATGAGTATCAGAAAAGATAAGGAGCCTATAGTGATATCAAGAATTTTAAATACTTTTTCCATTAGATACATGCTGATTCTTTCCCGTTATTTTTCTCAATTTCCAAAAATGGACTGCATAAGCATTTGAAATTTCCGGAATTATTATTGATATGATATTTAATTTGAAAAAAATCAGTTAGATCCCAATCAGGAAGCTTTGATATAAATTCTTTAAAAGTATCCAATGTAAAAGCAGTATCTTTGCCTTTTAAAATATATTGTTTAATCAAAAGAACACTATTAACCTTGTCAATTACAGCTGGATGGCTTATTTCCCTTATTTTATTAAGTTCCGGTAAATAAATATGATCTAAGGCTGAAATTTCTTTCCCTGAAAAGCAAATAATATATTTATAAAGCTTATAAAATTTATATTGACTACTTTTTGAATTGGTTTTTCGAATCATTTATAAAAATTTAATAGTTTTTTTTATGTTTGTCTATTTGGATTTTGTTTAAATTTTAATGTTTGCCGTTAAAATTTTGTTAAGAAATTAATATGGAAGGTTAATATCTGCATTAATTACTCAAAGACTGCA
>JAFGQB010000049.1 GCA_016935915.1 Spirochaetota bacterium
ATATAGTTTTTATGTTTATATCATTAGTAAAATTTTATTCCATATGAAAAATCGCCATTTATATATAAAATATGGTAAAAATGAATATATTACAGGATGAAATTAAAAATCAAATAAATACCTTTACAATCTTATTGATAATATCAGCTCTATCCCTGTTCCTGATCTTTTTAATTTAAATTATAATCAGCCAAAAATAACAATTATAAACTATTATCATATCTTTAAATCCTCGTATAATAGTTTTTACACATATATTTAATCCACTTTTTTCGTGGATAATTTATAATTTAGGGTAACTCTGTATGAGTTTTGGGGAAGGGCTTTAAATCCTGGTTGAATGGCTTAGCCATTTCTTCTATTTAAAGATTGCCCCCCTTGCCTTTAGAACTAAATTCTAACCGTATGATGTTTGAATCTGTAAGATGCTCTCTTATACTTTCAATTTGGTTTTGAGAAGATATCTTACAGTGATATTCTAATCAGGCGAGGCTGTTTGTTCTATAGGTTACAGGGTTACCCATTATTTTTTTTATAGGAGCGTTCACAATGGAACACTACAAAACATTATTTGTCGGACTCGATATCTCTTTAAAAAAATTTGATATCTCAATTATTGATATTGAGTCTAGGTTTTATTTACCGCAAAAGCACAATTGCTATCATAACAATCCCAAAGGATTAGATTTATTCGTAGATCATCTGGTTTTAGCTTTATCCTTAAATAATTTTAATAGAGTTAAAATAGGATTTGAAGCTACCGGCAATTATGGATTTCATTTACCATTCTATTTAAAAGAACACGAAAAATTAAAACCATATATTGTAGATATCTACCAAATCAATCCTAAAATTATTAAAAATGCAAGAAAATCATTCTCAGAGTTGCCCAAAACAGATTCTATTGATGCTTATGTTATTGCCGAAAGACTAAAAATCGGCAAACTGCCGCCATATACAAAATTCAATCCTCAATATTTTGCTTTAAGATTCTTAACCAGATCACGATTTGATATTGTAACTAAAATTGTATCTTTAAAATCCAGATTTATTTCTATGTTGTTTATTAATGCCAGCGGTTTTGTTCAAAATAAAATATTCTCAAACAGATTCGGAAATACATTCATAAATCTGTTTACTCATTTTGACTCTGTAGAAACAATTGCTCACATTGAAATTGATAAAATAATTGCTTTTGTGATTGATAACAGTAAAAATCATATTATCAATCCTGAAAAAGTTGCATCCCAAATACAATATATTGCCAGAGAATCATATACTATCAATCGAATTATGCATGACAGTATAACTCTTTTTCACTTTTAACCCTTTTTAATCAAATAAAATTCTTAAAAAAAGAATTAAAAGAAATCGACAAGCAAATCAGTAAATCAATATTCAGCTTCAAAGACCATTTAAATATTTTAACGTCAATTAAAGGTATTGGTCCTGTCCTTTCATCTGGTATAATAGCCGAACTCGGTGATATATCTGATTTTAATTATCAAGATCAAGTAGCAAAGTTTGCAGGTTTAACATGGAAGATTAAACAGTCCGGTAATTTTAAATCTGAAGAAACCAGATTAACAAAAACCGGCAACCGATACTTAAGATATTATCTTGTTGAAGCAGCTCAATGTCTGGCAATGCATAATCCTGATTTTAAATCATATTATACTAAAAAGTATAATGAATCCCGTAAACATCACCATAAAAGAGCTCTTTTATTTGTTGCCAGAAAACTTGTTAGAGTAATATTTTCTCTTTTAAAAAATAATAAACTCTATCAAACGCCGGATTATTTAAAAAATCATAATAATTTAGCCGATCAAGCCTGATTAGTAATGTCAAAGAACGAAATTTAGCTTTTTATAAACCAAATTGAATTAAAATCTTAAGGAGGTTTGTTTACTTACATAACCACCTTTTCAAATAACTTAAAACCTTAACAGGTTATCTATGCCCAAATTATTTTTCAATCTGCCAAATACGACTTATTTATATGTAAAATATCAATATTTTTTATTTGACATATTTACCGTATTCTTTATAATATACGTTTATAACAATTTCAATCATATTTCTACTTATTTTATTTGACTTTTTTTTATTTTAGAATTATAAATATTATAATAGATTTTAAAAATATAATTTATAAAAACTAACAGGACGAATGTCGAATAATAAAAAAAAAACATGAAAACTCTGTGTTCTTAAGTGGTTAAAAAATCTATAAATATAAGTAATTCGCAATTCGACCTAATAAATTAAAAGTAATATAGAAATAAGTATATTAAAATCCAATGAAAGGAGGTAAAAAAATAAGAAATAATCATTAATATACTTAATTTTTTATATAAAAAATTAGGAGAAAATATATTATGAAAAAAGGAAAAATGATCATTTTATCAGTATTGGCTATTATTACCTTAATAGTTTGGTTCAGCTGTAATCCTTTCAATCAGCAGGAGAGCAAGTCCGGGTCAATAGATGTTCTTGATTCAGCCGACCTGGTTAAAGCAACTTGCGATATCATCGGTTTTGCTCAAAATGTAACTGGAGGAGAAGGCGGGATAGTTGTTCAGGTAACAACATCCGATGAATTTTCAGCAGCTTTGAGATTAT
The DNA here is from genome assembly GCA_016935915.1 of Spirochaetota bacterium. GTDB lineage: Bacteria > Spirochaetota > GWE2-31-10 > GWE2-31-10 > JAFGQB01 > JAFGQB01. The sequence continues at coordinate 2,626 of JAFGQB010000049.1, forward strand.
CGGGTCCTACAATCATTGAAATCAGTGGTGTTTTAGATTCAGGCTATCCAAGATGCTTTGCAGACAAAACCATAATCGGTATAGGCAGCGGTGCTGTTCTTGACGGAGGCGTTTATCTTGATGATAGAGCAAATAACGTAATAATCCAGAATCTTACAATCACAAATAATCAAGACGGCGTTACAATCAGAGGCGGAACAAATGTCTGGGTTGATCACTGTACTTTCTATGACTGCGGTGACGGTTCACTCGACATAACTGAAGACGCTGATAATGTAACAGTATCATGGTGTAAATTCTACTACACTTATGACTCAGGACACAATTTTGTTAATTTGATAGGATCATCTGATTCTGACAACTATCCTTTCCATGTAACATTTCATCACAACTGGTGGTCAACAGGCTGTGTAGAGAGAATGCCTTCAGTCAGATTCGGTAGAGTACATGTATTTAACAACTACTTCAACAGCCCGGGCAACAACTACTGTATCAGAACCAGGATCAATGCTGAAGTCCTTGCAGAAAACAACTATTTTGAAAATGTTCAAAATCCATGGGAACAGTATATCACATCAGGTACTCCGGGAAAAATCAGAGCAACCGGCAATGTACTAATAAATACAACAAATATCACTACAAGTGACAGATTGATACCGGACGGAACAGATACAGTTTTTACTCCTCCTTATGCTTATTCACTTGATTCAGGAAGCAGTGTTAAATCAATTGTTATGGCAGGAGCAGGAGCTCAATAATAATTAAAAAAAAATATTATTTTAAAAAGCGCATTACCCTTAATAAGGAATGCGCTTCTTTTATTATAGTTATTAAACTATTTGTCAATAATAATATCAATTATTGAAATTTAAACAATTATGCATTATAATATCGTTATATAACATTTCAAAATCAGTTCATGATTTAAAGTTTGAATAAAAAATCTATAATATTATAATTTAAGGAGAACCTTTTTTATGAAAAGGTTATTTATTTATAAAACACTGGTAATTTTAGCAATTGCTGCTTTCTGTTTTTTGGTTTCATCATGCTTAGGATATCAGAACAGCGGAAGTTCAAGTGATCCCGGTTTAAAAGAGATAGAAGGATATACGCCATATCATATGACAAACGGGTACGGAACTACCACATACGGCGGGCTTGAGGGACAGGTTATCAGAGTTACAAATTTAAATAAAGAGGGTTTAAATTCATTAAAGTCGGCGATACAAACATCAGGTCCGAGGCTCATAGTGTTTGAAGTCGGCGGAGTTATCGATATGGAAATGTCATCAATTTCAATATCATCACCTTATGTGACAATTGCAGGGCAGACTGCTCCTCCTCCCGGGATCACACTTATCAAAGGTTCTATAAGCATCAATACTCATGATGTGGTCATTCAGCATATAGCAGTGCGCCCGGGCGATGCGGAACAGCCTCCGTTAAGCGGATGGGAGCCTGATGCAATTTCAACATACGGTACAAGTTCAAAACCTGTATATAATGTAGTCATTGATCATGTTTCTACCACATGGGGTATAGATGAAAATCTTTCGATATCAGGTCCGAGAGATTTACTTGTGACATCTGATCCAGATATAACTTCTCATGATGTTACTTTTTATAAATGCATAATTGCCGAAGGTCTTTCCAATGCAAGCCATTCCAAAGGGGAACATTCCAAGGGAACATTACTTCATGATTCTGTTTATAATATCTCAATAATAGGCTGTCTCTATGCCCACAATAATGACAGAAATCCGCGTTTTAAAGGCGGCAGCAGAGGTGTAGTTGTCAATTGTGTTATGTACAATTACGGTCATTCCAATTTAAGAATGCAAAAATTCGGCAATGAAATAAATTTAATACCATCAGAAGCATCGGTTATTGGAAATGTCTGCATAAAAGGTTCGGATGCTGACAACAACTATTTTGCATATTCATCAGAGGAAGCCAAAGCTTATTTTAATGACAACATTGCAAAAAACCGTTCAGGTCAAAACCTTACAATTGCAGGTATTACAATATCTGCTGTCCCACTGCATATGCCTGCTGGATTAACTTTTATATCTTCCAATGAAGCGCTGTATAATGTGCTAAAAACCGCAGGAATGAGAGCAAAAGAACGTGACCCTATAGACAGAAGGATAATTGAAAGTGTCATTAATGGAACCGGTGAAATAATCGACAGCCAGAATGAAGTCGGAGGATACCCTAACTACTCACCGACCAGCAGATCATTAAGTAATATACCGGATAATCTTACAGAACGTTGTTTTTGGCTGGACAGTTTATCCAAAGAACTTGAAGTCGACTTAAGTCTGGATATGTCACCGCTCTACTCTCTGGTAACACCATAGGAAATAAATAAACCAGCTAATCTTAATAACTTTTAAAAAATAATCAATTTAATTAAACTGCCCATATTTTATATGATTTTGACAATATACTGTATGTTTAATAGAAAACTTTTTGATATATTATGAGATAAAAAATATATTATTAAAAGGAGTCAAAAATGAAGAAAGGAAATATCTTAATATTATTATGCCTTTGGAGTTTAATTTTATTACTCTGGTTCAACTGTAACCCTTTTCAATCACAAAGAAACAGTGAACCTGATTTAAATGTTCTGGATGACAGTGATGTCATCAAAGCTACAGGAGGTTCCTTCTGGACAGTTGCAAAAGATGGGAGCGGTGATTTTGCAAAAATACAGGATGCAATAGACAATGTCCCGGCAGGTAACAGCTCATGGTTTACAATTACCATAAAAAACGGAACTTACAACGAACATGTTTTTATTGACAAAAGTTTTATCGCTTTAGTAGGAGAAAACAGGGATAACTCCAGGATAGAATATCCTCTCAACAGAGCAGTCTGGAACTCTGAAATGGGTGTCACCAACACAGGTTCAGGAGTTATCGATATCGGTGTTTATGCTTCATCACCGACCACAAAAGTCGATGTAAAAGATATTGTCATAGCAAATCTGACAATAGTTAATACGGCAGACACAAGCTCCGGTACAGTTTATACACATGCAATCAGAGGTGAAAGCACGGCAACCAGGATCAGCATACTTCATTGCAATGTTCATGCAGACGGCAGTGATACACTTGCTCTGTGGAATACAACAAACGGAATGTATTATCATATAAATTGTTCATTTAAAGGGGGTATCGATGCAGTATGTCCAAGAGGATGGTGTTATGACATTGGAAGCACTTATACTGAAACAAAAAACAGTGCTCCTGTCTGGCATGAAGGTGTTGCCGGCAGCGGACAAAAATTTGTAATAAGAGATGCATATGTTCAGCCTGTACCGGGTATACCTAAAAACTTCAAGCTTTTAAACGGTCAGAAAGAGTCAATTGTTTATATTCTTGACAGTTATTTATTCAATGAGTCCGGATATGAAATAGAAGAAGGCAGTGTTTATGCCGATTATTTTTATAATGTGCACATGGAAGGGGGCGACCAATCATGGCATGCTGACTGTCTGACAAATGCTCCCGGATCACCATCGCAATCTCTAATAAATGCATATTGGACTTTTAACGGTCAATGGGATCCTGAAAATACTATTCCGGCAGTATTGCCCTATGCTTCAGTTCCACAACCATGGAACAAAGCTTATGACATATCATCCTCTGTTCAATTGAAATGGCTCAAAGCAAAGGATGCTTTATCATATAATGTTTATTTTGGAACATCAGCTTCTCCGGTATTTGTATTAAATACAACAGGAAATACTTATCTTCCGGACAGCTTGACAAGAGGTGCAACATATTACTGGCGAATTGATGCTGTTAAATCAAACGCTATCGTTGCAGGCGCACTCTGGTCTTTTAGAGTTATCAATTAATTTAACAATAAAATCAATTATCTTACAGGGGCTGTCTGATAAGTTGTTATTTATCGCTTAAGTACACTCAAGGTCACTGAAGTATTAAATGTGATTTAAACGATTTTAATTTACAATTTGAGACAGCCTCATCTTTAACTGTTGTTATATATATGGCAGGGATGTTATCATATATATGATAATGATGCTCTCATGTATATGATAATGATGCTCTCATGTATATGATAGAATGCTCCCATGTATATGATAATAATGC
>JAFGQB010000286.1 GCA_016935915.1 Spirochaetota bacterium
GATTTACAATGAATTAGATTGGTTAATTAATTCATATTAATTTTTCATGGAGTTGTAAATTCTTTTTTTATAAAAACTTTCGGACAGCAGTGATATTAAATATAAAAGCTGCGTTCTTGATAATCCTCTCTTTTAAGATAAGCCAATACACTTACTAATCATTCTTATCTTCCTTTTGTCCTTCAAATGTATGTAATAATTCATTTTAGATCTCAAATGCAACCCAAATAAATATATTGTTAAAACTTTATGATAATGTCCCCTTAGAACTTAATAGAAATGTCCCTTTATGATATAAAAAGCTTCTGTTAATTAGTAGGCTTAATGTTAGAAAAGGGAGCATTATTAATGATTGCAATAGAAAGGGAAAGGATTAAAGTAATGGAATTAGTAAAGCGAAAACATTTAACTTTAAAAGATGCGTGTGATTGTCTAGCTTTAAGTTACAGGCAGGTAAAAAGAATATTTAAAAAATATAAGACAGAAGGTTCAAAAGGAATAATCCATAAAAACAGAGGAAGGAAATCAAATAGAAAAACAAAAGATGAGGATATAACAAAAATATTAAAATTACAAAAAGAAAAATATACCGGATTTGGTCCTAACTTAATGAGTGAAAAACTGGAATTAGACGGGATAAAAATAGATCATGAAACATTAAGAAAAATATTAATTAAGAACGGATTATGGGAAAGAAAGAGAAATAGACAAAAACATAGAAGCAGAAGAGAAAGAAAACAGCATTTTGGGGAAATGATTCAATTAGACGGGAGTCATCATCAATGGTTTGAAAATAATGTAAAAAAATCATGTTTAATGAATATGATCGATGATTCAACAAATACGACATTAAGTTTAATGGCGCAGGAAGAAACAACAGAGGCTGCAATGCTGTTATTATGGTCATGGATTGATAAATACGGTATTCCAATGAGCATTTACTGCGATAGAAAAAATGTTTTTGTAACAGATCGAGAAGCAACAATTGATGAGCAGATAGCAGGAGTTGAGCCGAAAACAGCATTCGGTTTGGCTTGTGAGAAATTAGGAATTAGAATAATAACTGCCAGTTCTCCGCAGGCAAAAGGACGTGTTGAAAGAAATCATGCAGTATATCAAGATAGATTTGTTAAAGAATTAAGACTGTTAAAAATAAATAATATAAAAGGTGCCAATGAATTATTAAAAACAAGTTTTATTGATAATTTGAATAAGAAGTTTTCGCTTAAAGCGGCAAATGAAAAAGACTTTCATCGATCTATAGCAAAAAGTTTAGATTTAAGAAATGTATTTTGTTATGAATCAATAAGAACTGTTTCTAATGATTATGTTGTAAGATATGAAAATAAATTATTTCAAATTCATAAGGATAATAAGTTATTGCCAAGAACCGCAATATATGTTAGGATAGATGTCGCGTAGGAAAGGGAAATTTTATGAGAATCTATCCTGATGAATTTAAGGCAGAAATAGTAAAGAAGCATATTATACCGGGAGGAAAAAGTGTCACGGTTTTAAGCAAAGAAGTCGGAGTATGGCTTCGTGAGAAGGGATTGAAGACAGAGCACATTAAATTATGGGAAGAGCAATTGAAAGAGAAATTAAACGACAAAGAAAATAAACTTAAGGAAGAAAACAAAAAACTTAAAGAAGAGGTTAAAGTTCTTCAAAATGAATTACAGAGAAAAGAAAAAGCATTAGCCGAGATGAGTTCAATGCTGATGCTAAAAAAAAACTATCGTTCATTGATTTCGGGAAAGGAAGACTGATTTTTAAAGCACATAGGGAATTGATAATGAACGAATTAAAAAAAGCCTGTGAAAAAGGAATAAGTAAAACATTATTCTGTAAAATTATAGGAATAAGCTTAAGAATGATCCAGAGATGGGAAAGCGGTGATCTTATTGATAAGCGTAAGGGGGCGGCAAAGACAGTAGGAAATAAACTGACGAAAGAAGAAGAGACCAAAATAATAGATGTATGCTGCGATAAAAGGTTTATAGACTTAAATCCATATCAAATAGTGGCTATTTTAGCGCAGGAAGGTATATATTTGGCGTCAGAATCAAGTATTTACCGTGTTTTAAGGGAAAATAAGCTTTTAAAAAACAGAAGCGGATGCAGGAATAGAGTCTATAAAAAACCGGATGAAATAAAAGCAGACGGACCGGATCAAGTCTATAGCTGGGATATAACTTACTTGAAAACAAAGATTCGGGGCATATATTATTATTTATATGTATTCATGGATATATGGAGCAGGAAAATAACAGCATGGGGAATATTTGAAGAAGAAAGCGGAGAAAATGCAAAAAAAATACTGGAAGATTACTGCATGGCAAATGGAATAAAATTAAAAGCAGTACATTCTGACAACGGCGCGCCTATGAAAAGTGCAATATTTTTAGGACTGCTTGAGTTTCTGGGAGTAACAAAATCATTTTCAAGGCCAAGAACCAGCAATGATAATGCATATTCAGAATCATTGTTTAAAACGGTAAAATATTGTGCCGGACACCCAGGATTTTTCGGATCATTAGAAGAAGCAAAAAATTGGTTTGAAAACTTTTTGAAATGGTATAATACAAAACATCTGCATTCAGGTATAATGTATGTTACACCTGAAGACAGACATAATGGGAAGGATAAAGAAATATTAAAACTTAGAAGAAATACATATATAAATGCAAGGCTTAAAAATCCTGCAAGATGGAGCAGGCATTGTAAAAAATGGGAACATAAGGAAGTAGTAAGCATGAATAGTAAAACTATAAATTCTATAATTGCTATAGAAAAAATTGCCTGTTAGGCATAAAAAATATTAAAAAAAAATAGCGACAACTATGTTGACATATAGCGACCGGAAGAAAAGTAAAAGTATTAAAATGGTTGGATAATTCAATACATATTTATTTTAATTAAAAGGAACTTAAAATTACTGATATTACAAATATCAATGTAAATACTAAAAATAAGGAATTATGTTATGCATAAAAAGGGACATTTTTAAAAAGTCTTGACACTAAAAAATTGTATAATTGACATATTAAAAAATTACGGATAAGTTTTATGAAAAAAATATTGTTTATTTCCATTTTATTAATCATTATTTCCTGTGCAGAGAACTTCAAGGTGCCTGTAAGATTTTACAATCAGACCAATGATCAGGTAATAAATGTTTACATTGGAACAAATCATTATTCCCGTATCGATCCCAATGATAAAACAGGATATGAATATATGACACCCCAGACCTACAAAGTCCTGGGCCAGTTCAACGGAGCAGACAACACTGACGATTTCAGGGGAAGAGTGACATTTACAGCCTTTAATTCATACTCCGTGACAATTGATAAAAAAGGAAATATCGGACTGGTTGTGGAAAACTGAAAAAAGTTTTATTGTATACTTGATTTATTTTTATATTCAAGCCTTTTATAAATATCATTAATTAAATAACCCTTTTCAACAAACAAACCTATTTTACCAGACTTTGCATTATTCTCTAAATCTGTTTTTAAAAAATTAAAATTTATAAAATTATATGAAAATGTTAATAATAAAAATACTATTAATATTTTTTTATTATCCTGAAAAATTATTCCAAGCAGTAAAATAAAAAAAGGCAATGCAGGCAGTAAGTACTCATTTTCTAAAGGTATTTTTAGAAATAATAATTCAATTGAAAAAATTATCAATATTATTGTAAAAACCAGAAATTTATTTTCTTTTACGGCTTCATTGAATTTTTTAAAATATCTTAAAACCAAAAATAAAATAAAAAATGTTGATAAAAAGCCAAAGAAATAAATATTTTTATAAATAAATCTAACAAAATACTCAATTAATGACCAGTTTCCTATTTGATATGTTAAAAACTTTAAAGAATAACCTGCATAAATAAAAGGAGGCAGATAGAATAAAGAAGAAATAATTCCGGTAAAAAAAAGTATTACCACTTCTTTTTTAATATTATTTCTCTGTATCATTATACGGACAAAAAATATCGATAAAATTACCAAAGCACTTGACAACCTGCATCCCACACTTAAAGAAAGCAGTAAAATTGAAAAAAAAGTCCTGTTTTTTAATAATAATAAATATCCGGATAATAAAAAACCTAATGCCCATATATAATCAATTGTACAGGTTGAATTAACCCAATAAATCGGATGAATTATCAGAATTAATGAAAGTATAAAAATATTTTTTAAATTATAATATTCTGCAATTTTATAAAATGAAAAGATTGATATCAAAGATAAAAAAAGTGTGCCTAAATTTGATAAAAAGCTGCCTCCAAAATTAATTAAAAATGCTGAAAATAATTCGTGCACAAAATATCCGGGATATCTGGATGGTTCATATTTATAATAACTAATTAACTTTTGAGAGGTATTTACAACTCTATAAGAATCATTGTCACTGCCATATCCTAAAAAAGTTAACGGAAAATATAAAAGAAATGCTGTAAGCAATAATATGGATATAATAATTTCTTTTCGTTTTATCATTAAATACTTTATATAATAAAAAACTTATGATGACAAGAATATCATCATAAGTTTTAATGAAAATTATTCTATGCCAACAAAATCCACATAATTAAAATCACTCCCAGGTTTGTCCGCTGTCCTGTGATCTTATGCATTTTAAATACCTCTCATTGCCGTAGACGTAAAATATGACACAAATGAAGTTTCCGTCTTTTATGACATCCGAATGTGTTAGTGTGTCATATAAATAGGTGTCAAGTTTTTGAAATGTCCAGCTCTGACCTTTATCATCAGATATGACCACATTTATTGTATAACCGTAAATATATGCAATCAATAAATAATCGCCGTCTCTGTTAATAAACGGTATGGATATATCATCTGCAGAGCAAAGCTCGCTGATGTTCGCCAAAGTACCGTTTTTATCAATGATGCAAAATCTCAGAATATAATCGCCGGTATAGGAAATATATAAAGAATCATCATCATATGTTATTGAAGAACAGTAACCGCTCTGATATTTACTGTCAGCGACCTTTATATTCCAGTCAATACCGTTATTATTTGATTCGGCAAGTTTTAATATCCTGTTGTCATAATCACAGTAGGAAACCGCAATATAACTGCCCTGTGAAACTATGGAGGGATTAATGCCGATATCTCCGGTAGTATCCACATTCATAGTGTTCCAGCTGATGCCGTTATCATCGGAACAGATATACTGAAGGTCTCTCCTGTACGTATACCAGTCTACAGCTATAGATATATGAGAACCGTTTCTGCATATAACAGGATTTTCATAACTGCCGCAGCCTCCGTCATAAATCAGTTTAGTGTTCCATGTGTATCCGTAATTTTTCGACTCCGCCATTTTCAATTTGTTATTGTTAAAATAAAGCTGATTATAGACAACATACAATGTGTTGCTTTCCTTAATTATCTGAGTATTGTAGGTTATATTATAATATCCGCCCCCGGAATCAAGAGTCTTTTTATTCCATGTAACTCCTCTGTCATCCGACTGCGCAACCTTGAATAATGATCCGTCAGTGCTGAAATAAAAAATATAAACCGAACCTTTTAAAACTTCAATTGAGTTACTGAAATTTTGGTGTCAAAACCTTGCTGTTCAAGCGACTTGTACCGTGAGATACTTAAGGAATGCATTGCAATATTATAAATAAATTTATACTAATAAAAAAATGTGGACAGATAAAAAGGTCATGCGTACCTGTCCCCTTTGTCCATGCCCATGGGTTGTAAAAAATATAAAAAATAAATTGCATTTTTATTTAAAACAATTATATTTAATTAGAGGTATTAATTATGACTATTGTTAAAGAACAGGCTATTAATTTAATTAAAGATCTTCCTGATAATGCCACATGGGATGACATTATGTATAAACTTTATGTAAGAGAAAAAATAGAAAAAGCCTTAGATGACGCCGATAAAGGTAAATTTGTCTCTCATGAAGATGCTAAAAAAAGGCTGTTATCTTAATGATCATAAAATGGCTTTAAAATTCTCTTACTGATATTGAAGATATAAAAAATTATATCAAAAAAGACTCCGAATATTATGCTTATGAATTTACAAAAAAAATATTCGAATATGCTGAGCATCTGTTAATATCACCTAAAATGGGCAGGATTGTTCCTGAAATAAATAATAAAAAAACAAGAGAATTAATCTATCACAATTACAGAATAATTTACAGACTTAAAAAAGATGAAATTCAGATACTTTCCGTTATTCATGATGCAAGAGATTTAAAAAAAAAGAAGAATAGAAAATGGGAATTCCCTCAATAATCAAACTCCGCCTAAGGGAACCATTTTTTATATATATATCACCGTGCTTATAATTTCCTCCCCCTTCATCAAGGGTTTTTTTATTCCATGCAACTCCCCTTCTCATCCGACTGCGCAACTTTGAATAATGATCCGTCCGGGCTGAAATAGGAAATATAAACAGAGCCGTTTAAAACTTTGATAGAGCTGCTGAAATTGCCGGTATCAATTGCAGCATCTTTATTATTGCTTTTTTAGCCAATTAACAAATTTTTTTAAATCATATTTTACTGTATTCCAGATATTTTCAATCGGCACTATCAATTTACTTAGTTAATACTGAAAAAGTACTAATTTTTTTTGAAAATATAAAAGATTCCAAATGTACAAAGAAATTGCCTTAAGCAATTTCTTTA
>JAFGQB010000287.1 GCA_016935915.1 Spirochaetota bacterium
AACCCAATCACCTATTCTTGAATCCCATGATAGTTCATTTGGATCAAGACCATATGAACCGGAATAACTGCTACCATTTGTTGTTCCTGGTACATCCCCCGTATAATTACCTGTTGCATCATTCCATCCGCTATAATCATCAATACCATCACCATCCTCATCAGTTATTTCCATCCCACTCGGATCAGTGTACTTAATCGGATTCGCCGATGCATAAGCATAGTGATTCAAGGACTGCATTGCCGGGTCTGTGGTCATGAAAGTGCCGATATCATTACACTGATTTATTCCGCCCTTTGTGATATTTGTTTTGACATAAGTTGTTTATAATAAATCATATATTATCAAAAAAAACTGATATTTTGCAAATTATACAAAGGGCGGGATGAACTGATTTAGATTTTCAAAGAACAATTTAATCAAAGCTGACACTGCATTGCAGTCTGCTTAAAAGCGGGCTTGCATCGTATGAACCCCCCGAGTTGTTTAAGGTTTAAATTTCAGTAAAATAAACAATAAATATAAATAATTTGATATAAAGTTTTTTTGACCTAAATATTCCTGAGCTGTTTAATTATCGATTTAACATTTTTTAAATCTTCAGACTGTAATATACCCATTTTTTTGTATATCAATTGTTTTTCCAATGTCGCTATCTTGTGCAACCTCACATTAGATTCCTGCAATAATCCGGATTTTTTCCAGTTTTTGATATTTACATCATATTTCGTCTTTGTCTGCTGACTTGTAATTCTTGCAAGAACTATATCATTATCACCTGTATCAAATAAAACCTTTGCTGGTCTTTTTTTAACATTTATATTATCAGAAAATGGAAAATTTAATAATATTATTTCTCCAGACTATATTTTTCCATAACTTAAAGATTATCGTAAATTGAATCTGAATCCGAATAACCTGCTAAAACTCGCTTGCGGTCAATCTGTTCCACTCTTTTTCTTCAATATCTTCATCCTCTTCAGGTATTAATACAATAACTTTAACAGTTTTATTGTGCGGTAGAAAACTTGCTAAATCTTCCGGCAATTCTAATTTACCATCATCAGAAACCTTAACAGGCATTTCATAAGTTTTCATTTTAAATAACATCTTAGTGAAAAATAAAATAAATTAACAGACTATTCAAGAATTATTTTGACTTTTTAAAGATCAGACCTTATTATTGGCAACAAGATCTAATTCAATTTCAACATATTCCCGCCGCATCATAGCCGGACTCAATGCAGGCTTGAGTTATCTAGCCTGTCGCCGGGTTTTTTATAGTTTAAGAGACTTGCCAGGAATTGTAAACCTCTTAAATTTCATTTTTAAATTAAATAAAAATAGATGAATAAAATTTTCTCATCTAAAAAAATTATTCTCCAATGCTAGACAAATAAAAATTTGTAAATAATCCTATCAGGCAGGTGTCGTTATATTTTGTGCCATTAATTAAGATTTTCTGGTGGATATTTAATTTTACCTTCTGTTAAAAAAGAATTTGATTTTATATTTCTTATGTAAAACAAATGTTGTTCTGAAGAAATCATTAATCCACCGTTTGAATAATCAGTTCCATAAATAAATTTTCCAGTCTTAATATCACATAAAATTATAGATTCATTTAAATAAAAAACAACAAATGATTTATCTTTCACTGTTAATAATGTGTAATCCTCTTTTTCTGTTAAAACATATTTACCTTCAAAAATAATCTTATAACCATTAGGATTATCTTCAAAAAATTTAATTCTATTATTTTGAAAAGATATTGTGCTAAAGCAATCAACTGAAAAATCTCTATTATAAAAAAAGATATTATTAGGAAAAATAAAAAAAGGAATAAATATTAAAATAATAATAAAATTCTTTTTATTTAACATATAATACCTCCACATTATAAAATATCTTTCAGGTTAATTTAGTGCCTAATGAGCGCGCCTGCCTTCGTCCCTGCCGTAGCGAAGGTAATGCATAATGAGCTTGAATCTATCAATGGATTTATTTATATCAAAAAACGGATGTAAATCAGTATTCAAATCATAGTAAATATATACATTGAAGTTTTCTGACGCCTCTCTTCCTTCCCATACGCCGAAAGTGTTGTAATGAATAAGAGCCTTTATTCTTGCACTCTTTTTCTCTTCAAAAGTCCCGTCAGGATTATAACCACAGGCAGCGGCAACATCACTGTTATGCTCAAGATAGTAATCAGGATTAAATACCGGAGATGCTTCATAGCTGTTTGCAAGACCGACCTCTGCCCAGTGTCTTGCAGCACCTGAAGGACCGGAGTATCGTGGATCAAGATATATTTCAGGGTATTTTTGTAGATAATAAAAAGGGTCAAATGCAAAGCTTGATCTTCTATATTCATGAATGCCGAACGAAGTGTAGTGATAGGTCAGCTGTTCAGTGTTCAGTCCGAAAACCTGCTGGAGATCCTCATTCAGCCAAAAGTATTGGGTAACAGAAAAAACAGGCGAAGCCTGCCTTCCCTCCCTTATCCCGTGCTCTATATAATGGTCTACAACCTGAGATTCATCGCAGGGCCAGAGATTGTTAAGTTTTCTATAAATCAAATCCTGATTTGCTTCAAAATAAAAATCCGGATCAAAGTCAGCAGGGGCAATATAAGGGAAAAATTTCAAAAGTGAGATATAAAATTTATGAGCAATTTTTTCTGCTCCGCACATATTGGGATGAAGACCATCCAAGCTGTCTTTATAAATATCGAAACCGTTAAAGTTGTCAACTGTTATAATATTTTCCAGAGGATTGTTAAGATTTGCAATAAAATTATTGAGATAATTTGTCCTGAAATCAAACATAGGGTATAACTCAGCAGGAAACATCAGACTCTGATCTGTAACATTTCTCTGCTTCATGGGGATTATTTTGGAAATAATGATCTTTATATCAGGGTTATACTGCTTGATTTTCTGGATTATAAATAAAAGGTTGTTGAATGTCTGACTGATATCAATAGACAATACCTGAACATCATTTGTCCCTAGATGAATAAAAACAACATCCGGCAGATCGTCGTTTTTCCTCAGCTCAAAGAGCCATGTTTCAAGCCTGTTGTCATTTATGTTGTCAGGTCCGGGCAATGCATTAATATCCAACTGATGATAATAATCATTGCCATATAAAACATCAAATGTTGTCCATCCGCCCCTTCCTTCATGATAACAGTTGCCGCTGGCATTCCATCCGGGATACAAATTTTCATCGGGATCCGTTGCAGGAGGCTCAATGCCTGTTATGCCGCTTCTTGTGCCGACAAACCTCACCCTTATGCCCAGTGTCAGAAACTTTTTCCATAAATAGTACCTGTAGGCATAAATATAATCGAGATTTGCCCCGTCCGTAATGGAATCTCCGAGACACATGATCTTTATTTCATCTGAAGACTGTGAAAATATCAGAAATGAACAAAATATAAAAATGATTAAAATCAGACTTTTTTTCATTATAAATCCCGTTTTTTAACAATTATATCATTAAATTTAATTAAAATCAAGAATTACTATTTTATATTAGCCCCAGCCGCCTGAATATCGTATCCTGTCTCAAGACCGCTGTAGTGAAATACTTCCAGAATATACCAGCCTGTACCGGCACTTGAAAAAAAATAATTAATTGTCTCAAAGCTCCCTGCAGTCATGGAATAATCAATGATAGTCTTTGAAGGAAATGAATAAAGAAAAATATCAAGATCATTTGAACCGTAATTGCTCAAAGTGAATGAAGATGTTCCTTCTGAAAATATATAAACAAGATAATATTCATGATCATCAACAGAAATTGCCGCATCTGAATACAGCTCGGTTGAAAGCCATTTCCCTTCGCTTTCCGGAGGAAAGCAATATAGGTCCTTTAAAAAATCAGGCCATATTGAATCCTCAGTAAAAAGAGTAACGTTATCTACTGCATAATCATTTCTCAATGTCAATACCGCAGAAGCATCATAAGTCCCGTAATAAACCGCAATACCGCGGCTTATCGGATTACCGCTGAAGATATTGCCGCTTCCCTGAGTCCAGTGATATGCAACGATACTGCTGACAGCTGATTTTAAAAGCGAAGAGTTCGGTAAAAAAGAAAATTTATCAGCAAGATCATTAACATCCGGATGAAAATATCCGCCTGCAGCAGGCACATAATACCTTTCAACATTTGACATTATATTGTCTGTAATATCTTCTGATCTGTTGATATGTCCGCTGTTCCAGAGATAACTGTTTAAATCAAGAGTGAAATTGCCGAAAGCATTATATAAAACCTCCGCTTTTGAAAGATCATAAACTGATAAACATGATTTGGGAACCGAAATATAAAATGCCGAAAATGAATCAACTGCAGTCTCATATAAATCCTCAACTGTTAAATCTGTTCCCAGAAAAGCAGTGAGCCATGAATCATAATCCCAGCCATAGGTTAATATCTCTTCAGGACTTGCTATCATAAAGTCTGCCAAACCTTTGAATTCGTAAATCGACTCAATCATCCCCATAAGGCATGCATCAAAACCAAGAATACTAAGGCTCTGTCCTGTCAATGCTGTCCTCACCTCGGAATTGTATAATATGTCTCCGCCGCTTGTAATGTCCTGGCAGATTGATTTAACCGGATCAGAAGTATAAACAATGTTCCTCCAGCCGCTGCCGTGATTCCAGATTACAAGCATATTGTCATCAGCCGGGTAATTATCCTTGATGAACTTAACAAAGTTTTTCAGATTTGCAGGATCAGCCATATTCAGCTCATCAATGTCCCCTGTACTGCTTAATCCCATGCCTGACAGTCTCAAAGATCTTATATTTTTATCAGATGTGACCGGGTCATATTTAATCTTATATAATCTTGTTCCTGTCCAGTCACCGTCCGCAGAAGAGTAGCCTGTAATCCTGTCTATGAGAACTATGACATTAACTGCTCCGTTATCCAGTCCGGAAACACTTTCAAGCTCATTGATGTCATTAATTGCAAACTCTTCAAGATCATTATCTGCAGCCATATAGATCATAATGTTCCAGATCCTCTCAGCTGAAGATGAACTGTCCGATGATGAAGAAAAACTTTTACTCCCTCCGCCGCTGTCCTCATCGATTGTGCAATGGATTATGAGTAATAAAATGAAAACCAATCCGCTGAAATGTATGGTTTTTATATATATGCTCCTTGATACTTGTTACATTTTAATATATATAATATAGCATATTTTCTTTAAATTGGCTAATAATAGTAAATGTTTTTTTGGAATGGGCATGCATACCTGTCCCATGTGTTATAAAATCTGTAACATCCTCACCCCGCCCTTTGTCTGATTTAATAAATTCTGATATAAATTAACTGATTAACTAATGCCTTTAAAAAACTTAAGCTTAATTATATTATACAAAGGGTCGGGCGGTGTCCGTTCCTTGCAGTTTAAAAGAGTTGTTTTATGAAAATAGACCCCTTCGGTAAGACTCATCGCAAAAAAAGCAGGAAAATCGTCCGTTAACTCGTTTTAATTATATTTTTAAAATTTAACTTTATTTAAAATTATATCTTTGATTCTTTTTGCAGTTTCATATGATTTTTTTGTTTCTTCTAAAGTAGGGTCATAGAAAAAATCAGGGTATCTTATTTCAACTCCAAATACATTTATATTTTCCAAATCATTTGCAAATGCCGCTAAATCCGGAATATAATCTTTTAGATCATTCAACAGCTTTATTAAATCATGTGTTCTTGATATTTCTTTTCCAAAATAAATCAAGGCGCCTTTCATATACTTTTCAATTGCCTGCTGGGCATGAAAACAAACTGTGTCCAATGGAGAATCATTAGTTTTCAAATTATTTTCAATGTTTTTCAGATCATTTGAAACTTTGTGAAACCAGCGTTTAACCAGATCATTTTTGTTCATAAAGTATAATACCCTTTGTTAAAGCTGTATTTATAATAGATCCCTTTATTCCGGACATTTCCTCTTCCTCTTTACTCGAATAAACCAGCACATCCAGAGCAAAAGTTCTGTCTAAAAAAAGTTTTTTAACTCTCACATTTTTTTCATGCTGATTGCCCGCTTCATCACTTATGACCAATAAATCTATATCGCTTTCCTCGTCTGCCCTGTCTTCAGCATAAGAGCCGAATAAAACAATTTTTTTCGGTTTAATATGATGAACTATTTTATCTCTTGTTTTTTTAATCTGTTTTTTATTTACCACAACCACTCCGGATCAGTTTCATTATTTTACTTCAATAAAATTTAAAAAACCATATCAATTGTTCTTATTGATAAAACTATTGATTCATTATACTAAAAGCTCAGAATTAATTCAATAATTTTTCTGACTTAACTCCTCTTATTTTATTTTATGGCAAAATTGATAAAAGGAATTAGGAAAATACAAAGGGCGGGGCGGTACACGCAGTCTTTTAGTTTAAAAGGCTTGTTTTATGACAGGGTTTTTAAAGAATTTAATTCCGGCAAAAACGAAACTGCCCGCTGCATAGTTTTATACGTACACAAGCATTTATTTGCAATTACTTAATGCGTCTTTTCAATTCCTCATAAAAATTTTCCCGTGTTCCTATCATTGTAAAATAGACGCTTTTTCTTTCTTCAAAAATCATATATGCAATTCTGTAATCAATTCGATTGATTTTAAAATGATAAGATTTAATTCCTTTAAAAACCCCCAGCAAATCTTCTCCAATATGAGGATTTTCAAGTATTAAATTTACTAATTCATCTTTAACTTTAAAATAGACCTGTTTATCAAGATTTTTTATGTCTTTTTTAATGCGCGGATGAAATTCACCGCTATACATTAAAAAACCTCATCAAACTTTAAACTTTTAACTTTGCCTGATTCAATTTCCTTTTTTCTTTTTAAAAGTTCTTTTCCCGACTTACTCAATATTAATGATAAAGTTTCCAGTTCCTGTTTATTCATTTTTTCTATAGATTTTGCAATCTCGTCAATAGTAACAGTCATAATCGGCATATCTTTCACCTCAATATTATTATACATTTTTTTTATACCTTTTTCAAATTTTTTCTTCATCAATAAATAAATCATAACTTATCAATCAGCTGCCAAAAACAAAACTGCCCGCCTGCTCATGTGCCCAACAGCATTACTTTGCTTTTAAAATTTCATTTAAACTTTTCCATAAATGACTTTTATGGGATTCTTTAACTAAAATGTCGGCAAAATCTTTTAAGCTTTTATCTTTGTTTTTTTTATATAATTCATCTCTGATATCACGGGTCATTTTAACACAGTCAAATTTTTTATTTTTCATCAATTAAAACCTCCATTGGAGAATAAATTTGTAAAGATTTATATCCGTTTTTAAAATTAACCGCATTAAACTGTATTATTTTATTAAAATTCACTATATGTTTAAAATTCTAGCTGACCAGAACATCAACCTGATAAATAGTTGCGCATGCAATGTGTAACGCATCTTCATAATAATTTCTGGAAATTACTTTATCTTTAATATAATTTTCTGCAAGCTCTTTAATTTCATCAGTTACATCTACAATTTCCAGTTTATTTATATATTTTTTAAAATCATTTTTTGCAAAATCAGGCGCATTTTCCAGCTCTCTTATCGTGATTTCAGATATAACTCCGAAAATCATATCTTTTTTAATATTTTCTATTAAGTTAATTGAATATTCACTAAATTCATCATCAAATGAGCCGCCGATTACAGATGTATCAAGATATATTTTTAATTTCTTCATTTATAATAATTTAGCATATTAATATCATAGTGTCCACAGTAAAAAACTGTATTACATCTTAATTTACCAATTGATAAATCTATTATATTCATCATAACTGCTTTTTTATATTTAGATTTAAAAATTTAAAGACGTTGATTTTAGCATTATAAGGAAGGTCTTATTGCTGATAAATATTCAACACATTACTTCCAACCATTATGCCCAATTATTTACCTGTCTTAACACATGCAGGCTCATAGCCGGCTGCATCCTCACCCCGCCCTTTGTATGATTTAATAAATTCTGTTATAAATTAACTGATTACCTGCTGCCTTTAAAAAACATAAGCTTAATTATATTATACAAAGGGCCGGACGGCACCCGCAGTCTGCAGTTTAAAAGGCTTGTTTTATAACAGGGTTTTTAAAGAATTTAATTATGGAAAAAAACAAACTGAGCACCTGCGGCATAGTCTTATATGTGTACCTGCTGCTTTGCTCACAGTTTGCGCAATGGATAAAGAGTAATAGAAGGTAAACCTGTATGGACCTGTTAATTGCAACTTTTTATTTCAAATTAAATCCGATAAAATTTCTTTTAATACATTTTTAATAATTTTAATATCAATTGACGAAACATTTCCGAGTTTTTTAATTATTAATGCCTTCTCTACAGAAAAAATTATAGGTTTAAAAGCAGAAGGTTTTAATAAACCGCTTTTTTGCCATTCTTTAATAATATATTTTTCATTTTTATCTATTTTACTGGTTATTGCCATCATTACCAAATCATAATGACTTGCATTATATGCATTTGAACTGATAATTACCCCAGGTCTTTTCTTTTTTGTTTTTAAATCTGAAAAAGGGAACGGCAATAAAGTAAGCGCTCTATTAACCACATCTTGTCAGCTTAAATTTTTTCAGGCATGATTAACTTCAAAATATTAGGAGGTTAAATTATGTCAAAGAGAATCAAAAATTTCTGGGAAAATCATGTAACGGCATTTTTAGAATCAGATGTTTCTCAGGCAGAATATTGCCGGAGTAATAACATAA
>JAFGQB010000288.1 GCA_016935915.1 Spirochaetota bacterium
AAAAAGGCTGCCATAAATATTATATGACAGCCAATAATAAATCATGTTAAAGGATCAATTAATATTCATAAGCACCCAGATCAGGGGCACTCCCATTATAAGGCAATCCTACATCAACTCCCTTATCTATCAGATCGCTTCCTGATACAAGCCTTGCAAAACCTGCTGGCAAACTGCCGTCAGTTTGTCTGGAAGCTCTTGCCATTGTTTCAGCAAGACTAGTAAAATCTGATGCATCTGCTGTAACAGAAAGGTTCCAGCTGTTATTTACTTGAGTTGATTCATCTACAATACTGTAATTTTTCACGGTCCATGCAAATCCTACATTATTTTTTAATACATTGTTCGCATGACCACTACCGAAATAATAATTTATCTCATTATCCCAGCCTGTACAATTAATAACTGTCAATGGGCCTTCATTACTGTTCTGATCAAAACCTTTGTTATTATCACCGGTATATTTGTGATCAAATGCAACGCTGTTTCGTATAATATGGGGCGCAGTTCCATCGCCAAGTTTAAAGCCCTGTCCGTTGCCGTTTGCCTGAGCACCATTATGCCAAGTCCAGCAATATTCAATAACAGCAGGATTTTCTGTATGATAAAAATCCCATCCGTCATCGGAATTATTCCATGCTCTGCATCCGAAAAAATAATTACCATTACCGGGATGCAGCTTGCATGCAAAACCGTCTGCATTACTGCCGCTTGTTTCAACATCATAATTATCATAGGAGTCACAATTTATTACCCTGTTATAAGCAGTATTATTTTCAGGATCAGGATTTACATCGTTTTTGCCCAGACCGATCTGCAGACCAGAATCCATATTATGATGAAAAACACATAATTCTATGGTATTCCTGCTTCCTTCGATTTTTATACCATTGTCTTTGGCATAACATATCTCAAGTCCTTTAATACTCCAGTAATTACCCGATAAAAAAATACCCCGTAAAGTATTTCTTACAGTTGCATCCGGATAAATCATGCCGTTGAAGTTCAATACTGGTTTTTCATTGTTGTAAGCAACAATGCTTATTTTTTGTGATGAAGTTCCTGATTGCGTTAAATTGATGGTTTTAGTGTAATTATATGTTCCGCCTCTCATATAAATGGTGGAACCAGGTACAGCCCACTCTGCTGCCAGAGACAACGAATAGATCGGACTTGCAAGTGATCCCTCATTTAAGTCATTACCTCCAGGAGATACATAAATTGCAGAAGCTCCTGTAGCTTTAATAAACTCACCATCCTCAAAATCCGATATTTGTGCAATTGAGTTTTTCTCACCCTGTTGAAATGGATTACAGCTGAACCAGATAAGTAAAGCTATAATCGAAATTACACAAAGAATAATGCAGTTCCTTTTTTTCATTTTTTTCTCCTTTTAAATAATATATTTTTATTTTAAAGCAAGGAACATTAAAGTGTCCCAAACTTTTTTTATAAAATAATAAAAAAAATTAAAAAAAGCTATAATTAAATTATAAAATTTAAATTACAGCTTTAAATTCAATAAATATAATGAATAAAAAATATAATTATATTTAATAATAAAATCAGTGCAATTCATAACTTTTTATTAAAAAGTAGCAGGGATGTTTATTAATACATCCCTGTTACTTTGTTTTTTATTTTAATAACTTTCAATCGCGCCTAAATCAGGAGCAGAACCTTTATACGGTAAACCGACATTTGTTCCTTTGTCTATCAAGTCACTGCCGGCTGACAGTCTGGCAAAATTATTATTCGGCAAACTGCCATCTGATAATCTCGGCGCCATAGCTTCAGCTTCAAGTATGCTTGCAAAATCAGAATTATCAACAGTAACTGCTAAATTCCAGCTGTTCGTTATTTCTATTGTTCCTGAGGCAAACTCTGCTACTTTACCTGGTGCAAGGCTGACATTATTGATAAATGTCATAACTTTACCGGAATTGGTACTTTCTTCAAAGTAATAGTTATAAAGATTGTTAAATGAAAGACAATTGTACACTGTCACACCATCTTTATGACTGTTCTGATCAAATCCGTGAGCAGTTCTTCCAGTAGCATTATTATTGAAAGCAATACAGTTTTTAACAATATGTGTACCGTAGGAACTGCCTCCTGTACCATTGCCGCCTAATTTAAATCCATTACCATTACCGCTGAACGAGCTCATAGTTGTTCCCATTTCTGACAAATAAATCGCATCAAAGTCTGTTTTAAAACCGTTGCTCCATGTCCAGCAATCTAAAATTTCTACTGCAAAATCAGTTTCATATAAATCCCAGCCGTCATCCGAATTATGCCATGCTCTGCAGCCTTTAAAAACATTGCCTTTTCCATTATGCATTTTGCAGGCAAATCCATCGGCATCTCCGCCTTTACTATCAAAGTCAAAATTATAATAAGAATCACAATTTATTATTTGATTATATGCACAATAACTGCCGTCATTTTCTGAAATACCCGGATGGGAATCAGAAAAATTATGCCCGAATCCAAGCTGAATGCCTGAGTCTCCATTATGATGAAGAACACATAATTCAATGATATTATAATTACCCTCTAATTTTATCGCATTATCACCTGCATAACATATCTCCAGACCTTTAATATACCAGTAATTACCTGTTAATAAAATCGCCCTGTTTTCAGAAGCGTAAGGCTGTGATGAATAATTTAGTACAGGCTTTTCTCCATTGTAAGCAATTATGTTTATTTTAGCTGAAGATGTTCCTGACTGAGAAAGTGTAACCATTGATGAATAGTTATATGTTCCGCCTCTCATATAAATTGAAGTCCCGGGAACAGCCCATTCTACTGCAGTGGATAATGAATAAATAGGATTTGCTAATGATCCGTCATTTAGGTCGTTTCCGCTTGGTGAAACATAAATTGCAGAAGCACCTGTTGATCTGATAAGATCAGTATCTTCTAAAATGTTGTATTTTGATATACTTTTATTGACTTCAAAAGGGTTACAGCTGAACCACACTAACAATACTATTATACTTATAATAACTGAAAAGATTAAATATCTCTTTTTCATAAGTATATATCCTCCTAAAATAATATATTTTTTTAAGCTCTCTTAAACTTATAAGATAAATAAGTTTAAATTAAAATGTTTTCCTGTTTAACCTCCTTATTAAGTAAAATTTTAAATTTATAAATTTATTTTAGTACATTTATATATATTTTACAATATTTTTTTATTTTTTTTATAAATTGTAAAGAAAATAGTTTAAAAAACATAAAAACATTAAATTTTAATTAAAAAATTAAAAATTATATTACCGGCTTTATTTAAATAAAAAAATTTTAATTTTCTAAAAATTTAAAATTTAAAATTATCTGTTAAATTTGTATTTTAATTGTAATTTTATCCATTAAATAGTTATATTTTCTATTAATTATGATAAAAAAAATTCTAAAAGTGAATTTTATTATTATTTTTTATATAAAAATGAATAATTTATATAAAATAACAAATATTTATTATATTTTTTCCATAGAAAATATTAAAATTATTTTTTTTAAATATTTTTTATAAAAAAACTTGAAAAAACTCAATTTGTGTGTTAATATTTATTTTGGAGATATAAATAAAATATAAATATTTATAATTTATTTATAAAATATTTTTATTTTATTTACAATATCTATTAATTAAAGTTTGAATAATGATGGCTTCCTAGTAATCTTTTTTAAAATTATTAAATTATTATAAATAGTTTAATAAGGATTTTTTTTATTAATTTAAGGAGGAAAAAAATAATGAAAAAAACAGGCATAATATTATTAATTATTATTGCTTTATTTGCATGGTTTAATTGTAGTCTAAATCAAAGTGATGAAAAAACTGATGATGCAAATCTTTTAACAGTAGACAAAAATAATTTAGATCTAGAGGAAGTGGAAAGATGTTTTATCAACTGTCCAAAAAAACCACCTATAGTATTAAAAGCAGCATTAACTTTTGCGGAAGGTCATATTCTTCATGATTATTTCTTAAAATTTGAAGAAATTGCTGAAGCTATAACCAGAGGTAAACTTCAGGTTGAAGTTATGCCAAGTGCAGGTTCAGAAGCTGATGTAAACATCATGTGTAGCGTAAATGAAGTACAGATGCAGGCTACTGGAGGACAGGCTCTTCAGGTCTTCGCACCGCAATATTTCTTTTTCAATGCTCCTTATGTAATCAAAGACTGGGATCATTTCAACAGAGTTTGGGACGGAGAACTTGGTAATGAAGCAAGAGCTTTAATCGAAGCTAACGGTCATATGAAAGATACCGGAACAGTCTACAGAGGCTTAAGACAGATGACTTCTAACAATGTTATCAATGGTCCTGCTGACATAGTAGGATTAAAATTAAGATTACCTGTAGTTCCAGTATGGATTGCCGTTTGGGAATCTTTAGGTGCGGTAGCAGTTCCGATCCCATTGGGCGGATTATATGATGCTTTAGCAACAGGTGCAGCTGATGCCAGTGAAGGTGATGCAACTCAGATTCTCTCTTATAAACTCTATGAAGTTCAATCAAACTTGACAATGACTAACCATTTATTAGCTGTTGGTTATACTATGGTAAATACCGATTTCTATAACAGCTTGCCGTTTGCTTATAAATTAGTTATTCTCGTTTCATCTTATGTTGCATGTGATTATGCAACTGACAAAATGATGGCAGGAGAACAGGGAACTATTGATGAGTTAATAGCTAACGGTATGGTTCAGGGTTTCCCCGATGCCGAAGCAATCAGGGTACAGGCAAAACCAGCTATAGACCAGCTTTTCTTAACAGAATGGCCTGTAACTACTTGGGATGAAGTTTTAGCACAATAATAGAATTCTTTATATTAAAACAGGCTTATTTAGAGTCTAAAATGAGGGAGCATATTCTCCCTCATTTTTTTTTAATTTTTGATTGCTTAAAAGATTTCTCACCCGATTAGAAATCGGGTTCGAAATGACTGGAATTTATTTTATGAATTATTCACCATGAACTAATAAAAATTATCT
Organism: Spirochaetota bacterium; assembly: GCA_016935915.1. Classification (GTDB taxonomy): domain Bacteria; phylum Spirochaetota; class GWE2-31-10; order GWE2-31-10; family JAFGQB01; genus JAFGQB01. The sequence continues at coordinate 5,020 of JAFGQB010000288.1, forward strand.
TTCATCAAATAAATTTTATTCTGATTTAATATCAAATATTGCTATTTCTGGAGGACATAAAAATCTCACTCTTGGTGCACCCTGTCCTTCCATGCCTAATCCTCTGGAAACATACATCTTAGTATCCAATATTTCGAATAATCCCTGTTCATACTTCTTTTTAAATGTAGAGCAGGTTATTAATGCCCCATAAAAAGGAAGCCTGATCTGTCCGCCATGAGTATGCCCTGCAAGATACAGATCAATTTTAGAAGCTGCTGCCGCCTCAATAAGATCAGGAGTATGGTATAAAAAAAGTTTATATGATTCATCCGGTAATTTATTCACCAAAGACAATAAGGTAAGTTTATCAAGAAGTGAATCAATATTACTTACTCCGATTATATATATAATATTACCGTAAATTTTAACCGGATAAATTTTGTCTTCTAATACTTCTATATTTAAACCACTGAATAAAATATCAACAGTTTCATCAGGATCTACAATATCTGAAGTAACAGCATAAACACCAAAAGGGGCTTTTAAATTCATTAAAAATTCTCTTGTTTGAATTAAGGTTTGAGGATCATGCGTAAAAGAAATATTTAAATAATCACCCGTTAATACAATGATATCAGGATTAATTTCTTTAATTTTATTTAAAACACGTAATTCTCTTTTTGTTGTTCTTTCAATATGCAAATCTGAAATTTGAGCAATTTTTATAGGTCTGTCCAATTTTAATTTTTTTGTGGCTATTTTTAAATTACTGACCTCAACTTTAAACGGTTCAATGTATAATCCATATGTTTCTAATGAAAGAATAAAACAGTTAAAAAATGCTAAAATGATCAATCCAATATACTTTTTATTAATTTTTGTAGTCTTTTTATTAAGAGCAATAATTATATTAAAAATAACCGCAATAAATACAGTCAAAATAAACTTAACTAAAGTTATGCCTAATAAGGGAAATCCAACCGGTCCATATGATAATTTTAGTTTCGGAAGAAGCATAAGCAAGATCAGGTCAATAAAAAAAAACAATGAAAAAATTATCGATGCCCATAAACCGCTTGATAAAATATCCTTTTTCCAAAAAAATGCAATGATGATACAGAGGATAGGCATAAAAAAAAGAGGTACAATTATCGGCAGCTTTGCAAAGACCAAAAAAAGCATCATCATAAAAATATTATCTCTTCCCCTGATTTTGTCACTTTATTCATAAATTTTTGTCTGTTTTCTGCAGATACATAAGTGCTTCCCTGAAATTCCTCTCTTTTGTTCTTAATAATGAAAAAGGAATTTCAAATGCTTCTTCTATGTTATCTCTTGTTAAAATTATATCTGTTTTGCCAAATCTAGGCATCTTATCCTTGTAAAACAACAGTGTATAATCAGAAAACTTTTTAGATAGATCAATATCATGCAAAGAATAAAAAATAGTGATCTTATCAGATTTTGCAAAATTATATAGATAATCCATTACTTTTATTTTTTGTTTTTCTTCCAATGCAAATATCGGTTCATCCATCATAATGACTTTTGAACCATACAACAAACTGAATGCGATTATTGTACGCTGAAGCTCTCCCTTGCTGATTTCCTGAGTCTTTTTTAATAAAATCTTTTCCAATTCAAGCTCTTTAATTAAATCAGGTATAAAATCATTTTTTTTTTCTTTATAATAACCGTTATCATAAACAAAATTCAACAGATCTCCGATTGTTTCCTCTGTTTCAAACTCCATGTTCTGATAAATGAAAGATACATACTTTTGTCTTTCATTGATGTCTGTTAAAATGTTAGAATTTTTATTGAATATATAGACATTTCCCTTTAAAGGATGCAATAAGCCTGCTGCCAATAATAAAAATGTCGATTTGCCGGTTCCATTTTGACCGATCAATGTTATCATACCTTCAGGAAATGTGATAGAATAATCATTTAAAACATTATTTTTGATTTCAGCATCATTGTTTTCATAAGCGAAGCTTACATTTTCAAATTTTATTAAATCCATTAATAACCCTTTATTTGAATAATAACTTATAACATAAAATTTAAATTCTTACAATAAGCTGAAATATTTTCTATTTAGTGAATTTATACCAATTTTTGATGAATATAGGTAAAACAACTAATTTTTCCCAAAACCAAAAGGATATTTTTTCCTTTTTCTGTTTTTTTCAATTACAGGTGCATACCTTTTTTTCATCATCAACATATCGCCTTTACTGTTTGACCACATATTGGATGCATAAAGATCATTAAAAACCGTAAAATTTTCATCAAATTTGCACTGTTCATAAAATTCATTACCTTCAAAAGTCAAAAATACAGTATTATCGTTAACTACCTGCTGATATTTATAATAACCATTGGGTTTTTTTGTACAAAAAACTTCATATTTTTTATGAAATGATATTATTTTAAATATATAAACTCTTTCAACCTGTATTTCCTGGGCATAAGTATTTAGAATTATACCGAGAAAAATCATTGACATTATTTTATAATTCATTATTATAATAAATATCGTAAAAATAATGGGAAAGGTTATCTGAATTTACAAAATAAATGATATTTTATATACTATTGCTTATTCTTTTATTATTATTATCCGGTTTTTTCTCTGGTTCAGAGACATCGATTTTTTATTTATCCCCTGAAAATCTTGAAAATATTAAGAAAAAACACCCCAATAGAGGACAAATTTTATCAAATCTACTGGAAAATCCCCAAAAATTATTGGTAACCATTTTGATTTGCAATTTATTTGTAAACATTTCTGCTTCATTAGTAACCGAAAAAATCATAAATAACAGAATAATTGCGACAGTAATAATTACATTATTGCTGTTGATTTTCGGTGAAGCAGGCCCAAAATCTATTGCAATAAAAATATCAAAATATTCTTCATTATATGTTTCTCCGATTATATATTTTCTATCTGTGATTTTAACTCCAATCAGTTTCACTTTAAAATCTATATCCGAGTTTTTTGTGAATATAAACTCATTTATATTCTATAGAAAATCAAATGAACCAACAAAATACCACACAGATGAAGTAATCCATATAATTGAAGAATCCCAAAAAAAAGGGCTAATTAATATAGAGGAAAGCAATATTTTAGGAAACATCATAAATTTCCCAAAAACAGAGCTTATTCATATACTTAGACCCAGAAATGAAATATTTTCACTGTCCCTTGATACAAATATTACAGATGTAATTGAAATTATAAAAGAAAAAAAATATTCGAAAATTCCTGTTTGGGTGAAAGAACCGGACAATATCATAGGAATTCTTCATATTAAAGACCTCTTAAATCAAAAAATACAAAAACAAAAAATAAGTGCATATGAAAATATTTTCAAAAAACCTTTTTTTATCCCGGACTCAATGAAGCCTGAAAGTTTATTAAAGGAATTCCAAAAATCCAAAAATTATCTTGCTTTAGTTATAAATGAATACGGAGATCTGTTGGGATTAATAACAATGGAAGACATAGTAGAAAAAATCATAGGTGAAATAATTGACAAAGAAGATGTTAAACCTCTTTACTACAGATATGATCAAAATATCATTGAAATTGAAGCAAAAATCGAAATTTCAGAATTCAATAAAGTCTTTAAAACTTATTTAAAGAGCAACGAAGCAGCAACTGTTGCTGGATATTTACTAAATAAAATCAGATATATACCAAAGATGGGAGAAATTTTTGTCTTCGGTAATCTGCAATTTAAAATTACTACTGCTTCACCAAATAAAATAGATAAAATTATGGTAACTAAATTAAAGAAAAAAATGGCTAAATAATATGCTGGTTATTGTTATACCAATATTAATACTAATTCTTCTCATTTTACAGGGTTTCTTTACCAATTCTGAAATGGCAGTGGTAAGTTCTAACAAAATCAGATTGCTTTATTTATCAAACCAGGGCAATAAAAGAGCAAAAATAATTAATAATCTTCTCAATCAGCCGGAAAGATTATTCGGCACAACATTATTAAGCATCAATTTAATAACAGTCACAATAAGTATGCTGTTTGATAAATATTTTTCGAATGTTGTATATCAAAACATTTCCTTTATTGAAAAATTTATCCCGTTAAAACTTTTTATAATTTTATCTATTGAGCCAATAATTTTAATATTCGGTGAACTTTATCCAATGTCTATAGGCAGAAAATATCCCAATACTTCAGCATTAAGAAATGCTTATCTGATAAAGCTTGCATATATAATAATGTACCCTTTTATGATAGTAATAGGTTCATTCTCAAGTGTCATTGAATTTATTTTTAAATTAAAAAAACAAGACAGAATGTCAAGAGAAGACCTAAAAATCATTGTTACAAGAGGATTTTTATCCTCAATTACTAAAAATACTCAAAATTACATCAATGAAGCCTTAAGCATCAGTGAATTAAGAGCATGCGATGTTATGGTTCATATTAATGATGTAAATGCCATTAATGAAGATGCGCTTATATCCGATTTAAAAAAAATAATCAAAAAAACAGGCAACAGCAGGATACCGGTTTATAAAGATAACATAATTAATATAACCAGGACAATTCATGCAATGAATATTCTAGGGGTGGATGAAAAAGAACCTATAATAAATTATTGTGATAAGTTATATATAATACCTTCAACAAAACCGATTATTCAAATATTAAAAGAATTAAGAAAAAACAGAAAGTACATGGGAATAATAGTAGATGAATATGGAGCAGTATGCGGCATTATTACACTTGAAGATATTGTGGAAAAAATAATCGGAGATGAAGACTTTATAAATAAAGATAAAAATAATATAATATTAAAAAAAAATGAATTTGAAGGCAGTATGAGGTTAAATGATCTTTTTGATGAAACAGGCATTGATTTAAAAAATGATGTTGCAACTACTATTAATGGAATTATTAATTATGCCGCAGGAAGGATCGCCAGAAAAGGTGAAATAATCACATATAAAAATTTTAAATTTGAAATCTTAGAAGCAACCGACAGAGTAGTTAATAAAGTAAAAATTATTCAATAATCTTTAAATTAAAAATCTTTTTTTATTTCTCTTGGACCAACAATTCTTTTATTATGCCGTAAAAAACCGAAGCTCCTTTTGTATATTTCCATCCGTTATGCACTTTGCAATTTGAACAGATGGACACTTCCCATGAATAGCCGGGAAACCATGTAAAGTCATTTGTCGAAAAGCCTATTGTATAGCAGCCCGGCGCTCCGTTAAAACATCTTATTATATACAATATTCCATGCGGGTTTGTAAAAGTATGCTCATGGCTTGAATTAATTTCGATCTTGTTTATGTTTTTTGTTATTCTGTTATTGCATATGGAACAGACGAGCCATTTTTTATCTAGATCATCTGTTTTTATTTTTTCGCTTGTTTTAATTTTCGAAATTGCTCTTTTTTGATCAGCGGTTTTAAATAAATTATTTTTTAATTTAATCAAACTATAATGCGGATTAAAATTAATTAACTCTAAACATTTTACTAAATTCATTTTTTTGTTCTAAATCAATTTACATGTAATATATATGCTAAAAAGTTCTTATTTAATAATTTTAAATATTATATATAAAAAATCTGCCTTTTAAATCTTATACTTACAATTTGAACAATCTAAATTATACCATTTTTATTTAAAATTTGTGATAAAAATTACTCTATTTTTATAAATTTTATAAATTTGAAACTTTTTGAAATATTATAAATATTATAATTGTAAAATTTTATTTTTTAAATTATTTTTTTCTTTTATTGACTTTCAACTTATATTTCTTATAATAATTATAAATAATACGGAGAAAATTAATGAAACAATCTTTCATTTTAATTATTGTTTTTTTAGTTGTCGGGTTAATAGTCGGATATATAGTATTCGGAAAAATAAATAATAAATATGTATCAATATTAAGTCTGCTTGGTTTACACAAAGACACACTTTCTGGTTTTTTAAATAAAGCAGGGGATAAATTCGGTGTCTTTGATAAAATGAGACTTAATATTTTACTTTGCGGTTTGGGGGGGATTATTGGAGGTATTATAATCGGATCTCTTTCAAAGAGAAGATAACCGGTTAAATTTATTATGGCTAAACAATACAGAATAGCCGGATTGGGTGAAATTTTATGGGATGTTTATGGGGAGGAAAAATATCCGGGAGGCGCACCTGCAAATGTAGCGGCTAATATTTCATATTCAGGGCATGATGCAATAATTTTAAGCAGAATAGGAAATGATAAATTAGGAAAGGATTTATTGTCTTTTTTTAAAAGTAAAAAAATTAATATCGATAATGTACAAATTGATCAGCAAAAACCTACCGGTACGGTAAACATTAAACTTAAAAATGCAAATCCGGACTTTACAATAACCGAAGATGTTGCTTATGACTATCTTGAATATTCCAATCAGTGGTTGGAAATTACAGAAGACCTTGATGCTATTACTTTCGGAACATTGGCTCAAAGAAATTATTCATCGCATTTAGCCATTCAATCTTTATTGAAAATGTCCATTCACTCAATTAAACTCTTTGATGTAAATTTAAGATATTATAATGAAAATATGATAAATATAATTATTGAATCTCTTCGATATACAGATATTCTGAAACTCAACGATAAGGAATTAAAATTAATAAGAGATGAATATAATAATCATGAAGATGATGATATATTATTTATCAGATCTTTATTGTCAGAATTTGACATAAAACTTGCGGCAGTTACCTATAGCGATAACGGATGTTTATGCGTTGATAAAATTGATTATTCGTTTCATCAGGGGTATAAAGTAAAAGTTGTCGACACAACAGGTGCCGGGGATGCTTTTTCAGCAGGATTAATAATTAAATATTTGGACAACTCATCATTAAAGGAAACTGCCAGTTTCTGCAACAAATTAGGCGCTTATGTTTGCACAAAAAAAGGCGCCTGCCCTGAATGGAATTTAAATGACATCAATTCAATTAAATAAAAATAAAATTCAATCATATTTTCTTATCCTGCATATTTAAAAAAAAATTTAATGGAAATATATTTTTTAACTTTATACTTAAGAAACACATAATCAAGATATACCAGAAAATTATTACCGAAATCTGCAGCCTGATAAATTTAGATAGTGCTGAAAACAATATCATAATTAACGTCATACCGCTGATTATTATCAGTATATTATAGCTGGAAAATTTATATCTAATTAAATAATTTATGATAATTAATAACGGGAGAAAAAGTATAATTAAATCATAATCATAAATATGAGGATTGGCTAACACCAATATAAGACACAGCATAAGCCAATATCTGTTATGCATATATCCTTTTTTAAATCTTAAAAAAAATATAAATGGAAATAAAAAAGAAATAAATCCTACTGCTGTTCCAATATCTCCAAATAAATATTGTAAATTGCCTTTTTTAAAATATAAAAATGAAAAAAAAGCCTTGGTTGAATGTTGTCTGAACATACTGTCATATCTGTAAAGATTCAAATACTTTTGACTGAATAAAAACCAATTATTCCATAAAGAAAAATTATCCCAAACACCTGAAATAAAAATCAAAAAAATTGATCCTGTTAAAAAACCAAAAAAAAGCCTCGGTTTAAAAGTTATAATAAGATAAATAAGAATCAAAAAATAAAAATTCGGTTTAATTAAAAAAAGTGACAGAGCTAAACCGCCGAAAAAGGGTTTGTCACTGCGGCAAAAATAAAACGCAAGAGCAGTAAACAAAAGCCATAGAGTCGAAGGATGCCCTGTTAAAAAAATTGAAGTCAAAGGCGGGAATAAAACCGACAGTAGAAAAAATATTATAAAATCTTTTTTTAATCTCGGGAAACAAATAATTATAATATAAACAGAAATAAAATAAATTAAAATGAACAATGCGGTACTTATATAAATTGAAGCAATAAACGGCAAATATGCAAACAAGGCATATAAAAGATACATTAACGGAGAATATAAAGGCAGATATTTTTTCTGCATTCCAACAGTATTGTATTTTGAATTAAGCTGTTCTCTGAAATAATTCACGTCATACAATTTTTCTTTATTGCCTGATAGTATAATCCTGCCGCCGTTATAAAAATGAATATAATCGGCACCCTTAAGATATCCTGTTAATCCGATGTCATTTTCTCCTGCAAGCATATAGAAAAAAAAAGAAAAAATCATAAGAAAAAAAACAGTAATCAATATAAGATGTAAAAAAAATTTATTTTTATATATTCTATCAACATTCATAAGATATTCATCAATATAATCTGCTTATTTTATTTGTAACATATTATAAAACTATACACAAAATAAAAATCAAATGAAAAAATAATTTATTAATTGATTATTTTACCGCTTTTTAATATCCCTATATTATTATCAATGCCAGAAATATAAGGATTAGTAAAAATTGATTTTTCATTATAGCCGATCTTCTTTTCATCAACATTATATGTATTAACAAGTAATTCCTTGATTTTTAATATTCTCTTGTAAGATAATGAATAATAATCGTCATCGACAACAGTCAAACTCTTTAATATGATTTCCTTCAGCTCATTGGAATTATTAAAGACAGGTTCTGTTTTAAAGATATTCAAATATATTTTTTTTAAAACATCGATCTCTTCAATGCTGTTTTTCTCAGGCAATATATCAGAATATGTTAATATCAATTGGGTTAATTTTAAGTTTTTTATAAACATTAAATCTTTATTTTTATCAACATATCCTTCTATCAAAAAATATTTATTTTTATCCTTAAAATTTTTGATCATATCATTCGAAAAGATTTCATTTTGCGGCAGTAAAAAATCAACGGATCCGGGTTTAAAGATTATGACATCATAAAAATTATCAGAATTAAAATTTGGAAAAAACTGCAGAATATTCTTCCCTAAATTGCTGATCATATCAGCAAACAAATCAAAAAAAACTTTTCTGAAATCAAATTCCGGTGAGCTTAAATTCCCTTTAACAGGTATTTTTAAATCAATCAAACCTTTTTTATCTTCAACTTTCTCTATGATTTTTGACAGGTCTAATTTAAAACTATCATTTGAACTCATTTTCATCAATCTTAAATCTTTAAACTGCAAATCATTATTAATATTCAAATTTTCATCAATTATTGTAAAATAACTTGATAGATTAAGGCTGCCAGATAAAATTGAATGCTTTAAATAATGCTCGAAATATTGGCTGAAATTAGACAACAACAAATCATTGGTTTGCAGCGAACCTTTAATGTTGTTCGTTTTACTTATAGTCATATCCGCATAAAATTTATTTCTGTTTTGAATCTCCCCTTCAATAGAAATATTGCCATCATTATAAACTCTTGAAGGATAATTTTGAACTTTACAATTGATATTATGCAGGTCATATTTAAATTTTTTATTTAAAGAATTATCAATAAAAGTTATAGCCAGATTATATATATTTATCTGGTCAATATTTAGAAAATCTTTTTCTCCGATCTTTTTTTCAGTTTGTTTTTTGGTATTAATCTCAAAAATTGAAGATAAAAAAAGCCTTCTGTTGAAATCTGTTGTTATGATAAAAAAAGGCGATGATACATCTACTGTTTTTATATTTATATTCAGCGGAACAGTTTTAAAAGAATCTATTATTGTTGATAATTTAGTAATCTTTAACACTGGATTTTTATTATCCAGTATGAACAGATCTAATATTTCAATATTGCTTTTCCCATTTAGTTCAATTTCAGGATTAAATATAATGTCAAAATTATTAGCTGAAGTTACTACTTTTGCATTTAAATCATAAAAATTATTTTTATTATAATATTTTCCTTCAATATTATTGAGCATTAAATCATTATTAAATTTTAATCTAGTCCTGTTAAAAACTCCTTCCGGATGAGTTTCAAATTTTAAAATAATGGGAGAATTAATTGCCTTAATATTAAATTTTATATCTTTCAAATTTTTACTTTCATTGATAGAATATGACAAATCATTTATCTGAATCTCTTCAATATTAATTTCCTTGCTTTTCTTGTCATAATGATTAATAAACAAAACAGCATCATTGATAAGCATTTTTTGGGCGCCTTTCCCGACCGAAATCATAATATTTCCCAGAGAGAACGCTCCTTTTATTATTAGGTTTTTTTTAGAAATATCTAAAGTTCCTGAAAATTTATTTATAAATCCCGTTTCAATAAAATTGAAAACTTTTACAAATCTCTTTATTATGTCTATATTTATTCTTTTTGATTCAATCTCTTCAAATATCACACTTTTTTCATAAATATTAAAAAATCCGTCTGCCTGAATTTTTTCTACACCATCCAACGAGGAAAATAATTTAAATCTGGTATTTTTTAATCCGAACAATTCATAATCGTAAATATTAATACTTGATTTTTTAAAAAAATATTCATTCTTATTATATTTATCAATAAATACAACATCAAGTTTGTCTGTTATGACCTGATTTATTTTCAGTTTCATCTTTGTTTTTAATGCTTTGCCAATCCCAGATTTTTTCTTTATAAAAAATATTGATTTTTCCTCTTCTTTGTCAGAAAAAATAAGTTTTAATAAACCCTTTTCAATAAACAATTTGTTTAATTCAATATAATTGGCAAAAAAGTTATAACTTTTAATATTAATCCTGCCTGTTGTTTTATTCAGTAAATAATCATTGCTCCATAAATCTTTAATTATCAAATCAAAGACATCAATATCTCCGCTTATATTAAAGTAAGGCGGCTTGTTCTTAAAAGTGGTAAAAGTTAAAATCAGTTTTGTATTTATAATACCTGAGATAATCCTAGTATGATAAATCTCAGGCAGATACATTGATAAATTGTACAGATCAAAATTTTTTATATCAAAATCAAATATATTGGTTAATGAGCCTTTATCAATAAAAGATCTACCCAGAATATTAAATTCCCTGTCAAAAAATACTCCTTTAATCATTGGTTTTATCTCATTATTTTCAGCCAAATTAATTCCCGGGATAATAATATTTAATTTATCAATTATCCTTTTTCTTTTATTATTATTCTCAATATATAAAGCACCATTGGTTAATAAAATTTCATTAATTTTAAAAGGAAAATTAAAAATATCAAAATTATCATTTTTCAGATCATTTTTAGGCTTAATATTATCACCCAAAATGACCATGTGAGGATTTTCGATTTTAATCGATGACAATGAGGGATTTAACAACAAAGTGTCTTTAAGCGATAGATCTATAAACATTTCTTCAATTTTTAATTTCATGTCATTATTAAAAAAAGAAAAGCCGTTGATCTTTAATCTAACTTTTAAAGGATTATAATGCAATGAGGTAAAATCCAGAGAAGATTTAAAAAATTTTTTTGAAATATATTTAGCAGAGTATAATATTAGAACAGGTGAAAGATCTATCAATAGAATCAGGAAAAATAATATCAAGAATATAAATAATATTATACTTGATTTTTTTTTATTTCTCTTTTTCTTTTTTATAACCGATTTTTTTTCCAATTTCATATTTATAATATCTAATTAATATTTAAATAAAATCAAGATTATATCAATAAAAATTACATATAAAATATTTATTAATGATAATAGTTCATTTTTTAACATTCTTCAAATAAAAAGCAAATGATACTGCTGTTTTATTGCGCAAAGGATGACCGGAAAAAAACATTTTTTCTCTTCAGATTTAAACCTGTATTATTTGTTTTTATCAGTTAAGCTCTTCATTGTTATAGTTTAAAAAGTTTCTAAATAATATAAATTCCTGCATTCGACTGATATATCCCCTGTTTTTTTTCTGTCATTTCGAGCGAAGCGAGAAATCTTTTGATATATTGACAAAATTTTTAAATTTCACTGATAAAATG
>JAFGQB010000050.1 GCA_016935915.1 Spirochaetota bacterium
ATGGCTATAAATATCAGGCAATGCATTTCATGCGGTAAATTTTTTGAATTAAGTAAAAAAAACAATACAAATTACTGTTCAAAAGAATGTCAGGATATATATCACAAGTGTATAATTTGTGGAGATTATTACCTGTTGGAAGATTTTCTGGATAAAGATAATTTAATCTGTTCAGTGGAATGCAGCAAACGATACAGATTTTCACCGAAAAAAGATAATAAAAGCTCCAATTTAAAAAACCTTTAAAAATATAAATTATGGAAAGGCTCAATGAATTTAATTGAAAAATTGTTATTTGAAACTGAAAGTTTAAAAATTTCAAATGAAGAAAAACCATTCTGGTACACTTCTGGCACCATAGGACCATTTTATATCAATACTCACTACTTATACGGCGGAGAAAAACATGCCATTGATCTATTATCTTTCATTGATAATAACATGAATAATGAAAATTTCATTGATGAAATAGAAAATAAAATTTTTTCCTTTTATCAATCAAATAAAATTTATAAAACTGTAATTGATTATTTTTATAAAGAGTTGATAAAAATACAAGAATTCAATGATTGTGAATACATTTCCGGTGGAGAACGAAGGGACTGGTTTTTTTCCTCAATAATATCTCATCTGTCAAATAAAAAAAATCTTTATATTTATAAAAACTTAAATATTATTTCACAAGGAAAACCAATTAAAAATATTAATAAATCAAAAGTTGTGCATATATGTGACCTGATTACACAAGCCTCAAGTTTTAAAAGGGCGTGGATACCTGCCATAAAACAAATAAACGGTAAGCTTTCACTTGTTGCAACGGTTGTAGACAGAAATGAAAACGGTATTGAAATTCTGAATAAAGAAGGCATAAAAACATTTAAAGCAGTTACAATTAATGATGATTTTTTAAAAAGGTCATTAAAAGAAAAACTGATAAATCAAAAACAATTACAGCAAATAATCGAATTTAAAAAAGACCCGAATTCCTTCGGTAAAAATTTCCTTCTGAATAATAAAACATACTTAATTAATTCACTTCAAGATCTAAAAAATAAATCAAAAGCTGAAAGATGCATTAAGGAAAATCCTTATAAATTGGATTTTAATACGGTCTTTTTAGGAAAACAGGTTAAATAACATTTTATGAAAAATGTAATAGTAGGCGTTGACGAAGCCGGCAGAGGACCTCTTGCAGGCAATGTCTATGCGGCAGCCGTTATTTTAAAAAAAGATTCTGTAATTCACGGATTAAATGATTCTAAAAAGCTCTCCGAAAAAAAACGCAATGAACTATTCGATAAAATTATCAATAATTCTATTGCTTACTCAATAGGTTTTGCAACCAATGATGAAATTGACAGAATAAATATTTTGCAGGCAACCTTTTTAGCCATGAAAAGAGCTTTAGAGGGCATAAAAATTAATTTTAATTATGTACTTATTGACGGTAATATTTTCCCTTTTAAAGACATTTATATCGGTGAAGCAGTGGTAAGAGGTGATACATCGATAAAAGAAATAATGGCTGCTTCGATACTCGCAAAAGTTTCAAGGGATAATTATATGCAAGAATTGGATAGAATTTATCCTGTATATAATTTTGGTGTACACAAAGGCTATCCTACTAGTCTCCATAAAAAATTAATAAAACAATATGGACCTTGTCCCGTACACAGAAAAACATTTAAAGGGGTAAAAGAATATATCTTAAAAAAAACTAATTAAACAATGTCAAAATATCTTCTTTATTTAAAAGTTTTATCAAACCGTTATCTTCTGTGATCAAATCATTTATTAAAACTTTTTTCCTATCCTGCAGCTGTAATATTTTTTCTTCAATAGTATTTTTAACTATATATTTATATATTATAACTTTTTTTGTCTGCCCTATTCTATGTGCCCTGTCAATCGCCTGATTTTCAATTGCCGGATTCCACCACGGATCAAATATAATAACATAATCCGCACTTGTTAAATTTATACCCACTCCGCCTGCCTTTAAGCTTAATAAAAAAATCTTATTATCCTCTTTTTCCTGAAAATCTTTTATAGCACGCTCTCTGTGTTTTATTGTGCCATCAATGTAAGAATAGCTATATTGTTTTAAATTCAAAAAATCCTGAATTATCTTTAAAATTTTAACAAACTGAGAAAAGATCAATACTTTATGATTTTCACTTATAATTTCTTCAAGCATTACTCTTAACTGATCCATTTTACATGAACTTATATTTTGAAAATCCTCTTTGGCAATCCCTGGATATAATGCAACCTGTCTTAACCTCAGCAATGCATCAATAATGTAAATACCTGATTTCTTTATTCCACGGCTGTTAATTATTTGATTTATTCTCATTTTGTAATAATTCTTTGCTTTTAAATAAATATTCTTCTGGTCATTTTTCATTTCAAGATATAGAACTATCTCCTCTTTCTCAGGCAGGTCTTTTGCAACATCCTGTTTCTTTCTTCTTAAAATAAATGGATAAATTATTTTTCTTAATTCCTCTTTGCTTCGTATATCATTTTTATATTCAATAGGCACAGTATATCTTGATTTAAAACTTTTTATAGTTCCTAAAAGATTCGGATTTAAAAACTCCATCTGAGACCAAAGTTCCAAAGTATTATTTTCTATTGGAGTACCTGTAAGAGACAATCTATGCTTTGATTTTAAGACTTTGACTGTTTTAAAAACCTGAGAAAAGGAATTCTTAATATATTGTGCTTCGTCCAAAATTATATAATTAAAATTAAGTTTGCTGAAAATTTCTATATCTCTTTTTAATGTATGATAGCTTGTTATAATTAAATCATAATTTAAAAATTTTTCCGCTTCATTTATACGGTTGGTGCCGTGATGGATCAAATAATTTAAACGGCTGGCAAATTTATTAATTTCCAATTCCCAGTTTGACAGTGTAATTACAGGAGCAATCAACAAATTCAATAAAATGCTTTTTTCTTCCTTTAATTTTTGAAGCAGACAAAGTGTTTGTATGGTTTTCCCCAATCCCATATCATCCGCAAGACATCCGTTTAAATTGTAATTATATAAAAAATATAGCCAGTAAAATCCTGATTTTTGATAATCTCTTAAATTACCATTAAAATTAATAGGCAAATCTGCTTTATTTATATTGTCAAAATCATTTAACTTTTTATATAATTCTCTAAGTTCAGATGATTCATTATTTTTATTAATTATGTTTTTATCATACAATTCATTTATTAAATATAAGTTATATTTTGATATTTTTAAAATGCCGTCATTCTTTAAACCAAATTTATAGAGTTTTGTAATTAACTCTATATCACTTTCATTAATTATTATAAATCCTTCTTCAGTCTCAATAATCCCGTTCTTAATATCATTAAAATTAATCAAAATCTTATCATTAACATTATTTTCATCAACTATGATCGTTTCTACCTCCAGCCAATCTATGTTTGAATTAATAATTTTAAATGATAAATTCCCACTGGCTTTTGAAATTCTTTTACTTTTATCTTTAAATCTTATCTCAAAACCTTCATCAATCAAAGCTTTTCCATATTTAATTAAAAACATTTTTGGATTACATTTTAATAAAAGATCATAGCTTAATTCATTATTCCACATCCTGTTCTTATTGACTTTCAATAATTCATCTCTTAAAATATAAAATAAAAAATCCTTAATTTTATTTTCAGCCTCCTCATTTCTTTTGATAATCTGTATTACTCCGTTTTCACTGTTTTTTTTATATAAATGCGATGATTTTGTGTCATTATATGGAATTATAATATCCAGATAATTTAAATATATTCGAATATTGCATTGATCAA
>JAFGQB010000051.1 GCA_016935915.1 Spirochaetota bacterium
AACATTGGGCGGTACAATAACAAACAGTTTTGGAACATTTCCTGGCGGGACTTTTACACCTGTAAACACATATACCGATCTATACGGCTATGTAATAAATATCGGAGTAACACCAGGTTCGACAGGTAGTTGGGATGATATATCACCTGTATTATTAAGTGCAGCATTATTGGATTTAAACGGTAATGGAGGGATTGATGGTGTAGAGCTGGTATTTGATGAACCGATTAATGATTCAACCTTTATAGGAGCAGAAGACCAATGGACATTCAACGGTAATCCTGCTACAGGAATAAACACCGGTACAGCTAATGATTCTACTTTAATTGTATTGTATGCAACAGATAATTTGGGAATAGATACAAGTTTGAGTGGCACAAGCATAGTATTTTTAAACGGGGCAAGTGTGGAGGATTTATATGGAAATAATCTTGCTGCAATTCCGGATGTAACAGAAACTGACGGTGCAGGACCGGTACCTGTAAATGCTTATTATACAGACGTAGGAATTAACGGAGTGAATGCAGGAGATACAATTGAGATAACCTTTAGTGAACCGTTAAACAGTGTAAGCGGAGTTGTAGCAGGGGATATAATACTGCCTGTAACATTAGACAGTCTTGGCGGAGCAGGATTGAACTTTGCATTGAACGGCAGCAATAATTTATTGATAACTCTTGGAGCAAGTCCTGTATTGACAGTATTAGGTACATATAACGGAACAACAACAGCCGGTTCAAGTTCAGGGATAAATATAAATCCTACAGCCAATATTCTTGATGGTGCGGCAGTACCTAACAATGCTGCGACAAGGACAGGGACAAGCAATACTCCTGAAGGTATAGATATAACGGATATAACACCTCCTGCCATTATCAGTCAGGAAACAGCGGATCTTAATGGAAACGGGTATATTGATGCTATATATTTAACATTCAATAAACCAATAAATGATGGGACCGTAATAGCTTCAGAGTTTGATGTGTCAGGAGTCGCAAATGAAGCTTTTTCATCAACAACAAACGGTGATACGGCAAATGACAGCGACATTTATATAACTTTTGATGATCTGGTATTAAGTACCGCTTTTTCAGATGTTCCTACAATAGAGTATTCAGGTTCAACGCTTGAAGATTTAACAGCAATGCCTCTTGCACCTGTAGGTCCATTAACCTGTGCTGATGGAGCTGGACCTGCGATATTAACAGCTGAAGCATTTGACAATACTCCTGTTGCTGTCGGGATTGATGATGGTGATACTGTTGTTATAACATTCAGTGAAGATGTTAATAATACTGGATTAATTAACAGCGGGAACATTGATACAATATTAAACTTGAGCGGACATTCATGGCTTGACGGATCATCAAGTGTAGGTATATCATGGAACTCACCAACAGAATTGTTGATAACATTATCAACAACAGGTGGTGCTCCAACGGTAATTGAAGGAGATTTTATAACTCTTCAAACTGGATCATTTCAGGATAGTTCAGGCAATGGTTCGGGAACAGATTTAACTCCAACAGAAATAACAGGTTCATTCACAGGAGCAGGTTTGCAGCCTGTCATTACATTGGTCAGAGCATGCGTAGGTTCTAATCAATTATATGTTGAGTTTAATATTGATGTTTTTACTGATACTAGCGCTAATCCTATTGTGGCTGGTGATTTTTATTATGATAATACGGCAAGCGGATCGGGTTTATCAATATCAAATATTACATCATTTGATGGTTCAAATAGAAGATTTAGATTCTGGCTAAGCGGTAATTCTACGGCAAGATCCATAGTAAATGATAGAATCAGATCAGACACAAACACCTCAGTTTTCAGTACAGCCAGTGTTGCAATGGTAAGTACTGTTGATTATGCAGTTTCTGATATCGGAGAAAATTTTTTCACAAATGTACTCCTTGAAAGCACTTCACAGGAAGGGGATATTAACAGAGTAACTGTATTTAATGGATCCAAAAATATTTTAAAACCAAATTTTATTAGAGTTTATGCTGATATATTTGTGAATGATCCTAGTTATGATGCTTTGACCCCTCAGCTTTCCTATGATGTTTTTGATGATATAGGCAGCTCTGATTTTTGGGATCCTGATTCGAGTTCAACAGATATTGTTGTTAATGGTACAAATGTAGCGGGAACAAGATGGGTTTTTACAATTCCTTATGACAGCAGGATGAAAAGCGGAAAATATTTATCTTTTGTATTTAGAATTGGTTCCCTTGACTGCTACAGATCGAAATATTCACTTTCCAGTTCTCAGTTTTCTCCTTATTATGCAGGATCATATATTGTAAAAATCAAGGGCATACAAACCCAAAACAGCGGTGTAACAATTTTAAACAATGTAATTAATCCGCACAACGGAGAAAAAGTGAAATTAATCTATAACATCGAAAAAGCAGGACCTGTCAGTATAGTTGTTTATGATTTAAATTCCGAAGCAATTATGACTTTAAAAATCGGTAATCAGCATGCTGGTAAATATACAGTTGCATGGGACGGTAAGAATGAACTGGGAAAGATTGTAACTAGAGGTGTATATTTTATCAGGGTACGAGCACCGGGTATTTTTAATCAGTTAAGAAAAGTATTGGTTATTAAATAAATTTTAGTATTATGAATTTATTTAATAACAGTTTTTTTATCATCAGCTTTTTTAACATTTTTACTGAATAATATTGTTAAAAGAAAACCAATACCGAAGATCAAATTCCCGATAAATGTTAAAAAGCTTGTTATTGTAATAAAGGAATTTAAGTAGTCGGTTTGTATAAATCCCAAGAACAATAATGAAAACAAATTTATCAGAATAATCAATGCTGTGCCAATGATCATAAGGAGAAAATAAAAAGTTTTATTTTTTAAATATCCAATTATTGTACCAATTAAAACTATTAAAAAAGGTATAATAATGATTGACCTTGTTAAAAACTCAAAAGCGATTTTTGATATATTTGTACTATCTTCCATATTTAATACACTCCATTTTATAAATTATTTTAATTTTTTAGAAAATTTTTTCAACAATTCCCAGATTTTTTACAAATTTGGTAAAAAGATTTTTATCGATTTTATTGCCTTCTTCAATAAAGATTATTTCAAGAGCCTTCTCTACCGGCATTTTACGTTTATAAGGTCTATCTACTGATGTTATTGCTTCAAATGGATCAATTATTGCTAAAATTTTGCCAATTTCTGATATCATTTCTTCTTTTATACCGTTTGGATAACCTGATCCATCCAGTCTTTCATGGTGTTCTATACATCCTTTAATAACTTCTGTTGGAAATGAGTAATCTTTTAAAATATCAACTCCGATTTGAGGGTGCTTTTTAATTATTTCAAATTCCTGCTGATTTAATTTTCTTTCTGCCTTTAATATTGTATCTGATATCTCCGTTTTGCCTATGTCGTGAAGTAATCCGCTTATACCATAATTATAAACTTTATTCTTCGGAAATTTTAAAAAGAATGATAGACCTAATGTAAGAGACATTACATTTATTGAATGTATTGTAGTTGTATAATCTTTATATGACATCCTGGCAAAATTAGTTAATATTGCATATTGACCGAAATATTCATCTATAATGATATTTATCATGTTTTCAATGCCTTTCAAAGTACCGCTTCTCGGTTCAGAAAAATGGTTATTGACAATTTTTATTATTATGTTTTTAACTTTTAAAATATTTTCTTTTTTAATTTCTGTTTTTAATTCACTATTGAGTTTAATATTTTCTGTTTCTATGAAATTTAATCTTTCAGGTACAAAATAATAAAAATTTTCTCTTTCGGATTCACTGCATACTGATGACAATGTGATCCCAGGTTTTTTTAATAATTTATAAATGTTTTTAATTGAATCAAAATAATATATATTATAATCTTTATAGTCATCTTCTTCGTATAATTTTACTTTTTTATATTGTAAATTCATTTATTAATCCTTAATAAAATAATTTATTTAAGAATAGAATTTTTTATTTAATATAAAAAAAAA
>JAFGQB010000052.1 GCA_016935915.1 Spirochaetota bacterium
GGATTGGTAAATGATCCAGAAATTATATTAATGGATGAGCCTACGGTAGGCATTGACCCTCAATCAAGGAATAAAATATATCAGCTTGTAACGGATTTAAAAAATAAAGGCATAACAATATTATATACGACTCATTACATGGAAGAGGCAAATAAATTATGTGACAAAATTGCGATTATCGACAGAGGCAGAATAATGATAACAGACAACCCGAAATTAATTCTTAAAAAATATGGTGTAATTCATATCACATATAAATTAGAGAAGAGGGTAAAAAAAGATTTTATTAATCAATTGTATAAATTAAAATCAATTGTGGATGTTAAAGAAAATAATAAAGAATTAATTATTATTTCCTCATGCTGTAATGAGAATATTGAATTGATAGATAATATACGAAAAGTATCCAAAAAGAATAATTTTAAAATGTCATTAATCAATATAATTGAACCAACGATCGAGAATATTTTTTTAGAAATTACAGGAAGAAGTTTAAGAGATATAACATAATTAAAGGTTATTTTATGATACAAATTTTTTCATTAATTGTTAAAGAAATCAAATTGCTGTTAAGAGATCCCGGAGGATTAATAATGCTATTTATTTTGCCTGCTTTGTTCATAATAATCTTATCGGTTTCTCTACAGGGGACTTTTTCTTCCAGCAGTAATACAGATAAAATAGATATAATTGTCATTAATAATGATAAATTAGATGTTGGTAATAAAATCATAGATGGTATATTAAAGACTGGTTATTTTAATGTTATAACAGAGTTGAATAAAAAGAAAATTGTGATTGATGAAGCTTTAAATCAACTAAAAAAAGGAAAATATAAGGTTGTCATTGAGATACCAGAGAATGCAAGCGAAAGCATTGATTTTAAGGAAGATTCTGAAATCAATATTTTGATAGATCCTTTGTTAAGCAATGATTTTGCTGCACATATAACAAATGCTGTGCAGAATCAGGTTCATAGCTTGATGTTTTCAAACGTAATGACTGTCAGTAAAAATGTGTTTGAAAATATTAAACTTGCAAGATTAAAACAGATTGACAATCAAATTGCAGATGCAGTAAATAAAAAGAAAGAGATCATAAATATGCTCAATGATTTTAAAAAAACTCAAATAGATCAACAGACACTGGCTGTTGTGGAAAATTTAAATAAAAAATATATATTAGAATTTGATGAAAGGATAAAACAGCTTGATGAACAGAAAAAAAGTTTGAAATTCGAAGAATTCAATGCTAACAACAACAAGTCTGTCAATCTTAAAACTTTGAAGGTAGTTCAAAAATATTATTCTCAAACAGATGAAAGTTATATTCCGAATTCTGTACAGCAGAATGTTCCTGGCTGGACTATTTTTGCATTATTCTGGATAGCTCAGATCATTACAATAAACATAATAAGCGAAAGAGAGAGTGGGGCATTTAAAAGAATTCTTATTTCACCAATCTCGACTTTAAAATTTTTAACCGGAAAAATAATTCCATTTTTCATAATTAATTTAATTCAGGCAGCTTTGATGTTTGCCATAGGTATTTATTTTTTGCCTTTACTCGGTACTCCAGCTTTGGAAATTAAAAATATATTTGCATTAACAATAGTAACAATATCTGTATCATTTGTGGCGATAAGCTTTGGACTGTTTATTTCATCTGTCAGCAAAACAGTGTTTATTGCGGCCTCTTTGTCCGGAACTATTGTCATAATAATGACGGTAGCAGGAGGCATAATGATTCCGAAGTTTATAATGCCTAAATTCATGCAGATCGCTAGCCTTTTTGTGCCGCATGGATGGGCGCTGGACGCTTATTTAAATATACTTATTAAAGATTATAAATTAATTGAATCTTTACCGAATATATGCATAATAATTTTATATGGAGTTGTATTTTTTATATTATCAATGGTTAATTTTAGAAGATTGGCAAAAATAGCAAAATGAAAAGAATTTTATTGTTATTGATTGATTTTAAATATTTTCTTCTGCTTAATCTCTTATTTTTTACGATCTTCATCTGTATTTTACCGATATTAATTTTAACTGTATTTTATAAGGACAAACCCGCCAGGTTTTTTGTAAATTTGTTTAAAAATGCAGATTAGATTATAAGGGTGGAATAAATGAATAATTTTTGGTTGGGGTATTTAACATTCTGGATATTTTTTCTATTACTTTTAATACCGTTTTTTTTTATATACAGATTCTACTTTTTTTTTAGAGATCCTAAAAGAAAGATACCTTCCGGCAATAATATTGTATCACCTGCAGACGGCAAGATTATTTATATAAAAGAAATTAAAGATAATGAAGTACCATTGTCAGTTAAAAAAAACAAAAAAATTTATTTGGATGAATTGATAAAAAGCAAAGTGAAATATGACCTGCTCATAGGAATATTTATGACTCCTGTAAGTGTTCATTATAACAGATTTCCATTTTCTGGATATATTAAAAATAAATATTATACAAATAAAAATAACAACAAAAATATGCTTAGATCATTGTTGAACATTATATTTAATTTAAAACCATTGGAAGAAGATGCTGAATATATTCTTGAAAATGAAAGGAACACTATTTTATTATCAAATGACAGAATTGATGCCGGTATTATACAAATTGCAGATAAATGGATAAAGAAAATTGAAAACATAGATTTTAAAATCGGTGATTTTGTGAATAAGGGTGATAAAATCGGGTTTATAAGAATGGGATCTCAATGTGATCTTTTTTTAAAAATAAAATCAAAATATAAGATCAGAGTAAAAGAGAGAAATTATGTAAAAGCTGGAAGTTCAGTATTAATAGATATA
>JAFGQB010000289.1 GCA_016935915.1 Spirochaetota bacterium
ATATACATACCAGTTTATGCCCTGCTTTGCCGGGTCAGGCGAGATGAAGCGTCCTGTTTCTGTGTCCATCCAGCGTGCATTCATATAGATAAGTCCTGTTTCCTTGTTTTCACCGTTATGTCCTGCAAATTGATAGGTGTAGATGCAGTCTTCAACCTCGCAGCTGTGCAGCAGTTCCTTGCCGAACGGTTCGAAGATGTTTTCCTGTACAATGTTTCCTGCATCATTTGTTACAAACCTTGTAGAACCGAGTATATCGGAATAATAGTATGTTTTGACATTATTGTCAACAATCAGCTGAAGTTCCTTGAATGCATATACAAAATCTTTAATCTTTGTCTCTCCATCCGATGTTGTCTTTTCATAGATTATTTTGCCTTCATTGTAAATGGTTATTACGCTGTCAGTCTTTTCACCTTCAACCCTTACAGACTTAATTTTCATGCCGGATTCATCGTAAACATTGGTTTCCTGATAGAGTATTGCCTCTCCGTCATCATAAAGGCTGTTTTCATTGGCATCGGTATATTTTATAATTTCCCTTAAAAAGCCTGCCGCATCCCATGTATACTTCCAGCCCGTATTGTCTTTCAATGACCTTTTGCCTTTTAAAAATCCGTCCTCATCGTAAGCATAGCTGAAATTATTATCGCTTAACAGAAACCTTCTGTCCGGTGAATAAATATATCCGAATGATTCTTCATGATTTAAAACCATTGTACCGCTGTTGTCGTCATATTTCAAGACTTTTTCGCCGGTCCTGTTGTCGGCTCCGTCATAGGTGTATTGAAAGTCTATCTTATTAAGACTGCTGTAAACCTCAATCAAGTCGCCTAAATTTTTGTCCAGGTTTGTATCCACCAATGCATCATCGGAAGCATCCGTGTTATCAGGGACAAAATTAATTTTAAATGCCCTGACAGCTTCGGTAAGATTAATATCTTTTAATACAAAATAATCTGCATCACTTTCAGAATCGATCATTATATCGGGAGAAATAAGTTCGGTAAAACCTGTTTCTGTTGAATAATATGTTTTTATTTTACTATTTTTTAATAAGGAGTTCTTCTGTTTGAGTATTTTTATTATCAAAGGTGTCACACCCTGGTTTGTACTGTTTTTATCGCTTATAAGTACAGACGAGGCTTTGGATTCGATATTTACGGTGTCATTGCCGTTTTCTCCAAGGTCTTCAGAAGTTAACAGCGATTGTTCAACAGGTATGTGATCATACTCCCGATAGGTTAGTTTCGGACTGATCCTGGCTGTTACACTGCCTTCATATTCAGCTAAAATCAGCCTGTTGTATGAATCATAGGTAAAAACTCTGTCAAACAAGCCTAAAAGTCCGCTTTCTGTCTCAGTTCCGCTTTCCGATACCTCTGTAATGTTGCCAGACATGTCATATTGATAAGTCTGTTTTAAAATTTCATCTCCGGCACTGTTTTCAAAAGTCTTCTCTTTTAACTTTCTTGCGTTATTGAAATCATAATACGTCCAGATGCCTGCATTGTTTTTATATGAAGTGACAACAGAGTTAAAATTTTCCGTACTGTTATTGTTTGTATAATAACCTATATTGTTAATTATATATTCATTGTTAAATTTAATATTGCTTATTTTTCCGCTGTCAGTGCTCATGCCGTATGTAAATACATTTTCAAATTTCCTGTTATCCGGGTAAATTACCTCTTTCAGTACGCCGTCCTCACGGTAATTATACTGAACTGTATATGTCTCTGTATCGATTGTTGTTGCAACTGAAGCAACCTGATTGTCATTTTTATAATCGAAAATTTTAGTTGTCATTATAGAATCTGCACCGCCTTCTACATCGTAATTCAGTAAAGTGCTTATTCTGTTCAAATCATCATAAGAATAAGCATATTTTTTACCCTTTGCACCGGTCAGACCAGAATTAATTGTCTTTAATGTCAACAATCTTTTGCTGGAATCATACTGATTTGTTTCGGTGAAGATTGAAATTGACGCATTACTGTCCGGCTTTTTAACTTTACTTATTACGTTTCCGAATATATCTGTTCTGCTTTCATAATAATAACCGTATTTATCTGTGTTTGACTGAATATTGCCGTAAAGTGTATAATTTTCGGTTATTGTATACGGCTGAAGTGCTGTTGTTTCAGGTTTTGAAATTGTATAAACAGTTTCGCGGGTATAACTGCTGTTTTCGGTTTCCCATGATGTTACTTCCGCAGTTACATCATCACTTACAGTTTTTACAATCCTTCCAAGGCTGTCATAAATATAATGAGTGTACTTTTGTTCTTCATTCATGTACCTGTTCAGGGTCTCTGCTTCTTTTCTTCCGTATTCATCATAACTGATCTCTTTATTGAAGGATCCGGACATTTCTGTTTTAACAAGGTTCCCGATCATGCTGTAATCATTTTTAATATACTGGGTTGAGTTATAACCGGTATAAGATATACTTGATACTGTGCTGTATGTATTGCCGGTTATTAAATCATTATTAGATGTCAATGTATAATTGTATTTAAAATTGGTACCGCTGTATTCCCTGGAAACTTTATCGGTGAAATTAAGATCATATTCATATGATTTACCGTTCCCGTCAAAGTCGATTTGAGTTATTATTCTGTTGTAATCATCATATTTGGTGATCATTTTATTAACCATAAAAACCGGAGCGGCACGCAAAACTGTCAATGATGCCGCACTGTCTGAACTGTTTAAAACTCTTTTTTCACTGTATACGAGTTTATTGCTGATATTGTATTTATTATAGGAATATATCCAGTTTCTTCCTTTAACCCAGTCATACTGCTCAATTACATTTCTTCCTGCATCATAATCTGCAATCAAGGTTTTTGAAATTATGTCATTATTTCTTTTGACTGTCTTTTGTATTAGCCTTTTAAACTGATCATACTTATATTCTTCAATATAAGTTACGAGTGAGTCCAGACTGTAAGACCATTCATAATAAGTTTTAGTCTCCAGCTCTCCGAAATATGTATATGTATATTCAACATCATCCAGTTTAATAATATCACCGGTGAAACCTGCATATCTGTCTGTAGTTTCAAGCATAGGTTTGTTAAAATAGATATCATATATGGTTTTTTTTGTATAATATTCCCCGTCGGTTTTCCCGTGACCCGAATATAATATATCAATATCATATTTAACCTTTTCTTTAATGACATTCCCGAAATCATCATATTCATTCTGAGTTGACCAGTTATCCTTATCAAAGTTCTGGTTCAGCGCAATGTTTGAATAAGAATTGATGCTGTGACCTTCAGTATCATATTCATTGTGCTGGACAAGCTGAGTTTTGCCGTCATAACCGGTTATTCTCTTATCTACAGTCCCGAAAATATTATAGGTATAACTTTCTTTTAAGCCTTCAATTCCAGTTTTTTCAATAAGAAGCCCTATATTATTATAATCATAACTTTCTGTGTAACCAAGTGATCCATCAGTAGTGTAATAGGATTTTGACATCAAGTAACCGAATGCATTGAAATTTTCAGTTATCCTGCTCATTAAGTTATCTTCGCCGTCCCTCACTTCTGTTGTTTTTCTTTTACCGTAGTCATTATATTCATAAAAATAGCTGATTACCGGACTGCCTGGCACAGGAGAAATTTCGCTTTCCAGGTCACCCAGATTGTTATAAATATAGCTGTAAATTAATCCGTTTCTCTGATCATCTAATTTTTTATTAATGATATTACCATTATTATCTCTCTGATAGGTCTCAATTGTTTTCGTCACATGATCCGCTGTACTTCCCTCAGGACGTTTTTTGTAATTTTCTTTTAATAAAGGTATATTCATATAATTCAGGCTGACTGTTGCATCGGTATAACCGAGACTTATCAGATCAGGATCTTTAAAATTAAACTTTTTTGAAATCAATTTATTGATTATGCCGTTTGTTCCGGTATAATATGCAGTAATATTATCATCAATATAATCCAGATAAGCTAACGATGTATCCTTATTTTTAACGGCATTATAATAGTTTAAATAATCTCCCTTTAAACCGGTGCTCTTTGAATAAAATCCATTGATTACATATACTTCGCTGTTTATCATCATATTTTCATTAAAATATACTCTAACCATGGCATCACCGGTATTGTCGCTGTTTTTATAATATAAAACAGTATCCTGAAGCTTTTTACCTTCATAATCATAATAGTAAAGTTTAACTGAACCGTTTATTAATGTTTTTGTGGATTCATTATAATCACCGTCCCTAAAGTGCTCTTCTGCAACCAATAATCCGCTCCTGTTGTCAAAATATTTTTTTGTTATTATTCCTTCATCAGTCAAATCCGGACTTGCGGAAGACATGGTTTCTCCTTTTTTACTGATCTTATTCACCCTGTTCAAATTGTCATAACCGTATTCTGTAATCAGATTATTTTCGGTCTGGTCTAATATCAAATCATAGGTGTTATTATAATTATAAGTGATATTCCTGGATAAACTGCTGTTATTGATATAATTTGATTTACTGTTTAATTGATAAGCCCCTGTAATTGTATTCCTTGTATAATCATTTTCAGTAATTAATTTATTAATACCGTCATAATCCTCTTCAATGGTTTCAACTTGAGGATTTAATATCCTATGATCTTTATCATTGGTTGCGTCTCCGGAATTATATACAAAATAGGTATAATCTTTTTCTATTGATTCAAATTCATTAATATAAAATCTTTCATTTATCAAGTAGATATCATCGTAAAAACTTCTTTTAAAAGATAATATTTTTTTATCCGGATCGGATTTGTCCTTAATTCTGTTAATTTCCGCAGTAACCTGATTATATAAATTCATATTATAGGATTTTTCTTTATAAAATATCTTGTCAGCATCCAGAATATCCTCAATAGATCTGTCATAGTTTGCAAAATAGCCTGTATCTCTTTCAATGTCATTTGTCAGGTCTCCGTTGGAAGGATATGCATTATTTACATAAACTCCTTCTTTTCTGGATGTGATCCCTATTTTATAACCAATGGTATTTTCAACGAATTTATATTTTGTATGTACTGAATCCGACAGATCAAACTGTCTTGTGTTTATATTACTGTCGGATCTGCTGCTTAATGAATAGTCTTTTACAGGCATCATCATCAATGATTTTCGGAACGGCATCAAGTTGGCATCTGCATTGACCTTGTAAAAATAATCTATATTCATCTCAGAGCTTACATTATTATTTTTATCTTTAACCTTAATCTTTTCATTTTCACAGAAACTTACGATATTATCTTCATATATAGTATATCTTGTATCATCACCGATTTTAAACTGATTGAAACTATATTCCCTGACTTTATCTTTTTCATCTATTGTAATTTTGGACAGTGTTCTAATTTTGAAATTTGAAATGTCAAAATAATACCAATCAGGTTCCCAACTAAAATGAAATGGATTTAAAACATTATCAGGATTTGGATTGCTGAATACATTATTTAGAAAATTTCCAACATCTTCATCATATCCGCTAGAATCATATAAAACATTTTTATCAACAGAAGACAAACAATTTTTCACTGCTTGAATATTTCTAAATGTTTTTCTATTATTCCATCTTTGCATATCACATTTACAGCAGTTTTTAGGACCAAAGATATAATTTATCCTAACATCCCCAATATTATTTAATTTTTCATTATTTGAATTTAATATTTGATATTGTGTTCCATTTGTCTCATAATTAATACTTTTTTCTTCATTAAGATAGTCTTCTTCATTTGAAGTCCCCGTATAATCATTATCAAAATAATAATATGAGACTTTATCCAGTCTTTCATAATGTATGATAATTTTTTCTTTTTTATTATTATCAGTAATGTCATTATGACTGAATACTGGTAAATACGATAAACCGCTGCTATTATTGGATACGATATCAGAATAATTAAATTTTGTCCTTGCAATTACTTTTTCCGTTGTTCCGTTGATTATCTTACAGTCAATATGATCAATCCTTTTTATATAATAATTATTATCATTATAACCTGTTATAGGATCTGAATAAAAAAAAGTTAGATGTTTTACTGCTATATGATCTTTATCATAAGCATAAATATCTGTTATATTATTATGGGTTTCATCATAAACAAATGTATACATTATCCTGTTATTTTTTGTTCCGCCGTCAAAACCTGTTATTTCTGCTTCAGGATTGCCTGAATAAAAAATATACTCAAGCTGGCCTTTTTCATTAAACCTGTAATTAATGTTATTTTCCAGTTTTACAAGATATCCGCTATCGATTACTTTATAAATAAATTTGGTTCCTGTTTTATTGTAATACATGTTGCTGCTAGTCTTTAATTCATATTCATTGCCGTCCATGAGAGTAATATATTTAAATCCGGCATCATTATCAGCTGTATTGTCTCTTAATAATTGTGGAATATTCAAATTCCAGCAGTTGTCAATATTATTGAAATTTTGATTCAAATCATCCTTAACATTTAAAAACTCCCCTCTAAACTTTGGAAACATTAATTTCTTTTTCAAATATTCTCTTATCTCTCCCGGTTCATTTACCCATTCATTACCCGAATCTTCAATTGTCCAACTTGAACATACTCCAGGATCACTTGCTGCATCATCTCCCCAATCCTTTACGCGATCCTGTAGTGCATGAACATCCCATGTACTCCATAAATAATATTTTTTATCATATTTAAATATGTACTCATTCAATACGAATTTTGACATATTATCAAATCTCTTGGAATTAAATTTTAACTTAAGATTATAATCAAGTCTGTTTGAGTTCAAACTAAACAAATCGAAAACTACATCCAGAGACCCGTCTTCTGGTGATACCTCTGTTGTCCTTGCAGGAACACTTACTCTATTTTCTTTTTCTTCACCTTCCTTGTCATCAGAAAAATGCTTCATTTTTACTATAAACCTGTCATTTACACTGTCGTAATCAGTTTCAACCTCCTCCCAGAGATTTCTTATAAAATTGTGAGTGTACATGGTAATCTTTTTCTTATACTCCGTAATATCCGATGTATTGTCAGCAGGTTTTTTTATATTACCTGCATCAAGATACCATATTGCAGCATTTTTAAAAACCGCGCCATGAGGCTCAAAGTGATAAATTTCATCATTGAAAAATTTATACTCACCCATAGTACGTTTATCAAGTGTTTTAACTTTTTTTATATATCCTATTTTATGCGGAGTTTTTTCATCGATTGTTACTTCAAAATTTCCGCAATCCATATCAAGCGTAACTTTATCTCCTATCTCTCCTTCAATGTTATGATATTTCATGGCCGGACACTCAAGACCGTCGCTTACATTCCCGTAAATATCAGTTACACTTACAAAATATATAAAATCAGGATTATAAAGAGATGAGGTATCAATAAATACATCGCTGGTTGTATCCAGATAAGAGCTGTCAAGTCCGAAATTAAAATCAGGAGATCTTCTGATGTTATAACTTAAAAATTCTTCTTCAAATTCTTCAACATAAGAACTATTTTCCCATGTTAATGAAAAATAAATGTCATCAATCTTTCCTTCATAAGAAGACGGCATCGGCAATGGAGTTCTGTCAATTTTAAAAGATGTAAAATTTATATCAGATGTTAAATCTGCAAAGTCTTTAACATAAGCAATTATCGTATATTCACCGTCTTCTGCAAACTCATTAAAATTGACTTTAATCCTGTCAGACGTAGTATCTTGCCACTCTTCACTGTTGCTGATATTATAATAAGTTGTCATGAACCTGTCTTCAAATGTAAAATTATCGCTTGTTATAAAATTGAAAGCAACATACTGATATTTAACATTATTCTCATCATAACCGAAGTCATAGCTTACTTCAATATCTTCAAGTACAGGAGGTGTAAAATCAAATATTATTGTCTTAACCGTTTCATTTCCTATATTTCCCGCTAAATCTTTTGCGTAAAATCTAAGAACATGCTCGCCTTCAGTTATACCTTCTAAATTCAAATCCGCGATGTTATTGCTTTTAGGTATTAATGTTTCATCTCCGCTGTTATCGGTATAGTACAAAGTTATCTCATCATCCGAAGAAAAATTATCATAAATATCTATATCAAGCTGGAACTGCCTCTGACTTGTGATCTCAGGCAGCTCGCTTAATATATAAAATAAAGGTCCGGTCCTGTCCACAATAAAATTATAACTGTACTGCAATCCTTTTAAACCGTACATCTCCGGTATTACATCAAGTACATACCTTCCTTCATCAGGTATACTCTGACTTATCTCACCCGAAGTTCCAAACGGTACTGTTGTCCAGTCGACAACTCCCTGTATCCTGTAAGTGAGATGAGTCAAATTAAAGTCGGATTCAACGTGCCATGTCAGAGACTGATTATTGGAATAGCTGTCACCTGTTATATTTCTTATATAAAAAGCAGGTTCTATCTTCAATATCACAAGCTGTCCGTTCTCAATATACCCGCTTACCAGTACAAGTGCATTCAGATAGTCATTTAAATCATACCTTTCACTTGTGCTTGTATAGCTGTCCGGACCGTTGTGTTCAGTGAACAAGAAACTTCCCGACGGATTTGTTATTGTACCCACAGACTGATAGAGTTCTGTATCAATCAGAATATATGAATCAATATTAATAGGGCATACATCGCTATTAATCAGTATCCTTGTGCCTTTTTTTGCCTTTATATAAAGGGTGAAATTATTACTGTTGTTTATAATATCCTGTACATATTCACTTAAATTTATACTGTATGATCTTATGTCATTGTTAAGCTTGACAATCGATAATAGATCGCTCTCATTGAAGCTGCTGCCTTTTGCAAAACTTAAAAGATCACTGTTGTTTGAAACAGCGTTTAAAACAAGCTC
This sequence comes from Spirochaetota bacterium, assembly GCA_016935915.1. Classification (GTDB taxonomy): domain Bacteria; phylum Spirochaetota; class GWE2-31-10; order GWE2-31-10; family JAFGQB01; genus JAFGQB01. The sequence continues at coordinate 8,890 of JAFGQB010000289.1, forward strand.
GAGCTTTTCACCCGCATTAAGACCTGTCATTGTATAATTTATCTTAATAACATCATCATTGTTGAATGTGATGAAATTGCCGTCATTTGTGGTGTTGTCGATTATATCTGCATTTTCTATTGTTGTGTAGTTAAATGTCTTATTGTATATCTGTTTTTTATCCTTGATGATATTTACACTGTAAAGCTTTACTGCCTGCACTCCGCTGTTTTTGATCCTCACTGTTCCATCCAGAACCATCACCCTGTCCCTCAGTTCAATAATCTCTTTGAAAGAGGGATTTAACTGATAGGATTTACCGTTTATGTTCATTACTGCATCTTCAGCAGGTGTGGTTTTTTCCATTAAAATATATATGTCATAAATACCGTTTTCAACATCAGCCTTCCATTCAAAATCCTCACCCATGTCATTTATTGAGGGCAGTTCAATATAGTTCCTCTTTAAATAGTTCTCTTCATAGCCGTAGTTGAAGTATGCTTTTTCCGTGAAAAACCAGTTCCAATTGCAGTGATTGTTATCCTCTGTTATATCCCCGTTATAAAAATTAAAGGATATTTTTGAATCTGTTCCTGAAGGATACAAATCAACTGTCCATTTGTTGTAACCGGTCTGCTGCATAAAGCCCGTACTGTTTGTCTGCCAGCCGTCATATGAATACCTGATTTCTATAAACTCTTTATCAACAAGCCCGGTGTTCAAACTGTTGTATTCTATCTTAAGCCTACTGCCGTCATAATAGCCTTTGACATTGTCTGTAAAAGGTATATCGCTGTAATTGATGATAAGGTCTGAAGATGCACCGTAATTAACCTGTTTGCCTTTTGATGAATATGCAGTGCCGTCGTCTATGAGATACCCGTTAAAATCAAGGTACTGAGAGTTATATTTATTATTGAAATTTATCGATTCATCGTCAGTGTCAAGCACCTTGAAGAAGACAACATTGCTTTTTTTAGTATCGTACTGCGATAAATAGAGAGACTTGCTCCATATCCATTCCTGACTGCTTAATATTGTAGTGCCGTTTCTAAATTCAAATGTAAAGCTTCCGTTATTGTCAAATGCATCGGTTATTTTGTAAAACCATGTATTTTTAACTATCCTCACCATCGGATAATCATTATAAGCTCCCCCGTTTATCCTGATGCGCACATATAAACTTTCGTTGCCTGATAAAGCTGTATTATCAGTATTAAAATAGACTATTGCATCATTGTTGTCCCTTGCAGTATAAAAAGAGTTTTCTGCAGTATTATAATTTATGTCATTGCTTAAAAATACTGCGTCACCTGTGCCTGCCCTGAACCTCTTGTGATAAAAATATGAATAATTGTCAGCTGATACAGTCGAAAACTTCTTTGGTAGTCTTACAAGCTTATAACCTTTGTTGTAATAATATTCTGCATTCACTTCCTTGTAATTAGGAACATAGATATAGATATCAGTGTCCTTTTCAGCATTGAAATTCACATAATTATTCAAATAATCGGTAACCAGAAAGCTCGAATCCTTTAAGAAAAGAGGCACATAATCTATTTTATCGTTTTCATATAAATAGATGTTTTCATTTAATCCTGTTTCCCTGACAAAACAGGTTGTTAAATTTATCTGAGATACGGACTTATTAAATGAATACGGTTCATTGAAATTTGACCCGTCCTCATTTACCAGATATACATCATCATACTTCACTGTATAACTGTCAATGCTTTTTACAACTCCAGCACCGCTTTTAACAGGATCAATCAAGCAGTAGTTGTTCTCAACAGGTATTATCCTGAATATCTGGTCATAGTCTGCACTGTCGTCGGCAACTTTAAGGTTATAATCCGCATCAACTGTCAGATATTTGCCGTAATACCTGTTCTTTAATCTGTAAAGATCTGTAAAAGGTATATTTATAATCTCCCATTTTGCAGTCTCATCATCCTGCCCGCTGTTGATTTTGACAGTAAAATCCGTATAGGAATAGAGATTATACCTGTCCGTTTCCTTGTTCTTTATCTTATAGAAGTTATTCTCATCATTAATGAACTTCCAGAGCTTATCCTGATGGTCGCTCAGAGTAAATGAGGGATCATCGTTCAAATTGAATTTATTTTTAAAATTTGTTAAAGTCTTAAAATTATCAAGAGAAACAAATACTTTCCTTGACTTGATGCTCTCCCCGAAGCAGTTTGTTGCCTGGAGATATAATTTAAACTCATATCCGTCAAAACCTGTGTCTGTAAATTGATCCTCTCCTGTTATACTGTATTCCGATTCGTCTGTTATTGTTACTGTTTTATAGGCAGTGAATGGATCATTTAAACCTTCCGGATCCGCTAAATGTTCAAGCACTTTCCTTACAGGCTCAAAGTTTAGAAAATCAGATACCGTATCTTTAAATATTGTATATAAAGTTTCTGCAGTTGACTGAACATAAAGAGTGACCTGTGCATTGACAAGATTTTTCCCTGAAAAGTTCACCCTTACCCTGTAATCATCAGTAAAATCCGCAACAATGTCCTCAAAAAGATACTCATCCGCAAACGGAGCTACATCCGGTGTCGTAAGCAGAAACCTGTCTATCTCAAGAGTACTGACATTGTTGTTTATCTTAACTTCAAGCCTGTCAGTACCGGTCCTCACATCCGCTATCTTTATCCAGTGAAAATCATTGTCTATGTATTTAAAATTGACTTTTTCATTGTTGAAATATATAGCAAGGTCGTCATTGATGAATATTGCCTTCGCCCTCATCCATAACACGGCATCGGAGGCTGCCGTATTATCGATCTTAATTACCGTGGAGGTCTTTTTGTTTATGCTTATATATTCAATGCCATTAATGCTCTGTTTCTGATAATTACCATAAATAATATCATTATTATAGTAATTATCTAAACTTAAAACAGTATTATAAACAACAGCGTTGGGCTGACTGTTCAATACTCCTCTTCCCGGTATATAATTTAATATTATACTATTGTTTCCGAAACAGTTTATAAATACATATTTTTGATCGTCGTTTCCCGAATAGCTCTGTACATTTATCTGCTGCAGTTGTGAGCTGTTTGACGTTATATAGTAATTTGTATAAACATTCCTTATGTAATAATAATTTTCAACCTCGCTCTGGATAAACTCCCATTTAGTTGATTCGGACAGTTCACCGTTGTTCCATTTGACATTGTTATACCCGTCTACATAAAGATAGTACCTTCCCAGTTTATTGTTCCTTATCCTGTAATAACCGTCATCGGTTTTTGTAATCTCCCATATCTTGTCATCAGGATAGCTGAATTTATATAAACCTTCAGCCTCTATGCTTTTTATAACAGGATCAGGGCTCTGGGAAAACAAAGCCGTATTTATCAATATAAGCGCCATAAAAATGATACTTTTTCTTAATTTCATCTGTTTGCCTCCGTTTTATATTTCAATCATAAATAGTCATAATAAAATAATGTTCATTTAAGGTTCAGGTTCAAAGGTCGGATACAGACCGTTGCTTACTTCCAGTGTATATCCTATATCAGGTCCTGTAAAAATAATGTCAGATTTTTTACAGACCTCGATTATATAGGTCTTTGTAAAATGAACTGTAGAATCATATTTTGTTCCAGTATGTGTATCCTTATACTGCAGTCCCCAGTCATATTGTGTATATTCTGTATCAATATCTTCAGATACAGAATTGTATTCCAGAATTTCATCCGGGTCTATCGGCTGTGCAGGCCCTCTCCAGCCTTCGTATATTTTAAAGGTGTATGCATCCTGCGGGTTTTGTAGAAATTTAATTCTTATATGGAAAGGTTTATTCAATTCACCGGGGTCAGGATCAAGGACTGTAAACTTAAAGAAATCTTTGTCAGTTGATTCATAAATGAATCCTGATATGTATGTGGTTTTAAAATAGTTATTATAGCTAAGCATACCGCTGGGATCAGCTTCAACTGCAGTATCGGCCGTTTCATTAGCTCCAATATTGTCAATATAATCACGATTATTATAGTTCACAAATTTTTTATAGACTGTAACAGTCTGTCCACTATGTCCTTCATCATTATTTGGTGTGATTTCCAGTTTCAGCCATCCATATGGTTGAAAAAAATTAATCCCCCATAATTCAGAAACTCTTTTTTCCAGAAATCCCCATGACAATTCTCCAAATACTTCAGATAATGGTATATACAATCCATTCTGATCAGTACCTAAAGTTACATACCATCTTGTTTTTGACCTATCTGATTCTGTATCACTCGGTGGCGGCGGATTTTCATAGTTAGCAAAGTCATAATAAGCATGAACCGTTCCGAATTGATCTTCATTTAATTCAATTCTTACATTTTCAACCCTTGGATTGGTTAATCTGACTATACTGCTTATCTCAGGATCGCTGAAAGTATCATTTTCATCCTTGATTCTTACTACAAAATATATATATTTACCTACAAATCTTTCTTCGGTAATAACTATTACCCTCCAATCATTTAGGCTGTCAAGTAATTCATCATCTTCAGGAGTTGTGGCGCTGTTATCACTCGAAGCATACCATCTTATTTCAGAATGGCCTAAATATATCGAACAATAATGCGGTAAATAAGTAAAGTTAGCAGTCATCATCAAGTTTAATCTCCATGTTCCACTTATATAAACTTGATAATCAGTATCTATTACAGGTTTCGTATTCATAAAAAGTAAATTGCTGTATTTTTCAACACTTTCTGCATTAATTGTATCAACAGCCTTAGCAACAAAATAAATATATTTACCCGCATAATTAATGTTGAATGGAAATGAAGCACTATTTTCATATTCATAGCTTATATCATTATCATTTCCAATTATTTCATCTTCTGATAAATACCATTTTATTTTCGGACTTATTAATTCACAATAGTGATCATAATAGGTTATTGAAGCATTAAGTTGTTGACCTTCTTCTGGTAATCCAATCAATGTAGCAGTTTTAATTTCAGGCCTTAAAGAGAGGTCAAAAGGTATCGGATCACTTTCATAATAAAAATCGGGCTGTGTGTTATGAATGTCTTTAGGCTTAACGCCGAATTTTATATAGCTGCCGTTTGATAGACAATATGCCCCAATGTATAAATTGCCGGAAGTTTCACCAATTATTTCGGTAAATTCACCATTCTCGGATGTGCCCAATTTCCATATATAATCTGCATCTGAACTTAAGTCGCCGTCAATATCAAAAAACTCATATTTGGCATAAACAGTTCTGTAAGCATAAGTTGATGAGATTGCAACCTCACTTGTTTCCTCATCTACAATTTTCAGATTCCTGGCTTCAGGCGCCCTATTAATGATCTCTTTAGAATTACTGTAACTGTACTCTCCATATGCTCCTTCCAGATCTCTGGGCTTAATTCTCAATTTAACCCATTTTTTAATTAATGAATTATCAATATCAATATAATTTTGCGTTTTACCGGGTATTATGGTAAACGGACCGTTTTCATTGTTTGCTTTAAGCCATTGATATCTTGTCCCGGTTGGCGTTGTATCTTCAAGGGTCTGTTCCAATAGAGGATCACCATCATCGTAATAATCATAGTCTGGCGATAATGACAATGTATTGCCGCAATAAGGCTCGCCTGTAATTACTATCCCCTCGATCCTCGGTGCATGATTAACATTTGTGAAATTTTTTAATCCCTCTACCGGGCAATAAATTTCACCTCTTTTAATATCTCTTACAACAGTATTACTTTCTGATAAATATGAATCATAGGAACCATAATCATCTATCATGCTTTGTGTAATAGGTACAGCATCAAAATCAAATTTTACTCCATATATGGTATTATAAAAATATATGCTGTCCATATTTAGAACTTTAAAATTTGCGCTTTCAGCAACAATATGTATTCCTGTCTTACAGTTAGTAAAGGAGATATTTTTAAATTCATTTGATAAAATATCACCGGCCGGGTTTTTATATGTAATACCGCTTACCGCATCATTAATATACAGCCTGTAATCGTTATATGACATACTTATTTTACCGCTTCCTTCGTTTACTATACCGAACCACTTATAATCTCCTTCAGTAATTCCGCTGAAAAAAACATCATTATTATTATTTTGTATAACTATATGTCCTCTGTTTATAATTTTAAAATTTTCAGGACTTGATATTGAGATAGAAGTGACATTTATGCCGTCAGCTGTTGGACTGTTAGTATAAATATACAATGTCTCACCTTCATTAATAATTAAATTTTCAGACATTTCTATTATATTTTTTACATGATCTATTGTGCCGGTCTCAGGATTTTCAGGATCAGTAAAAATTTTGTCTCTGTCGTCTATAATATACACATCCTCATCTTCATTTGATACTATTACCCAATTATAATTGTTCCAAATATCAATTGCATATATACATATCGAATGATTTGGGGGAACGATTTTGTCATATTCAAATACCTTAACATTTTTAACAATCTCATCCCAGCCGGTTCCATTCGGAGGAAATTCTCCAAAACTCTCTATTGCATTTGAGAACGGAGATATTTCCTTAATATAAATACTTTGTATCTGGGTTTCATCACTGAAATTAATCATATACCGCCACAGATTTTCACTGTCCTGATTCGGTGCTATATTCGGCGGAGAATTGTCATTACTGAATATAATCCTTACATTATCTATCTTATCTGCAGAATTTCCTGCAAGATCATATGCCTCAATACTGAATATAACTTCATTCACAGGTGTGGAACTGTTTTGTATATGGTATGTAACATTACTGTCCGTGGTATCAAAATCAACAAATCCCGCGGTTTTATAAACGATTTTTATCCTGTCAAAATTTAAATCAGATGCAGTTATATTCAAATCAGCGCTTTCATTAATGTTCAAAACAAGATTAGTTCTCAGATTTGTCCCGTTGATATCTGCAATTAAATCCGGTTTTTTATCATCATAATTAAATCTTATCATCTGGGATAAAGTATGATCATTGCCTATTTTAATGTTTTCATTATGATTGCCCGCCAGATCCACAACATCAACCGTAACATCAAGCAAACCTTCTTTGCCGGTTAAATAATTATCATAGTTAACCGTTAATGCATTTGTAAACGGATTTATATTATACCCGTTATATGTATTTCCATGAAATGAATAAATAAAATTATGAATGCTGAAATCCGTTGCCTCAATAATATCAAATGATAACGGTTTCATTGAGGTTAAAAAAGTGTCCTGGGTTAGCGGCGGTTTCAACTGAACAACCGGTTTGGTTCTATCCCACATATAAAATTTGTTTGTCAACAAACTGTTGCTTTTATTTCCTACATTGTCCTTAAAAAACAAATCAATAATGGTAAAACCGACATTTTCTCTTTTTATTCTGATTTTATTATTAACTAATTCTATATTGTCGCTGTCCCTTACTTTTATTACTCCTCTGTCCAATTCGTTAACATATAGATAATCACTTAAATCAGGAAAGCTTTTTGTATAATTATCTTCAATATGAACTATGCCGTCATCACTTGCATCCAGAGTAACAATTACAGGATTGTCTTCAGGAGATAAAAGATAATCTTTTTCTTCAACAGTGTATCCGGTTACTACAGGACCTGTTTTGTCTACTATAAAATATTCCGGTTCAAAAATATTAATTTTATTAAATTTATCAATTACGGATACTATCATCATATAGCTTCCTTCTTTAGTAAATCTGGCCCTTGCAGTGACATCATCAGTACCTATTTTTCTGGTTATGTCAACTGCATCAATACCGTTTTGATTTTCATCCATAAAATAATCAATATACGGATTGTCAGCATCATCGGAAACATATACACCATCACTATTTTCTTTAAAAAATCTTATATGAAATGCTTTAACCGGATAAAGCGTTTTTAATGTTTCCTGTACGATTTCTTGATTTTGATGCGGATCCAAATTATTATCACTGGAAAAAGCATTTATTGAATCTCTTAAAAAATAAGGCTGCGGAGATTTTGCCCTATAAAAATGTCTCCAGCATTTTGGATATTCAGCTTGCAACCAATATTTTTCTAGAACATCCCAACTTCCTAAAAAATCATCATCCCACCAGGGTATTGTATTGAATCCTATAACCGGTTTATTATAAAAAGGTTCAGCATCTATTAAAGGCGCCTCCGGATCGATATTATATTCAATTTCACAATAAATTGGATATTGACCTCTATTAATCGAACAATTTATAACACCGTCATTATTCTCATCAGTAATTTTTCTTTTTGTACTGCTAAAAGTTCTATCAATATTAGAATTAGTTGAACTGTTAAATTCTATTGATACCCTGGCTCGTACTCTACCCGCTTTACCCTTCAATAGATCCCAGTGATCAACCTCTGCATAATAATTAAATGCTTCTCTTACATATACCCATTTCAAACAAAGTAATTCATCATCCAGATGACCATCATCTGTACTAAAAGATCCGTTTTCATTGAAATAATAATTTTTTGCTGATCCATAATTTTCAAAATTATTGTTTTTTCTTGCATTATCACTCATCTTTTCCCAAAAATCTGTTTTCATATATGCAATTATACTTGTTCTTATATCAGAAATAACATCCGTGGGTTCATTAACTTTTTTCCAAATAAGCTCTCTCATATTAGGATCATCTAATCCAAACACTCCAAATACACTGGCCATTAATATTACCATTGATATGAATAAAACTTTACACTTCATGTTATGCTCCTATCTTACCTTAAAATAAGGTCAAATGACGTCAAATGTCGTAAAAATTCAAATAACTCATATAACAAAAGGCAAACTGCAAAATGTTTGCCCGTAAAATTCATTAAATTAATGAAATAAAAAAATGTCAAAAAATGTATATTTATGAAAAAGCCGATTGATACTTAAACCTTAATTATCCCATTACTTTATATATTATTTTTTTTAAAAACTATAAATAATACACAAACTCTAAAAATCACTTAATATTTTATAAAACTATTTCCAATTATATAATTAGCTATAAAAAAATGTAAAATAAATGTCAACCTTTTTTTTAAGAATTTTTAAAAAATTTTTGCAGTTTATATCCCGACTGCACAAATTGATGTTTTTTTTATAAAAAAATAATTATATGCATTTATAAACAACCGGAGGTTATCAAGTTTTCTTCTATACAAAATAAAAAAAATAGTTTAAATATCATAAAAGAGAAAATACAGATGGCAAAAATAGGCTATATCCAGGTGACGAGACTTTGTTCCCAGAGTTGCATCTTCTGCTCCAGTCCTCCCAATGACAGATCCCTGTCATTAAATGAAGGCAAAAAAATAATCGACGGCTTTTCTGATCAATCCTATGAAGGCATTATTTTTACCGGAGGCGAGCCTTCTTTATATGAAAATCTTTATGAACTTATAAATTATGCATGCCAGAAAAAAATCCATACCAGGATCATTACAAACGGGCAGAAACTCTCTGATAAAAAGTACATAACCGGTCTGGCAGACTCAGGCCTCGACCATGTCCATATCTCACTCCACAGTTGTAAACCCGATATACAGGCATTTCTGACAAAAAATGAAGATTCCTTGAAAAACATCGATACAGCACTGGCAAATTTAAAAGAACTTGGTCTCACTGTGGATATTAATACGGTTATCAATTCTTATAATGCTGACCATCTTGACAAAACCGTTGAATGGGTACTGGACAAATACCCTTTTATACACCACTTTGTATGGAACAATCTTGACCCTTTTATGACAAGAGTGGAGGAAAATCCCGATGTTATCCCGAAATTCAAAGACTTCGAGATTTCACTATTTAAAGCATGCAGTATGCTCAATAAAAGCAGCAGGACTTTCCGTATAGAAAGGGTGCCGCTCTGCTACATGGCTGAATTTGCCCGGTACAGCACCGAAACCCGTAAAATAGTAAAAAAAGAGTCCAGAACTGTTTTTTTCCTAGACTCAAGAGGTAAACTTGTTCAGAACAAGTTCAGTTATGTTAAAAAAAAAGCATGCAGTTTCTGTTCCCTGAATTCCATCTGCGCAGGAGTTTACAAAGGGAACAGCTTTTATTCCGGCAATGAAGTTTTTCCGGTATTTCTTGATAAGGAAAAAATTATAAAAAGTATTTTAAACGGTTGAATATATAATGGATAATATTTTAAAAGCAGTCATTTTAAATCTTACATTTCCCTTAATCATCTTTTTCGGAATTAAAATTTCACTTACAGATATTTTTAAAAGCAAGATCTATAACAAGGACATCCTCTCTTTCCTGCTCTCAGGACTGATCATTCAGACTGTTTCTTTTTTTCTTTATTTCACTATTTTTTCAAAATTCAGCTTTATTATACTTTTTATTTTTCTCCTAAACGCAGTCCTTTCCTTTCTGACAGGGTTTTTATTCTGGTATCTCAATCTCTGGGCTGCCGGCGATGTCAAATTTTTTTTTGCAGCTTCCATTAACATGCCGCTTGGTTACCTATTGAGTCAAAATAAATTTTTCCCTTCATTCGACTGTTTTATCAATATTTTTTTTCTTACCCTCTTCTTTGTTCTATATGAATTCATATTACTGCTCTATAAAAACCTTTTCGGAAAAAATAAATTCAGATTTAAATTTTCAACTATCATCAAAAACATGAAAAACAAAAAAAATATTTTTCTGAACTTCATTAAAATAATTTTAAGCATGATGTTCATGTTCATTATAATTAAAGAGTTCAAACATTATGTAATAGATCTTTTTTTTGATTATATACGGTTTGACATGATCTATGTTTATATATTATTTTTTCTTTTTTACAACAGGCTCTCGCTGTTTTTAAAAAACAATACAGTTTTCCTTATAACTCTGACCGGATTATTCATTTATATTATTTTCAGTATAGAATTAAGTGACTATTCGTTTTTAAAAAATTTGTCGGCTTTTTTTTCAATAGGTATTATTATCTCTCTGCTGTCAAGGCTGCTGAATTCTTACTTTGATAAATTTGATAAAAAATCCCTTACCGTGGATAAATTAAGTGAAAATATGGTAGTCACAAAAGAATATATTAAAAAATTGAGAAAAAATATAAATACAGCAGAAGAATTCAACATAATTACTCCGGACGGGATAAATAAAAAACAGGTTGAAACAGTGCAGAAATACTATCCCGCTGACGCGCGGATTGATATAGAAAATACAATTCCTTCGGCTCCTTTTATTGCAGCAGGAATCCTCTTAACAATCTTCATATTAAAAAACAATATATTTGAATTCATAATATCGCTGATTTAATGCTAATTTAACTAATAAAAATTAAATATATTATTTCACAGGAATAAATTCATCCCAGCCGTATTTTTCGGGATATTCCCTCCAGGTGCCTTCGCATTGTTTATCATAACGGCATAATCCGCATTTTTTATCTTTGGCTTTGCCTTCCTTTATCCTGTATTCTCTGTAATCATCGCATACATTGACATCGAATATTTTCATTTCAGGCATGATGCTTTCAGCAATATATCCGGTAAATCCTTCCATAAAACAGAAGGGTATTCCTTCGGTCATTACGGTTTTTCCTGCTTTGATCCCTGCTGTCAGGGCATCTTTCACATACTGCTCCGTTAAAGAAAGTCTGGGCACAATACTGTCGAAAAATTCCATGGCAGTCCCAACAGGATGCACAAAGGCAAGCTGGTACTGATCGACATTGAGGTATACAAGCAATGCGGCAATATCAGGAAGATTCCTGTAATTTGATCTGGTAATTACCGTGTTTGTTCCTACAAACTGATTTAAAAACTTTAAATTTTTAATGCCTTTAACAGTCTGGTAAAAACTTCCTTCGGCACTGGTTAAATAATCATGCAACTGCGGAATATGGCCGTGAAGGGCAAGCGAAAAATCATTTGCTCCGTTTTGAACGGTCTTTTCACAAAAAGACATATTTGAAAACATCCTGCCGTTTGTCTGTATCTGAATTTTTGCATAATCGAGCTTTTTTGCAATAAGCAGCAAATCCAGGAAATCATCTCTTATGGTGACCTCTCCGCCTGTAAAAACTATGCAGTCTGAAAACTTTTTTCCATCTTCGAGTTTTTTTATGATCTCTTCTTTTTCAAGATTCCCGTATTTAATCCTTTTATTGCCCTGAACACAAAATCTGCATTTGTTATTACAGAGATAACCGAATTTAATGTCAACTTTATTATCAGCCATAAATATTATTATTTGATCTTAAGCCATTTATTAAAAATTTTAACTGCATTCTCATCCTCAAGCAGTGTAAAAAGAACTCCGTAAATGCCTTTCAGTATCTTACACCTGTCATTTGCCGGCATATAGCCTATGATATTACCCTGTTCAATAAAATTGTAAACAGGACATAATCCGCAGTAGGGATTGTAAACACAGTCATGACACTCCGGGCTTCCTTCAAGACAGCTTGCGGAGCAGAGACTTTTTACCGTATCATGCTGCATGATATCGCTGTAAGTCGCAGACTGAACATCACCAAGCAGAAATATATCGTCTCCCATTTCATAAACCATTCTCCCTTCATCACAGGTGAATATCTTACCATCATAATTATAAGAAAGCTGACCTATGCCTGCGCCGCAGGGAGACCTTAAATCAAGATAATTGGGGTCAGTGTTTTTTATTATTTTTATCAGAATGATCTTTGCCATTCTTTCAGAAAAATCAATGCCCTTATTATTAAGTTCTATAATATAATCCATTGATTTTTTATAAAATTCAATAAATTCTTCGGGCGTGTAGAGAAGCGACTGCTTGAGTTTTTTCGCAAAACCGAAGGGATTTAACGGCCTTAAATGTATGGAATTAAAACCGAATTCTATATAAGTATCTATTATTTCTTTATAACTGGACAGCGACTCCCTTGTAACAGTCATTAATGCATTAAGTCTGTTCATCTTCCCTTTTTTTTCTTCTTTCTGCCTATTTAGATTATTTATCCTGTTAATCCATTTTGTAGCATTTTCAAAGCTGTCATTATGCTTCAGGATCCTGTTTTTGTTGTGAATGCTTCTGCCGCCGTCGAGCGAAGTGCAAATCCTTACATTGCTAGTGTCAAAATAATAGAGTATTTCATCAGTCATTAAATTTAGATTGGTAACAATTGTAAATGTAACTTTTTTGCTTTTATTAACCTTTTTTGTATATTCTATAATATGTTTTATGACTTTGATGTTCAACAAAGGCTCTCCGCCCTGAAATTCGAAGCTCAGATTATTCGATGAACTCTGCAAAGCAAGATCAACTGCTTTTTCCGCAATTTCATTTGTCATATCATATTTTTTTTCATTGATATTTTTCCTGCAAGCATGGCAGTATATACAGTTATGATCACATCTCAATGTGACAACAAATATATGAAGGCTCGGACCTTCAAAAACAAAGGAATTCTTTTTTTTATATTTTTTTATAAGCTTTTCAGAATTCTTAGGCGAATAAAAAAAGTCCCGTGCGGCTAGTTTTTTATTAAGGCTCTCAGGCAGATTATCAACATCCGTTTTCAGCATATTAAATTCTTCACTGCTCAAAATGCAATATTTGCCGAAGTCATTGGTTAACAAATATGTATCATCATCATTTTTTTTAAACCTGAAATAATTTAAATTTTTTTTTATACTCGCAGTCTTCATAATCTCCTGTTATTCTCATTTATTAACGCTTAAAAATAATATCAGATTTTTAAACTCATCAATGATTTTTTCGTTCTTTTTACTGTCTTTAAAAAAATGCAGGTCAATGCAGAAGTTTATTTCATCCTCATAAAGATTGACAACCTGCAGTTCCTCAAAAATATCACAGGCCTGGTTTATGGCGGATTTTTCATAAATATTCTTATTAAAAGCTATTTTTTTAAGCATATTTTTTTACTGCTGCTTATTCTTATATTTTTCTTCCCATGGGACCGCAATACCGTAAGGATCGTCTTTTACCCGATCCAGCTCTTCCTCCAGCTGATTATAATCCTGTTTATCATTGTTTAAAGCATTATCAATATTGCCGCTTGTATCTTCTGCCCCGTACAGTGCCCTGGCAACTATCATCTCCTTAATATTTTTTGTCTTTTCTATCAAACTTTCCCTGTAGTCCTCATAAATGAGCCTGTTTTTAAATTCATCCTCGACTGCAGTGTTATCCGGTTTGACATTATCTTTTGATTTGATTTGAACGATCCAACTATGCTCATCTTCATCAAGATATATATAGTAATTATCCAGGTAAAGGTAACATGTTCTCAGAAGAGTGTATTTGCAGTATATATTTTTATTAATTTTGATAAAAAACTGTTCCATGATTATGTAATTATCTCCCGAATTTTTGTTAATAATATAACATTTAATGACTTTTTAAAAGGTAAAATTAATTCAATATACCGGCTTATTAAAAAAAAATCAACATCCGCCGTTTCCGTGAGAGCCGTGAGAACCATGTGATCCGTGGTAATTGTAAAAAGTCATGGAACGGAATTCTCCGCTTGTAAAATCATTCCATGTATGCTGTTTGCTTGAAATGTTTTCAGCCTTCAGAGCGCCGGAAAAAGATTTTGAAACTCCGATACCTGCAATTAACAGTACCGAAGCGATTTTTACAGCCTGTTTTCTAGTGATTTTACCTTCTTCACTTGTCAAAAATGAAGACAACTTTTTCTTGATGTTAATCATAAACTTTTTATTATCTTTTTTCATAAATTATTCCCGTATTTAATAATATACAGTACTGCATAATATTAAATTTAATAAATTAATATTCATTATAATTTATTGTGAAAAAACCATCTTAAATTGTATTTTCTGATTTTCAATTTTTTACAAATATAATTTATTTGATACGGTCTTGTCAACCAAATTATTTGATAAATTCAATAATTTTTGCAAAAAAATTTAAAAAACCGCTTTAACAATACATTTAGGGCTTAAATTTATATGATAAAATTGTTTGAAATTCAATAATAAATATTGTAGTATATGAATTCTTTCATTTTTAAATTTTTAAAATAATTAAATACACATAATGATAAAAAATGAAATTTAAAATAAATGAAAATATAAAAAACCCGGTCATCAAAAAAAATTCTTTATCCGTTGATATTGCATTTTCAACTTATTGCAATCTTAAATGTTATATGTGCTACAGGCAGTATAAAAATATGAAACAGGAAATAATGAAGGATGATTTTTATAATAAATTCCTGGAGTATATACCATATATAAAAGAATTAAACCTTAAAAACCTGGGGGAACCGCTCACAACTCCAAATATCATTGAAAAGTTAAAAACAATAAAAAAAATAAATCCTGAAATAAAAATTAGATTAACCACAAACGGGATAGGATTTCTAAAAAGTCCGGATTTTATGAAAGAAGTGCTTTTATCTATTGATACATTAATTTTATCATTAAACGGCATAGGCAAAACATATAATGCTATAATGAAACCCGGTAACTGGAAAAGCATAAAGGTTGTTTTGAATAAATTTAAAAAAATTTCACAAAAACTTCCTGAAAATTTCGATAGTCAGATAAGTTTTGTCGTTATGAGAAAAAACCACAAAGATATTGCCGGCCTTGTAAAAACCGCAAAAAAATATAATTTCAAAAAAATTTTTTACAGACGAATGTGGATTCATGACAGAAAACTGCTTGAAGAGTCAATAATTCATGACAAAGAATTATATAATGCCGTAATTAAATTAATTAAAAAAGCAGAAAAGAAGGCAGAAAAGAACAGTATTCTATCAGATTTTTCACAAATAACAGATATGTCGTGTAATAACAAAAAACCGGAAAGAGAAATAATATGCACTGCACCTTGGGATTCTCTTGCAATAAAGGCAAATGGAAATGTACATATCTGCTGTTTAAGGAGAACATTAATTGGCAATCTTAAAAAAAATTCAATACCTGAAATTTTGAATAGCGAAGAGGTTCAATTATACAGATCAGGAATGTTTACCAAAAATTTTTATAAGGAATGCGCATTTTGCCATAAAATATCTCCTTCAACGAAATATTTTTATGAAAAACTTTAATTTTTTAGATTAATATGAAAAAATATCAGAAAATAAAAACAAAAATAAGTAATCCTTTTTTGAAGTTAAAAGAAAATCCACCTTTGACTATTAATTCGTTGAATTTAATAACTACATTTACAAATATATGCAACTTACATTGCATTATGTGTAAAAAATCGTTCAGTAAAAACCTTAATAAATTATCAATGGGAAAAAAAGTATTTGATGAAATTTTAAAAATAATCCCTTATGCCAAAACCCTTAATTTAAGGACCGGTGGAGAACCTTTACTAACACCAGATATCATTCAAAAAATAAAATTAATAAAATCCATTAATCCGAATATTAAAATTAAAATTAATACAAATGGACTGCCGTTGAATAATGAAGAATTTGCCTTGAGTGTAATGGAAAATATTGATTCTCTGCATTTATCCCTGAACGGTATAAAAAGTTATGATAAAATCATGAAACCCGCAAAATTTAAAGATATAATAAATGTTATGAACATGATAAAAAGATTAAAGCACCAGATAAAAAATGATTTAAAACTGATGATCGGCTTTATAATAATGAAGATGAATTACAAAGAGATAACGGACGTTGTTGACCTTGCGGCTAAATACGGTTTCCAAAAAATCATTTATAAGACTTTGATAATATATCACAAATCATTATTGAAAAAATCGATAAATACAAATAATAAATTATATCAGAAGGTAATTTATGAGTTAAGTTTAGCCAGAAAAAAAGCTGCAAAATCCAATATCACTGCATGTTATGATGATATTCTCAAAATGGATAGCAGTTTAAATAAATTCACTTATACTGATTTTTGCAGTTATCCGTGGGATACGATATTTATTAATATAAACGGGGATATTTCATTATGTTGTACAAATAATACACTGATAGACAATATATTAAATGATCCACTTGAAAAAATCTGGAACTGCAATGAGGCAATTGAATACAGGAAAGGAATTTTGGAAAAAAAATATTATAAGGGATGCGGAAGCTGCAGAAAAATCATTCTAGAAGATGATTAGAAATTTTAATTTATATAAGATATTTAAACTATGGAAAATCAAAAAATTATAAAAAACAAATCAGCACCAAAAAAAATATTAAAGAGAAAAAAAATTAAAATTTGTTTCTTAACACTTGAATATCCCCCGGATATTGGAGGAGTCTCAAAATCTGCTTATAAAGTAGCCAATTACCTGAA
Organism: Spirochaetota bacterium; assembly: GCA_016935915.1. Lineage (GTDB taxonomy): Bacteria > Spirochaetota > GWE2-31-10 > GWE2-31-10 > JAFGQB01 > JAFGQB01. The sequence goes on from JAFGQB010000289.1 coordinate 26,145, forward strand.
AAAATCCGGTTACGATATCGACATATTAAAATCATCCAGCGAAGTAAAAACTTTTGAAGAATGTTTAAATTTTGATATTAATAACGGTATAAAGGTTTATAAATATCCGAAAAATTTCTTTTATGCAGAAAAAGTAATCGAATTAATTCACATCAAAAACAACTATGATATCTTTCACGGGTTCTTTTTATATTCTTCATTTCCCTGCCTCAAAATCATTAAAGAATATAAAATCCCGTTTATAACTTCAATCAGAGGAATTGACGGTAATTTATGGCTCAAAGACAAAAAAAAGAAAAATATCATATTTGAAGTATTAAACTATTCAACATGGATCACTTCCATAAGCACAGAAAGTTTCAGGGAGATATCCAAATATCTGCATATTGCAAACAGGTCCAGTTTCATACCAAATTCAATTCAGATAGATAAAAAAGTCAACAAATGGAATTTAAATGATTCCAACAGGGGTGTAATAGGAACAATAGCAACATTCAGAAAAAAGAAAAATATCCCGTTACTAATTGAATCTTATGGAAAATTAAAAAAAAAGCTTCGGAAAAAATTATTGCTGGTAGGAGACTTTATTGAAAACAAAATAAAGAGCAAAACAAATGAAAAAATAGCAAAAAAAGTAATTGAAAAATACAAACTTAATGAAGAAGTGGAAATAACCGGATATCTGGAAAATAAGCAAGCGGTTAAAAAACTTAAATCAATGCATATTTTTGTTCTGTCTTCGAACAGTGAAGGTTTGCCCAACTCATTACTGGAAGCAGCATCTTACGGACTGCCTATAGTTGCAACAAAAACGGATGGCGTAAAAGATATTCTTACTAATGGGAAAAATGCTCTTCTAGTTCCACGCCGCAACAGCAAAAAAATGGTTAAAGCAATTGAAAGAATTCTTACAAGTGACATATTTGCTAATTATCTGTCAAAAAACGCATTAAAATTGGCAAAAAAAATGAGCATGAAACATGAAAAAAAATTATGGCTCAAAGTGTATAAAAAAGTTTTAAAAAATTATTATATTTTGAAAAATAAGCTTAAATAAATAAAAATAAAAAATACCTTTCAAAGACCGGTATCGTATTTTATTTTAATATAGCTGTCTTTAATTTCAGGAAAAATTTTATTGCACTTTAAACATTCTTTATAATATTTATTAGTAAGCATTCCTTTGCGATAATTATCAGACTCCTTGCCATACCAAATTTCTTCAAAAGTTTGAGATGAAAGATCCCCGATTAAAGTATTTCGGGTGCAACACAATAAAGCTTTTCCATCTGCTTTGACAACCAGAGACTGCCAGGGTTCCCTGCATATAATCCTGTTTTTCCTATTATTAACCTTAGCTTTAATACTTACTAAATCATGTATTTTTATATGATATTTTTTTGCTTTTAATTTTGCAATTTTGATTTTCCCTAAAACCTTTTGATATAATTTTTCATCATGATAAATTGATTCATTTAACAAGGATTTATCATGTATCCACATGGGCTTAATAGATACTTGATGGAAATTGTATTTTCTGGCCAACTCGATAATATTTGGAATATCACGGAAATTTTTACGCATTACCACTATACCCAGTAAACTGTTAAATTTTGCAGGCAGATTATGCTGAATAACATGAAACATTTTCAAAACCTTTTTAATTTTTTTCCATTTGGCGGGAATCATTATCTTTTCATAACTTCTGATTCCATTGATTGATAAAAATAAATTATCAATCAATTTAAGCACATTGTACATGTATCTGTATCCTCTTAAAAAAGCGATGCCGTTTGTCGTTAAATTTATATCGATATCTGGATTTACAGATTTTATCTGCTTCAATTTATTGACCAGATTACGGGTCATTAGCGGCTCTCCACTAGCCCTTAGACTTAAAGTTTTAGCATAAGGTATTATTTTGAGCACTTTTTCGAATACTTCATCACTCATATGTTTATTTTTGCTTTTATTATACCTCCTGCTGCACATATAACAGTTTAAATTGCAATGGCTGGTCAGTGCAACTGCAAGCTGAAGACAATTGTTTTTAATTGGAAGTGAATTCAGTTTATTCTCCTGTGTTATTGTGTTATCAGAAATTTCAGTGGAATTATTCTCTTTATCCATTTTTTAATTTTAACATGTATTTATCATTATGTAAATAATTATGAAAATGGAACATGAAAATATTTGACTTAAGCTGGTAATTGTTTTAATTTATATAAAATAATAAGGAAATATATATATTCTAAAAATTATTTTGAAAAAAACCATATTTTATTTAATGACATTTTTAATTACCCTGACAATTTTGGAATTTTTATCCTTTTTATTTTTCAAATTTTACGGAAAAAAATTTTATTTTTACGATATTAATAATTTCACAGTAACCAAAAAAGATATTAATGTAATCAGAAAAAACTTTGACCAATTTCTCGGATGGGATAAATTTTATAACACGAAATATAAAGAAAGAACAAGGAATATTGACTTTACCTTTCCCTATATTTCAACTTATGGGGATTCTTATACCCATTGTGATGATGTTAATGATAATGAAACATGGCAGTACTATTTATCATTAAAATTAGAAAAAGATGTTTTTAATTTCGGAGTTCCATCATATGGTACTGATCAGGCTTTTCTAAAATATGTAATAAATAAAAAACAAATAAAAACAAAGATAGCTGCATTATGTATAGTTTCTGAAAACATAAATAGAATATATGCGACATACAGACCCTTTTATACACCTGATTCTGGTATAAAGTTAACAAAACCGCATTTTATTTTAAAAGAAGGTAAATTAATATTAATTGAAAATCCTTTAAAATCAATAGATAGCCTTGATCTATTAATGCAGAATGATTATATTACATTTTTAGCTAAAAATGATTCATGGCTTAATGAAATTGATGACATAAAAATTGATTTTCCTTATCTTTCAACTTTTTTTAAGAAAAATTTCTGGCAGAATATTATTCAAAATAATATAAATTATCAAGAGAGACATTATATTAGTTTGTGGAATAATCCTGAAAAAAATCAATTAATGTTTGCAATTATTGATGAATTTACAGCTGAAGTAAAAAACAATGGTTCCACTCCGATGATTATTTTATTGCCCCGTAAAAAAGAATTGCAAAATTATTTTTATAAAAATATTTCTCCTGATTATATTTTAACATTAAAAGAATATTGTAATAAAAAAAATTATCTGTTTTTCAATGCCCTTGAGTATGTATTGAACAATTTATCCGAAGAACAATTCCAGGCGGAATACAAATCAAATGACATAGGCCATTTGACACCCGGTATAAATTCAATGATCGCTGAAGGATTTTACGATTTTTTAATAGTGAATAAATTATAAGTTAAATATAAAGATCAGGATAGTAATTAATTTTTAATGCCTTTTTTACTGCTTCATTTTTATTCCCGCTATACAACGACATTACCCACCTGTAAGGATACCTCCTGGGATTAATTATTTCAAATTTTATCTTTTTCTTTATCTTATCAATACAAACAGCAAGATTCATATATTCGTTATGCCTGATCAGCCAATAATCTTCTCCTAAACCAATTAAGCCGTTAGGTATCGGCAAGTATAAAACATCCGGTTTAATATCATCTATTTTAACTGTTTTAACTTCATCTTCAATTAATGCAGGTGAAAAAGCAATAAAGTCCGATTTTAAATTAAATTCTACTCCGCATATATTATGATTCGGGAAAAAATCAATGATTAGTTTTTTTTCATTTAAATCTATCTCTTCAATATTAATGGCTCCCTCTGAACCGTATAAAAGAATGTCATTTTCTTTGTACTTTTTGAATTTAATTATCCTCCCTTTTACATCTTCATTTTTTATCTTTTCATTCTCCGTATCAACCAGTAATATATTTTTTTCTTTTTTCAGCTTTATATAATCTGCAATTTTCGCTACTATATTCAGCACTTTTTCCGATTGATTAAGGCCGAAAATCACCTCACAATATTCAGGCTCCCACCCTGTGGAATCGCTAATTTCCGCTAAAAGTTGATGTTTCCAGGCTTTCATTAACATTTTTTTGATCTTTTTATTCAACAATTCATCATATGGTTTAATTTTTAATAATGTTTCAATGCCAAGGAGTCTGTTTCTGCTCAGCCAGTTATGTGTCCTGACCAGCAAATCATCCTCATGCAAACGGATATTCCAGCCCATCCAGAGATAAACGCCCTTTGTTCTTATCATATTCCATGAACCGTCAAATAAAAAGTCGATCTTCGGTGCAATGAAGCCGGTTTTATCGATTTCCTTTAAAAAACCGGAAACTGTTATAAATTTAAAGTTTTTTTGTTCATATTCTTTTAAAATACTTTCAGATAAAAAAAACCATTTAGGATCAAATTTATAAAAAATTATATCCGAAGAATTCATGTATACTTTGCCGAACCTTTCACTTGATCCGTAATGATACCATTTCCATGTTATCCCTTTGTGGCTTGATTGATAATCAATTAATTTGGTATTAAATTTTTGTTCTGAAAGTTTATCAAAAATAATCTCTTTACAGTTAATATCGGAAAAGTAAATGCTATTTATATCATCAATATCTTTAATATTCATTTTATTAATTATATATGATTTAAATTCATCTAGTATATGGCTCCATCCGATAATAACTTTCATATTTTCCAGTAAATAATACGGTTTTACTTCATTGCCCTTATCCGGCAGATCATTAAAATAATAGTAATAATCATCCTTTATTAAAACCAGATCAAACCAATCATTCAATTTCTTTACACCTTCTCCGATAAAATTTTCCTGGGTAAAAAATATTCTGCTGACAGGCAGATCATATTTTTTTAAAATCATTCTATTCAGATTAATTGATTTTATCAGATCTTTTTTCGGAAAAGCAGGCCATAATTGTGGACTGTATGTGCAGGAGATAAACTCAATCTGTTTTTTTTCTATTAATATTTTAATTCTCTTTAATAAGTCAGGGTAATATCGGGCAATAAATTCTATAGAATAGCCGTTCATTTCAAAATTCATTGCCCAGTGCGGATTTTTATAAAGAAGATCTATAAACGGTATTAATGCTTCACGGACTGCTCTGTGATATGATTTTATATTACCTGCGACATAGGAGATATTAAAATGATGCAGACCTAAGGCATATTGCAAAATATTCTTCCTTTTATATAAGGGGTGAATACTGTTTTAACCAAACAGGTATAAAATTTATATTCATTTATTTTCTGAATTTGTGTATAATAATATAATTATTTGTTTTTTAATATAATAATTATTAAAAATTTTATTTGCACACTGATTTTTATATATACAGAGATAAATAAATCATTCAAATGATAAAATTCGATAAAAACAGAGAAAAAGCTTCATTAAATAAAAAATATTGGCTTAGAATCTCAAATACCTGCAATAATCACTGCTTATTTTGTCATGATATAAATTCAAGAAAAAATATTAATTTTATACCTTTTGACGAACTTATAAAAAAAATCAAATTTGCTCAAAATAAAGGCTATACCCATTTAATTCTAAGCGGCGGAGAGGCTTCTATACATCCTGATTTTATTAAAATAATCAAGTATGCCAAAAAAGCCGGGTTTAATAATATCCAGACAGTTACTAACGGAAGAATGTTCTTTTATAAAAATTTTGCAGATGAGGCTGTTAACGCAGGATTAAGTGAAGTCACTTTTTCTTTTCACGGTCATAATCCAAAAATACATGATGAAATAACCAGGGTTCCGGGTTCTTTTAATCAGGCTATGGAAGGACTGCTTAATTTAATCCGAATAAATAAATGTATAATAAATATTGATATAGTTGTCAATAAACAGAATTATATATATCTTGATGATATGATAAAATTCTTTTCAAAATTCGGAATATTTGAATTTGATTTATTAAATGTCATCCCTTTTGGAAATGCATTTATTAATAAGGAAAAAATTTTATGTGAATATAATGAAATTATTCCTTATTATAAAAAAGCTTTTGAATATTCAAAAAAACCTCATTATTATATCTGGACAAACAGACTTCCTGCCTATTATATGGAAGGTTTTGAAGATTTAATACAGGATCCTCATAAATTATTTGATGAAATAACCGGCAAAAAAAATGACTTTATTAATTATTATGATGCAAAAAAAATAAAATGCAGGGATATCAAAAGGTGCAATTACTGCAATCTCAATATGTTTTGCAAAAACTTTACCGATACAGTCGATATGATATGCAAAAATAAAAAAATAAAAAAAATCACAGCAAACGCAATAAATGATAATTTAATTAATTTTATAAATAGTCTTGATTATAAGATAACTTTTGAAACCGGATTCAAAAATAAAAATAAAACAGATAAAATCCTGTCAAAGATTAATACTCTTATTTTAAAGATTGATGAATATAATATTATTAATGAAGAAAATTTTTTAAAAGTCAATACAGTTTATAAATTAGAAAGCATAAACAGCAATTTCTTTAATAAAATTTCCAATAATAATTATTTGATAGAACTTAATAGTAAAAACATTAAAATTATTTTAAAAAATTTAGATATAATAAAATGCAATAATGAAAGGATCAATTTTTATATTCAGGGATATGAACTGCTATCCAAATCAGTAAAAGAATATGAAGGGCTGGAGGAAATACTGAAAAAATTAAAGTCAAAAATTTTTAATTGCCCTGTATGTTTAAATGACTGCGGCGTTTTTGATACGGATAATAATATTAATTTTGATTATATCGATAATGAAAACAAAATCAATTTAAATAAATTCGTTCAAAATTTTATAATAAATAATTACTTTGTTAAAAGTATCAGGTGTAATAAATGCATTAAAAATAAAAATTGTTATGGAATACATATTAATTTCGTTAAGACATTTGGGTTTAAAATATTAAAAGAAATTATATAAAATTATTAAAACAATATTATTTCAATGTTTCAATTGTTTAAATAATTATGTGATACTATAATTCCAAAAATATATTTTTTTTTCAAAAAAAATGAAAATGGAATGCGCTTGAAAAATTTTAAATTTTACAGATATTTATACAATTTTTTTATCATATCTTTTAGCAAAACCGGCTTTGATCAGTTCATCATTTAATAATTTACCTTTCCTGATTATATCCTCAAAATTTTTTGACTCTTTATAATAATAAACATAAGCCAAAAACCTGCCGTATTTTTCCTTCTTTCTTGTTTCAACTATTAGGTTTGCATCTTTTAATTCCTTTTCGATAAATGCCGTTGCGTCTTTGCCTTTTTTTGTGTCGAGTTCCGGCCGGGTAGAATTTGGCAGTTGCCTGCCCAAAGCCCCCACAGACCCGTACGTGCGCAACTAGCGCATACGGTTCTTCAGCGTCAAAGTTTCGCTGAATAGACAGAGTGTACTATTCTTGGTTTAGGCAATTGATATACATTCTTCAATAGGAAAGTGAATTTCTCCCAGTTTAGAGAATCTTTCCTGCCTCTTCTATTTACCCATTTAAACCATATTCGTCCAACACTATGGAAGAATATAGTTATTGCCCTTCCGTTCGGAGTAATTCCATAGTACCCATAATGCCCTTGAATTTTCTTTCTTAACTTTTCACATTGCACTTTCATCTTCAGGTGTCTATTTTTCTTGCACCATTCATTAATTTCCTTAAGAGCTCTTGCAAATCTTTTCTTTTCTGTTTTCTTCATAATGACATTGTTGCCTCTTCTGGATTTACCCCAATAGTGAGTAAATCCTAGAAAATTAATTGTGCCAATGTCATCATCCTTATTCAGCGGTATCCTGAATTTTACTACTTTTGTCTTTTCCAAGTTAAGTTTTAATCCGTATTTTTCAAGCCTTTTCGGTAATACTTTCATTACTCTTTCTGCATCCTTTTCATATCTGAATCCCATTACAGCATCATCTGCAAATCTTACCATGTATACTCTTCCCTTCATTCTTGGCTTTACTTCATTGATAAACCATTTATCCATTACTTCGTGCAGGTAAATGTTACTTAATAATGGTGATATAACACCTCCCTGCGGCGTACCCGTTTCATTATAATGCAGATTCTTTTCTTCCATAATCCCTGCATTTAACCATTTACCAATTAGTCTTATTATCACTCCGTCATTCACCCTTTGCTTCAAGATTTCCATTAGCTTCTTATGATTAATACTGTCGAAATATTTCCTCATATCCAAGTCAATAACCCATCCTTTCGTACCCATTGCTTCTTCCCAGAACTTCTGCAATGCTCCGTGCTGGGATTTGTTTGGTCTAAATCCATATGAGCAGTTATAGAAATCCTGCTCATATATAGGCTCAATCAGCATTTTAACAGCTCTTTGTAGAATCTTATCTTCAAATGTTGGTATCCCCAGCGGTCTTAATTCCTTACCGTTTCCTTTTGGGATATACACTCTCCGAACAGGTGAGGCCTTGTATCTTCCTGATTTTGCTCTATCGAGTAGATTTGATAGATTCTCTTTCAGATTCTTTTCATATTCCCCTGCTGTTATACCGTCTACTCCTACCGCACCATCTTTTCTTGTCTGTCTATATGCTTCATAAAGCCATCCTAAATCCATATGATAGGCTATTGATGTGAAACTCACATCCGGTAATCTTTTAGCATTAAGCGCTATCTGTTTTTGTTTCGTTGACACTTTTTCTTTGATAATGGATTTCATTGCATCCTCCGTGTTTCCTAAAAACAGTTCTTTGACCCGGTACCTCGCTTTCCTCTTCAGGATCCTTCGGGATAGTTCTCCTGACTCATCAGTACTATCAAGGTACTACGACTTCTTGCAATCCTTCTTACTTCGCTATGGTTTTCCCTCGCTGGTAATACCATCCCCTGATTCTTGATTTCGTTTAAGCCATGACTTTATCATCATTAACAGAGTTAGAATCATATCTGTTAAGCAGGATATATTTATATTCCGCATTACCCCAGTTGCGGGATTATTGAGAATGGGAACGCAAGACCTCCCGTGTTTCTGAGTAACCCTTTTTACATTTGCCATGCTCTACGACTCCGGCGGAATTACTGTCACATAACCTATTTTGTGCAGTAATGCTGCCCATGCCACGCACACAGCAAAGGCTTCCGCAATCTCGGAATATTTCGAAGCTAATTCACACGGCTTTTGCAATCACTGTCTACGCTTCACACACTTCGTCGCCAGAGTGCATGCAAGACTCGTTACAGGCTGTTGGTTAGACTTTACCTGATAGGACTTTCACCTACTGAGTTACAAATAGCATTTCAACATCTTGAGATGTATCCCGACTATTCAGACTTTTCACGGCGCAAGAGCGTTGATTCCGATGAGCCGCACTTTTTCTTTGATTGAAATAAAAAAACCAACATCAAAATTGACTAATAAAGTATCACCATCAATGACTTTTTCCAGCGTTGCGTGGTAGGTGTATTGCCTGTCGCATAATTAAATCTTAACAAAAGGATTTACAACATTCAAGAAAATTAATATAAATTCATTATACCTCTTTAATAAGGA
>JAFGQB010000290.1 GCA_016935915.1 Spirochaetota bacterium
AAGTAATAAGTAAAAACAAGATGTGAAAATTTTTATATTATTTCATCCCTATTAATTTTAAAAAACACAGGTGCTTTCTTTAAAACTAGAGTAATAAAAAATCTTTGGGGCAGGGCTGTTCAGAAGACTGCCGGACAAAAAAGCCCGCTTATTTGGCCTTCTAGACCTGTTCTGAGTCTATCGGGCTTTTTGATTGAAGAGGTCAAAAAGCATAACAGGAGGCAAAAAAGGTAATGAACAGTCATCGTACCGGTTAGCAATTAATGTGAAAAAGAAAAAAGATTTTTCTGCACTTATCATTTTGTATGATTATAATTAAAGCCATTGGAAAATGGATCAGCAAAGTCCGAAATGTAAGCCTGATGAGATAAAAGAGATTATATAAGAATTAAAAAAAATAAGGATGGACATTTTGGATATTCTAAAAAAAGATATCAGCAATTAAGAAAAACGTACCAGGAATTATAGGATCAAGAATAATCTGGATACGGTTATTGTGAAGAGTACCGGTTGTAAAACAGGAAGAAATGATCCCTGCCCTTGTGGACTAGTGAAGAAATATCCAAAATGCTGTAGAACATGATTCATCAATAAAGATTTGGTCGGATTTGCTTTCTTTCATTTTTTCTCATGGATCACCTCATTTAAAACAGGATGACAGGATGGTAAAAAATATCGGCGGGTTTGTCAACAGTTTCTTGGGCGGGGCGGCTTAACAAGAATGACCTCTGATGAAGAGCCTGACTTCTAACTCACGGCGATAAAATAAATTAGGAAAAAATATTTCTGTAAAATAAAGACTTGTATTAATGAGATGTTCCGAAGAATATCTTCCGGGGAAAAGTTTTCTGTATACCTAAAATGTGAATTCGATTACGGCAAACTTCTAAATGAGGAATTGGTCAAGTCAGGTAATGCAGAAAGTTATAAAGCGAATTAAAAAATTTCTTCCACTGCTTTCACTTTTTTTTTTGAGGAAATAATAAGACTCGATATGCTCATAAATGAAGAGCGGGTAAAAACCGGGCTTATGGTTAAATATTGTTATAGGTAATAAAAATTATGATCATAATGATTCATCGACTAAATTTTTAGTATTTTTATATACCAATATCTCATAATATTATTTTCATACAATTAGTCTTTATTAATAAAATCATTTTATATAACATTGTAAAACTGATCTTAAAAGTGATCTGATTTCATCAATTATACATACAGCATCATCTAAATTTAAATGTTTAAAATCATTATCTTTGTGAATGATTTGTGATAAATTTTTAAATATATGACGAATTCTTCATCTGGAGTAATATCATGCCTGACAATTTCAATATATATATATTCACCTATTGTTCTCTTTTTCCCATTACAATTACCATCTGAAAGATCAAGCCTTTTTTCTCCATAAGTCAAAAAGCAGTGGAGGTAAGGAAAAAACGGGATATTATATTTGAATAGAATTTTATTTATTCCCATCACTATCTCTTCAGTAAGTTTATAAATGCCTACTGTTTTATAAATCGGCACATTGTACTCAGAGGCAAGAGCGGCAAATAATGCATATTTTGTCGCACATGTACCTTTATTTTCCTTAAAACAATAAATAAATCATCAGAAACGGAATTATAACCATAATTAACATTTTTAATATAAACAGCCGCATCTTTTAAAGTTTTAACACTGGCATTAATGAATTTTATGGAAAGGTCAGTTAAAGGCTCTAAACAAATATCTGACAAAACCTCTATCATACTCATATTAAACCTCTTTTTTTTCAGGTAAATAATTCCCGTAATTTTGCACTTAATAAATCAAGCAAAATAACAGTGATGATTATGATAATCAGCATGGCACTTGCACTTGAATACTCAAAGCTTCTTACCGCATCCCATAAAATCAGACCAATGCCGCCGGCTCCGACCATGCCTATAACGGTTGCGCTTCTTACATTAGCCTCAAACCTGTAAAGGGAATACGAAATCCACAAAGGCATAACCTGCGGTATCACGCCGTAAATAATCTCCTCAACATGAGTTGCGCCTGTGGCTTTAATGCCTTCCATAGGATGGGGATCAATCGCTTCTACAGCTTCGGAAAAAAGCTTGGCAAGAGTTCCCAAAGTATGTATAAAGAGAGCAAGCACTCCCGCAAAAGGCCCCAGCCCTACTGATGCTACGAACAAAAGGGCAAAAATCATTTCATTAACTGATCTGAAAATATCCATGAGTCTTCTTACAGGCTGCCTTAACCATTCAGGAGTTACATTTTTTGATGATAAAAGCCCGAAAGGTACAGAAAAAACAACTGCCAGAAAAGTGCCCCAGACAGCTATTTGTATCGTAACTACCATTTCGCTTAAATAATTCTGCCAGTCGTAAAAATTAGGCGGAAAGAAGCCTGACATTAAAATCAATATGTTGTTGCTGTATTTAAAAAGTTCAATGAATCTTATATCTGCTCCGGTATAAGCCCAGGCTAATATACTAAATAATAAAATCCAAAAAACAAAATAACCGATTGTGGCTAAAATATTTCTCCTGGGTATTTTTATTTCAGTAATATTATTCTTTATCTCAGCCATTTTAATCTCCTAAATAAAAAATGGATATGCATTTTTTAAAAAATGCATATCCATTTATGAAACTATTTATAATTTATCCGCCAATTCGGAATAAATTTTAACTTCCTGCAGCTTCTTTTTTAATTCTGCAATTTTTGTCTTTTTGGCATTTTTATCCATCTTATCATCCTTTTCAATTTTCAGAATATCCTTTGATAATTCTATTTCCCTGATGGGGATTAATTGCCTGTTAGATGAATCCAAAAATGGAGCCATTCCTGAAGTCATTCCCTTTAAAACTTCAATCTGTCTTTTTACTTCTTTATCATTTGAAGCCACTCTGCCATAGCTTAAAATGAATCCTTTAATTTCTGCTTTTAATTCAACCGGCAGGTCTTTTCTCCAGACAAAAGGATCTTTTGGGATTAAAGGCGATTTCCAGATGATTTTAACGTTCTTTGCCAGATCCGGTTTTTCTCTCTGAAATTTTTCAAGATTTTCAGTGTTGTTTGTAGCTAAATCCACCTGTTTCATTGCTACCGCTAATATATTAGCTTCATGATTTGCGCTTCTTGCGGATTTAAAATGTTTATTCGGGTCAATTCCGTTTTTAGCCCAGATGTAGTAGCCTGGAATTAAATAACCGCTTGTAGAATTGACGTCGCCGTTCCCGAAGTTTAAATCCTTCCCGTTTTTAATAACATCTTCGATTGTGTTTAAAGTACTGTCCCTGTGAACTATGATCAAAGACCAGTAGCCCGGTATGCCTGTGGGATCCGTAGTCTGGGCAAACACCTCACCGTTGGCTCTGTCAACCGCTTCCATTGCGGATTTATTACCGAACCATGCAACCTGTACTTTATTAAAGCGCATGGCTTCAACAACACCGGCATAATCGCTTGCAAAAAATGCATTTACTTTAATGCCCAGCGCTTTTTCCATGTCAGCGAGGAACGGATCAAAACCTTTCTTTAAATTTGTCGTAGACTCCGTTGATATTATTCCAAAATTAATTTCCTTGATGTCTGAAATCTTCATTTCTTCGGAATATGAAAGAAATAAAAATGATAAAACGAATAGCATTGAGGTTAAAATTTTTTTTAACATATTTTCTCCTGTTTTTTTTATTTAAATGCCGAATTTTAAGCATTTATAATCTTAAATATAAGCCTTTACTTCAGTGAGATCCTTTTTTATGTTTTTTATTGCTGTTTTCTTTTTTCTGCTGATATTGATACATTCGTATCCCTCATCACACGTTCCGGTTTCGTTAAATTCCGAACCATATATGCTGTGTAGCATTTCAACGGTTAATTCTTCAGGCGCTCCGTCAAAAATGATCTTGCCTTCTTTTAATGCAATTATCCTTTTACAATAATCAAGAGCATATTCTACCTGATGAAGACTTATTATAACGGTAGTATTGTCCTCTCTGTTAATCTTCGATAATATCTTCATGACTTTCCTTGACGCCTCGGGATCAAGCGAAGCGATAGGCTCATCTGCCAGGATTATCTCAGCTTTTTGTACCAGAGCTCTTGCAATTGCAGCTCTCTGCTGTTGTCCGCCTGACAAAGTTCCGGATCTCTGCAGTGCATATTTATCTATATTGACCCTTTGCAGCGCTTCCATTGCCAAAATTTTTTCACTGCGGGTAAAAATCTGAAGCCAGCTTCTCCAGAAAGGCATTCTGGAAAGAGCTCCAACCAAAACATTTTTAATTACGCTCATTCTTTCCACAAGATTAAACTTCTGAAACACAAAACCTATTTTAGCCCTGATCTTTCTTATGCCGGAATTAATCGTTCCGTTTTTCTGTATGAATGTCTGGAAAACTTTTATATAAGATCCCGACTTATCCGATTTAATTAATCCGGATATTAATCTTAAAAGGGTTGATTTGCCCGAACCCGATGAACCGATTAATCCTACCATTTCTCCCTTTTCAACAAAAAAACTTACTTCAGACAAAGCTCTGGAATTTTTATATGTTTTATTTATGTTATTAATTTCAAGAATAGAGTTATTTTGTTCCATATTTTTTAACCTCGTATGTAAATAGTCAGTTTTTGTTAATTTTCTATAAGGTAATTGTTAAAGATTTAAAATTTATATGCTTTCTGAAAATGTATTTCATTCTTTTCTTTTTTCAGCAATTCAATTGTTTTAATGCCGGGATTGTAGTTCCCCACTATTTCATCTTTCCTTCCGTAGAATCCGTGGAAATCCGAGCCTCCTGTGAGTATAAGATCAAATTTTTTTGCAATGCTTAATATTTTTGCCTCATCCTGTCTAGTCTGTCTTGAATGCCTGAACTCAATCCCTTTAAGCCCTTTTTTGACAAGTTCAGGTATTATTTTATAAGTATTGTAAACCACAGGATGAGCCAGTACCGGAATTCCTTTAGCCTTTTTTATCATTTCGATTGCATCAAAAACATCGGGATATTTAAGCCCTTCATAAACCAGTCCGTCTTTTTCGGCAAAAAGTTTGCAGTAAAGATTTCCGAAAATTTTATCCGTATAACCTTTGTTCATCAACTCATGGACAATGTGCTGTTTGAATACCCCTGTTCCGCCTTTTGCCAGATTTTTGATGTTTCTCCAGCTTATTTCATATCCGAGATTTTTTAATTTCTTATACATTTTATAGGAATTCTCATGCCTTCTAAGCCTGAAACTGTAAAGTTCATTATCAAGGCTTTTATCTAGATAATCAACATATAATCCGATTATATGAACCCTTTTGTAATTTTTAAAATCATACCCAGATATTTCTATTCCCGGAATAACATCAATGTTGTATCTTGAACCGAAAGTTACGGCATTTGATACGCCGAAAGTGCAGTCGTGATCCGTTATTGCAAGGTATTTAACTCCGTTTTTATAAGCAATATTTATTACTTCTTCAACTGTAAAATTGTTATCCGATATTTTTGTATGACAATGCAGATCAATCATATACCGCCTCTTTCATAAATATTTTTTAATAAAAAGTCTGATATCATTAAAATCATCCAGCCTTTTTTTTACGGTTTCATAATCCCAGTTCCACCATCCGGTCTTTTCAATTTTTTCAATGACATCATCGGTAAATCTTTTTTTTATCGGTTTGGCAGGCACTCCTACAGCTATTTCATAAGGCATGATATTTTTAGTGACAACAGACTGAGATCCAATAACCGCTCCGTTACCGATTCTGACACCGGGCATTATAATTGCGGAATGACCTATCCAGACATCATTTCCTATAACGCATTTGTTTGCCCTTCTCCAATTAAAAAAAAGCATGTCATCGGCCTCCGAAAAACCAAAAAGTTTTTTTCTGTATGTGCAGTGATGCTGCATAATCCTTTCTTTAGGATGATTGCCGGGATTGATTCTTACATAAGATGCAATGGAACAGAATTTTCCAATCTCGGAATAGATTATCTGAGTGCTTCCGGCATCATAACTGAAATCGTCAAACACGGTTTCGGTTAATCTGGAACCTGCTCCGATTTCCGTCCAAGATCCAAGCCTGCAGTTTATTATGACTGCAGAAGGGTATATAAATGGCCTTTCACTCAACTTCTTTTCAATTTTATTTTCCCCGGAATAAGTAATTTCATACAGCATAAAAGCTCCTTATAATCAACTACATAATACTTTCTCTTTTTTAACGGGATTATCGCATTTAAATTTCAATATCCCGTTTACATATACCTCTTCCAGAATCGGCTGGCTGTTATATTTATCAAAAATTATAATATCAGCATTCTTTCCTTTTTCTATACTACCGGTAAGTTTATCCATATTAACTATTTTTGCTGGATTTAACGTTACATAGTTGACCGATTCGCTTAAGGTTTTTCCATTTTGCGAAAGATAAATTATCGAAGATAACATTGAAGGCAGATGATAATCGCTGCATAATGCATCAACAAAATTTTCATTTACGGCATCCTTGCATGATATATTTCCTGACTGTGATTTTCCGAGAATGAGGTTTGTGGCTCCCATGCAGACATATAATCCGTTTTCCTTTGCGCTTCTTGCGGCTTCCATGGTAGTTGGAAATTCGGACAGACTGCATCTGTCCTTAACAGCTTCCTTTATATGTTTAACGGTTGTATCGTCATGACTTCCCAGTACTATATTATGATCCTTGAATTTTTCCGACAAAAGAGGCCTAATGTGTTTTGTTTCTTTCGCTTTATTCTGTCTTCTGATTATCTCTTTATCAAGTTCTTCGCTGTTCATACCCGACCTGTCAGAAGCATATTCCTTGTATTTTTTAATGTCCCTGAACTGCCTTGTCCCGGGAGTATGATCATTGAACACCGCCATTTTCAGGCTTTCATATTCAATGATTTCATCATAAACCTCAAATATTCTTTTTGTAGTGGTATCAAGCCGGGCATGGATAAAATGATTAATAAGAAACAATCCTTCTTTTATATACGAATTTATTTTTCTCCCTATTTCCAAACTCAGATTAACTGATCTTTTGGCACCTTCATCCTCCCTGTAGCTGATCCCGTTAAATAGCGAGGTTATTCCGCAAGTAACAGCCCTGTAATCAAGATATCTTAATGCCAGATCATATGAAAAGCCCGTATTAGGCCTGGGGCTTATCTCCCGCTCCAGATAATCGGAATGAATATCGATAATTCCGGGGCAGATATAACTTTGATTGCAGTTTTTACCTTCAAAATAAAATTTATCGGGAATTATATCGGTGATTAACCCGTCTTCTAAAATTAATGTACCGATGAAATCTTTTAAAGGCGTTATAATATGCGCATTGGTAAAAATCATACTCATATTCTTTTCCCTCTATAATTTAAAATTAATCATTTCTTCCGATGATCGGGCAAATTCCGGCACATCCGCCTCATCTGAAAAGCCATCCGATCGAACAAGCTGAAAAATTTCATCAGACAATTCTTCAAGTTCTTTCCTGTCATGAAAAATACCGATCATTGTTATACCTTGTTTTTTCATCTCTTTTATTATTTCCATTATTATTTTTCTGTTTTTACCGTCCAGACTTGCAGTAGGTTCGTCAAAAATCACCATCTCCGGACAATCAATTATTGTCCTTAATAAATTGATCCTCTGTTTTTCACCTCCGCTGAATGTCGAAGGAAATGCATCCCAGAGATTTTTCGGAATGTCAAAAAGTTTCAAAAGTTTCACGGCTCTGTCAGCGGCAGTATCATATTTCCATCCTTTATCGATCAAAGGTTCTGTTATGATATTCATTGCAGTAACTCTGGGCAAAATTTGCAGAAACTGGCTCACATAACCAATTCTGTTATTCCTTATGCCGAGCATTTCATAATCGCTTATCGAAGTCAGATCGATCTTTATACCATTTTCATCATATAAATTTACCGTTCCGGAAGTCGGCTTATAATTTCTGTAAATGCACTTTATAAGAGAAGATTTACCGTATCCGCTTTTACCTGAAATCCCTATAAACTTTCCGCGGTTCAAATCAAATGATATGTTTTTAAATGCGGTAATCTCTTTACCGTTTAAAATATGCATTTTAAAAATTTTGGTCAGATTTTTCACTTCAAGATGCAGTTTCATAATTCTCTCCGTTACTCATTACGCTTTATTATGGGCACCGCTCTTGTCCTGCCCGCCCATAAGATCAAATTTCACACTGGTTGAATTTATTACTTCTTTTTCAAATTTATATTTTGCATAAAATTCAGCTTTAAGTTCATTCATAATATTCAATACATATTCTTTCTCTCCGGTATCAGCTTCTATGCATGCCATAATAACTGCGCAGTCATAAGCTTTCTTCTGATCTATGCCAAGGATCATGGAATAACCTGTGCTTTCATTGATTTTAACTTCACATTCCGTTATAAGAACTTCACCGACATTGAATTCGCTCTCTTCAACACTTTCAACAGCCCTGAACATCAACAGTCCCTCTTCAGGTTTTTTAACAAGTTCAATCTTATTTTTTTCGCTTATTTTTTTAACAGCTTCACTGATCTTAACCGAATCTGACTGCATCAATATTTCAAAAATTTCTTTTTTATCCATATACTCCTTCTTATTCTATTGCAGTGCAGAATGAACAAGAGTCTGGGTATAGCTTTCCAGAGGGTCATCGATTACCCTATCCGTCAATCCCGCTTCAATAATCCTACCGTGTTTCATCACAATTATCCTTTTGCATAAAAGCCTTATAACCTGCATATCGTGCGAAACAAGTATCATTGCAACTTTGAGTTCCCTGCTTATAGATCTAATAAGGTCAAGGATCTTTGCCTGAACGGACACATCAAGTCCGCCTGTGGGTTCATCCAGAAGCAGAAGTGAAGGCCCGCTTACAAGAGCCTTTGCGATCTGCACCCTCTGTTGCATTCCTCCGGAAAAAAACTTCGGGAAGTCCTTATACCTGTTGACAGGAAGTTCGACCTTTCCGAAATAATCATGTACTTTATCTTGAATTGAGCTGAAATTCCTCGAACCTGCCATCAGGAGTCTTTCAGCGGCATTTCCTTCAGAGCTTATATTGAAATTAAGGCCAAGATGAGGATTCTGATACACAATGCCGTAATGGACATTCTGCATTTTTCTTTTTTCCTGACTGCTTAGATTTAAAATATTAAATAATCCGTTTTTATATCCGCTGAAATTAATTTCTCCTGAATCCGCTTCAATATTGTAATTTATAATATTTAAAACAGTGCTTTTGCCGGATCCGCTCTCACCGACAATTCCCAATATTTCCCCGGGATAAACTTCAAAATTAATGCCTGTACAACCTATGATTGAACCGCAACTTGAACATATATTGTCATTGGTTTCAAAGTAATCATTTTTTAAACAGATGCCGCAGCCTGTTCCGAATACTTTCTTTAAATTCTTAACATTTAAAATAGGCTGAGACATATCAAGTTCCATCCTTTGATTTTAATTTATTCGTTCTGCAGTAAAAAGAATCGCTGCAGACATAACTTTTACCGTTATCGTCTTCCGAAGGAAGCTCATTGAGATATGAATCCCGGCTGCCGCATATACCGCATTCTTTGCCTGAGAAATCCTCTTTTCTAAAAGGATAATCTTCAAGCGATAAAGGTTCTACCTTTGTATAGGGCGGCACAGCATAAATTTTTCTCTCCCTGCCTGCACCGAACAGGAAAAGATTTTCCGATAAATTCAGCCTGGGTACATCCCATCTGGGTATCGGACTGGTTGCAATTATATATCTCTCATTAACCAATGCGGGATAATCGGCTCCGATTGTAATTTCTCCGTGATGAAGTATATCTTCATAAAGTTTTACATACATTTTCCCGTAATCCTTTTCACCGTGCATTCTTCTAGTCTCAATTTCCTTAGGCTCGACTTTTCTTAAAGGTTCAGGCAACGGCACCTGAAAGATATAAATCTGTTCTTCAGTCAGGCTGTCCTCAGTAATCCTGTGGCGCGATTGAATAATGTCAGCCTCTTTTGTATCTTCAGTTGTTTTAATGTTTGTTGTCGAAATTATCAGTCTTTTTAAATTAACGGCATTAACACTGTCATCATCTCCCTGGTCGATCACCTTTAAAACCGTTTCTTTACCGATTACTGATAATGTAATCTGCAGGCCTCCGGTGCCCCATCCGAAAAATATCGGGAGTTCCCTGGAAGCAAATGGGACCTGAAAGCCAGGTATGCACACGGCTTTTATAATGCATCTTCTTATCTCTCTTTTTGTATTTTCATCCAGAAATGCAAAATTGTATTGATAATCAGTTTTATTCATCATAACTTGCAATTAACTCCTTATCTTCATGGAAAACATTTTTTTTCATGCTTCTTAACCTATCCATAGCAGACTGAAAAGTTACGTAATGGGGAAGTTTCAAATGCGAAATAAATCCCTGAGATTCTATGCCGTCTATATGATAAAGTACGAACTCCTGATCTTTAACCGGAGAGTTGTTTTCTTTTTCCGAAAGAGTTCTGTCAAGTATCGACATAGCAATTGCTTTTTTGTCATTATGTCCGAAGACAAAACCGTAACCGAGCGTAAAATTATACTTTATCTCTTTTTCTCCCGATTCACTGACTACAGTGTCTTTTTTAAAACTGCATATCGAATCAACTTCTGTTGCCGTAATTCTGCCAATAGTCACCTCAAAATTCCAGTGCGGATGCCTGATCTTAACAGGCATGTAGCCTACTCTTACTTCTGCAAGCGTCGGATGCACAGATCCCCATCCCCTCATTGATGCATAACCGAAAGCAAGTATTGCCCCTTCTTCTCCTCTGGTCAGCCTCTGAAGGCGCGCCGATCTTTCAAGAGGCATATTTACCTGATCGCGCGTAATGTCATAGGGTTTTTTATTGTTATTCCTGACAGGGTATTCCAGCAAGCTTTCTTTTCTTAAATAGTCGATAACCTTTTCCATCGGTTTAAAAATATCCGGTTCATTGCTGATATTTTCATTTTCAATTCTTGGAGGATCAGCATTGAATTTTTCTTCATTGATTAGCTTAAAATCTAAAAGTCTTAAAGAATAATCCCTTGAAGGACCGAGTATCTGTCCGCCAGGAATATCCTGAAAGCTTGATGATATCCTTCTTATGATAAACATCTCGTCCGATTTGACGCCTATTGAATAACCGACTCTGGGTAAAGTCGACCTGAATGCTCTTACAAGATAGGAAGCTTCAAGCAAATCACCTTCAGCCTGCTTTACCGCAAGCGCTGCAATTTCTGGACAGTATAGCGAACCTTCGCTCATCACTTTATCCACAGCAAGCCGCATCTGATTTTTTATCTGCTCCAGCTCAACAGGTTTGTCTTTGTTTTTTTTCCTGTAATAATCAACTGTTTTTTCGGAATTGGTGATTGCATCTTTTCCACCTTTTACGCCGATATATCCCATATTGGTTCCTTAAGTATTAATTTCGATTTTTATGCTTCTTGGAATTGCAGCAATTTCCCCGTTTTTTGATATCAATACAATATCAACGCCTAAAGGAAATTCCTTATTTACAGATATCCATTTTTTTATTTCACACTCTTTGAAATTATTTAAATGTAAATATTTTTTCTCTTTAATACCCGGACCAGATAATTTTACTGTATACTCAGATCCCTTAGATGTATCTGCAATGTTTTCTAAAAGATAGACTAAAACAGCGCTTTTTGACGGGTCGATAAGAGAGCCTTTTTTTATATTATTTATTGAATCCGATAAATATGTGTTAATGACAAATATAAAATCCGCATCACTTAAACCGGAATATTCCGCTTGACTATTTTTAATAATATATTTTTTGAATAATGAATCAGTGCTATCATCAATTACATGAAAAGTTGTTTCAAAATCAAGCAGAGTCAAACCGAATACCGCAATATATTTTTGAAGTTCATAATCGCAAAGAAAGTCTATTTCAGGAATTTTAAATATCCTTCCGGGAAATGAAAATGCTTTCAATATTATTGAAAATACTTTCTGGCTGTCGTGAACAATATCAAAAATTTTATCATCTGTTTTATTCATATTTTCCCATTATTTTTAAATGCCTATATTTTGATTTATAAGTGTTAATAATTGATTAAAAAATGATTAATTTTTAAAAAATTTTAATTAATTAATAATTTATCTTTTCTTAATTTTTATTTAACTTTGCCGTATGATATTTCTTTCATGAAAAAAATATCAATTTTAATTCTTTTAACTTTCATCAATAATTTCCTGCCCGGGGCAAGTTTTACAGATAAAGAAATTGCAGATCAGATCGTGAAATCATTAGAGGAGAACTATGATAAGAAAGAATGTGATAGCGCTTTTGAAAAATTATTAATGGATATAAATAAAAAATCCTATTTAAAATTATTGAACGGCTGGAAAAAATTTTATTATGACATTACTTTGGTACAGTTTGATAATGAGCCTGTATTGAATGAGATAACAAATATTCTTGAGAAAAATACCGATAACCGGAAAGTTGAAGAATTTAAAAAACTAATCTATGAACTTAAATTCATCTGTCTTGAAAATATCAAGCTTTATTTTAATGCGGTTCAGGAAAATGCGCTCCCAGAAAATATCGAAGAGATAGACTGCAATTTCATCGATCATTGCATGCTTAATTTCAAATATTATAATCTCCAGAAAAATCTTTATAATAGAGAATTTTATATTAAGGACAATATAAAAAGAATATTGAGTGATAAAAGAGTAAAAATACGTCTGGGTTTTTATATATTCATATTTGAACTTGCAGCTAAGCAAAGGGAAAAAACAGTTAAAAGACTTCTTGATAATTATCTTGTACAATTAAATAAATAAGGAACAAAAAAATAATTCATAAAAGTTTTAAATAAATTATATAAAATTAACAGAATTTTAACAATTTAGTGTTTATTATTATTAATAATGTCTGTCTGAAAAAAATAAAATACGGTTTAAGCGTATTGCTTTTCAGTCAGATTACTATTTTATTTGGAAAGCATTATGAAAAAAGAAAAAATTAAAGTGCTGTTTGTCTGCATTCATAATTCTGCAAGAAGTCAAATGGCTGAAGCATTTTTAAAAAAATATGCCCCGGAAAAATTTGACGTTGAGAGCGCCGGACTTGAACCCAGGAAACTGAATCCTTTGGCAGTTGAAGCAATGAAAGAGATGGACATCGATATTTCAGGCAATAAAGTTAAAAGCGTTTTTGATTTGTTCAAAACCGAAAAAAAATATGATTTTGTTATCACTGTCTGCGATGAATCTTCAGGCGAAAAATGCCCTGTGTTTCCGGGCAAATCAGTCAGGCTTAACTGGGATTTCGATGACCCCTCTGCGCTAAAAGGAAGCAGTGAAGAAAAACTTATTAAGACCAGAATGATAAGAGATCTTATAAAAGAGAAAATAACACAGTTTATCAATGTTATAAATTAAGCATACTTTAGGATTAAAAAAAAATATCAGAATTATTGTAATACAAGAATTTTCTTCCAGGTAAAAATAAAGCCTCCTGCTATAGCGGTAAGCGGAGCAACAGACACAAGACCAAAGCATCCCACAACCGTAAGCAGCATCTGTTCTCCGAAAATCTGATAATTTAAAATATTTGTCAGAGGCACGCCCTGAGCAATAAAAACCATCAGCATTGACGAATATGCACTAGAATAGGCAAAAAGCAAAGTTGTTGTCATTGTCCCTATTACCGCTTTGCCGACATTAAAACCGGAAATGATAAGTTCATTTAATCTGATTTCAAGTTTTTTTTCTGCAACTTCGCTCATTGCAGCTGCAACATCCATAGCTACGTCAATTACGGCGCCGGATGAAGAAATAAATATACCTGCAATGAATATTTTCGAGAGTTTTAATTTCATGAATCCTGTGTACAAAAGAGTCTCTGAATAAGGCATTATCTCTCCGGGTATTTTGAAAAGTGAGCCGAAATATACTGATAATAAAGCTGTTAATAGAATACCTGCCACAGATCCTGAAAATGCGGTCAGTCCCATTTTTGTAAAACCAGCAATCAGAAAACAGATACAGAATGTAAGGATAAAAGTAATAAGCAATGAGAAGAAAACAGGGTCATACATTTTGAGATAACCGGGCAAAAGGATTTT
Organism: Spirochaetota bacterium; assembly: GCA_016935915.1. Lineage (GTDB taxonomy): Bacteria > Spirochaetota > GWE2-31-10 > GWE2-31-10 > JAFGQB01 > JAFGQB01. The sequence continues at coordinate 14,156 of JAFGQB010000290.1, forward strand.
CCAGATTACAATAGCGGAAAATAAAAAAGAAATAATAATTTTTAATCCCGTCCACCCCGCATAAATAAGCAGCAGAAGAATAAATATCATCATTAAATAAAACGTGTAATTCAGCCTGTATCTGTCAATAATCTGAGCTCCGAATAGTTTTCCGCCTTCAACATCCAGTACTGCAAAAACCTTATTGCCTTTAACATAAACCTTATCAAGATCAAGTTTGCCCAGAAAATGGTTTACGGTATCAATTGTGCAGTTCTTAAATTTCCCGTTTAATATTTTCATTCTTAAAAGCTGTTCGCCTGTTTTTATGATTCCAATGGAATGAAGATTATCATTATCAACATCAGTGATTTCGGCTTTTACGGATTCACCTTTTGTTACCAGGGCTTTTTCAAATCCGTTTGGAATAATGATAATAACTGCTGCAGTTACAGAGAACAATAATACAAAAATTAAATCTCTTTTTTTTATATTCAATGAGCCGGTATAATTTAAAATTCTTTTTATGTTCAATTTGTTTATCCTTTTTTAAAAAAAATATAAGGATTGTGCAATTCATATTTTAAAGAGTTATTTTTTGCACAATCCTTTTAGGTTTTATTTAATATGATTTTTTGATTTTTAAAATTAAAACAATTTTCTTGTATATATCGGTGTTATCGTAATAACCGTCAAAAACACCTGCTCCGACGCCTTTTGCATAAGTGGGTACAGGAGTACCTGTATGCGAGTAAGTTGTCCAGCCGATGCCTGCTTTTCTATTAAGAACATGTGTAATGGTAACAGTAAGCGGATCATATTCGCCGTATGCAATATATGATTCACTACTCTTGCTTCTCTCTTTTTTGTCCTTAATTGTTTCATCAAAAGCATCCTGAAGGAGCTTTATTTCATATTCCGTTAAATCCATATCGGATTTATCACCCTTGAATGTCAGTCCAAAATATTCGGTTATTATATCTTTAATCTCATCGAGTTTAAGATCGGGTTTTTCCTTCTTTAATTCATTAATTTTCTCTTCGAATTTTACATAAGATATTTTCTGTTTTTGAAGTTTCTGAAAAGCCGTGTCATACTTTGTTCCGGCAAACCCTACAGTCATACCACCGCACTCGTGATCTCCAGTAACTATTATAAGAGTTTCCTTGGGATGTTTTTGGGCAAATTCAACGGCAATCTTTACGGCATCGTCAAATGCATAAACATCTATGATTGCAGAAAGTCCATCGTTGGCATGGCATGCCCAGTCAATCTTGCCCCCTTCAACCATCATGAAAAATCCTTTAGGATTATCCAAAAGTTCTATTCCTTTTGCGGTAAAATCCGCCAATGAAAGAACATCTTTGCTTCTGTCAACTTCATAAAGCATGGATTGGGCATCGGCAGGCATTTCAGTAACCGCCCATACTTTGCCGCTACCGCTTTTCAGTTTCATAAATTCTTCTTTTGTTTTTGTTATTTTATAACCTTTGCTTTTTGCATAATCAAAAACATTACCGGGTTTATTATCCATTTTACTTTTTTTTCCATCCGGATCAATTACAGAACCTCCTCCAAAATAATCGAATCCGCTTTCTGCAAGCTGAAGAGCGATTTCATACATCATGCTTCTTGAAGGAACCTTAGCATAAAAAACCGCAGGCGTTGCATGATCGATTGAAACGCTTGTCACAATGCCGACTTTCATTCCCTTTTCTTTTAGTTCTTCGGCAATTGTTTTATACTTGATTTTTTTTCCAATATCCATGGATATCACACCGTTCAAAGTCTTATATCCGCATGCAATTGCAGTTCCCGCGGATGCAGAATCCGTAATGAATGAACTGGCATCATGAGTCGTGGTGAATCCCTGAGCTTCAAATTTCGTAAAACTTAAATATCTGGGTGTCTCTGGATATTTGTTGTTTTTTAATGCTGATGCATAAATTTCAGCACTTGAAACCTGAGGTAAAGCCATACCGTCACCTATGAACAGGAAAACATATTTAGGTGCAGGCCCTTTATACAAGTTTGATTCAGCGGAAATAATGACGTTCAATGATACAGCTGATAAAATAAATATAAGAAATAAAATTTTAACAGTTTTTTTAAACATAATAAAAGCCTCCATTTATTTATTTAAATAACGAATATCAATAAATTATTAATATCAAATAAAGAAAAAATTAATATTTGGTAAATATTGATTTTTTACTAGATAAAATGACAGCCTCTTGAATGATAATTTCTTACACCAAAATCCGATATGAAATTAAAGTCAAAATAGTCATCATCGCATGAAGAATATACCGGCATTCCTCCTATAATCGTCTGTATCACTCTCGGTATTTTATCTTTTACTGAAACTACTGTAAAGTCAGCTTTCTTGCCTTTTTCTATTGAACCGATTGCATTATTCAATCTAATCGCTTTTGCAGGATTCAAAGAATACATATTCACAAAATCATTAAGCGTAATACCGCTCTTTTTTTGCAATATGAAGGCTGATTGAAGCATGGAAAAGGACGAATATTCGGAACAGATTATGTCGGTTGAATTTAAATTTTCTGGAATAAAATCGCTCCAGACAATTTTTCCAGCACTGAAAACTATAAATACATTTTTCCTTCGGAATTCATCTGCGACCCAATTGTTTTCAGGAAATTCCGCAATATCTATTATATCTTCAAATGCTCTCAAAAGATCCTTTTTATCCTTCGGATCGTGGATTACAGTAATTATTCCGCAGTTTCTGCATATATTTATTATTTCTTCAATATCATGATAATTTATTCTTGAACGGAGTTTGCTTAATTTAAAAAATTCTTCCTCTGCATATTGAATTGATAAACCGGATTGAATAAGATATTTTTTATATGATTCCAAATCCTTGTAAATTCCGTAACCCGGCGTATGATCCATAAACGAGATCATATCAATTTTCCGCTCAGAAACAAGTTTTTTAACAAGTGCCAAGGAATCAACGTCCAGAATCTCGTAGCGAAGATGTATAAATGTATTAAGTTTCAAAGATGATTTCATCTGATTTATTTTAAAAATAATTTCTTCTACATTCTTCCCTGTCCTTAAGGGATTGGCGAACCTGCCCAGATCAGCCAATGAAACACAATGATAAGCGGTTGTTATACCATAAAATGTCAGTTCTGTATCATGCTTTTTCATTAAAATTTCAAATGGCAAAACAAACGATTTATTCCGGGTCAAATTCTTTTCAAGAGAATTATTATGCAGATCAATGAATCCCGGAAATATTATAATGTCATTCTGGTTTTTACATTTTTTATTCCGCTGATGAATTACAATATCCTTTATAATTCCGTTTTCAATAATGATGTCTCCGTTTTTTACCATTTTATCGGTCAGAGCAATGGATACGTTTTTAATAAAGCAATTAGAAGAGTGCATAAAAACCTCCTGTTATTGTCCAATTAAATTTCACTGCATAATTAAATTAAAATAAAATTTGAGTTAATTAATTGTTATTTTTTATGATAAATATAAAAAAATAAAGCTGCCCGAATACTTTTCAAAAGGCAGCTTCAAATGAAAAAAGGAAGAGTGCCAAAACATAGAAAAAAGAACTTTTAACAATCTTATACATATTATAAACTTAATCTGTTAATTAAATTTAAAATAATTGTTAAGGAAAAAAAATTATTTTAAAAATGTACTGAAAGGCATTGCTTGGGTATCGGTAAATTCCGGAAAGTTCTTTCTCATCAAAAAATAAAACAATAATAGTATTTTTGAAAAAAAAGGATTAAATAACATCTTATCAATAATCCTGTATTTTTTTCTTTTTCTGATAAGCAGTCTGAAAATAATTTTATAAAACATTTTGCCGATCCTGTGCTTAATGTTTATATAAAAATAATATCTAGTTTTATGATTTTTCTTATATTCTTTTATCTTTTCATACAGCTTATTAATATTTTTAATAGTATATCCCCTGTAGATTATCTTTCTAATCATGTAAAAAATTTTAAAAGTGTCAAAATGAAATTTATAATTATAAGGAAGATTCAGTTTCTTAGAGATAGCCTTCATCTCTTTGAGTTTCAATAAAGATTTGTAGCCTTTTTTAAGTGACAGCTTTCCCTTTCCGTTTAATATTCTATAAAGCATTACAGTAAGATTGGTCAACGTGCAGTTCTGCCAGAATATATGAATCAAAGGAGGAATACGAAGCTTGTTAAAATAATATTCATTTTTACTAAAAAAGGGATCATAAAGAAGATTTTTTACCGCATAACCCGAGTGCCTTAAAAACTTCTTAAAAAGTTTTTTGTTTTTTCCTTTAAAATATTCGCATGCGGCATCTTCCGGATCGCGATCTTCATTAAAAATTTTAATCACGGTGAAAGTGTTCAATTCATTCCAAAAAGAAGAATCCTTTAAAAAAGTAAAATTCTTAAAAGACGACCATCCTCCTGTCTGGCACCAGACATATATTCCACAGAAAGAGCTGTTGTCCTTCAGCTTTTTATAATATTCATAATAATCATATCCTGTAAAAGATGGATATTCTCCGAAACCTTCATATTCTCTTCTAGTTTGAAGTTCTACAATTTTTTTTATCTTTGTTTCATTAAAGAGAGGATTCAATTCAAGATATCTGAAGAAGTCAGCATTTCCGTATTTCATTGATATAATAAAATAATCACTGTTGATATTTTTAAATGTCTTATTAAAAGTTTTACGGTTCCACATTAGATCGCCGATTTTATACGCTCCTGTAGTCCATGTTCGGAAAATCAGATATTTTTTGTTTTCCTCAAATACAGGCAGAATTTCTTTGATGAATTTATTCGCCAGTAAAGGCGATTTTACCAACATCCTGCTTTTAAAATCACAATTGACGTCAATGCCGTCGGATTCTCCGATCCTGACTATAATTCCGGAAATTTTATTAAATTTTTTTAAAACTTTTTTAACGGCATAATCGAATAAAATATTTATGCTGTTCTTTTTCAGCATTATAAACCTTTTTATGTATCTGTTATAAAACATAATGTCAGAATTGATAAAAACTTTCATTTCTTTCTGCACCGCATATTTTATAAAAAGATTGATTTTTTTTCTGTAATCCTTGATTTTATTCTTAAGTTTTTCCGGATAAAATTTAAAGATCGTTAAATGGGCAAGATCGTCTAAAGATACGGAGTTATATCCCATTTTCTTAACTTTTTTGATAAACACTTTATAATTCTTAAATATCCTTTTAAAGATTTTATCATTGACTTCGCCTTTTTTTTCTAACAGGTAATACGGAATTTTGGACCAATTAATGAATTTTTCTTTTGATTCCTTAATAAAGGGCGTTAAAGAATCTATTATTAAAAAATCCCTTTTCATTTAATTTCTACTGCCTTCAGCTTGTGTGTTTTTTTAATCAATTTTTCTTTATCAACAGTTTCCTTTTTCCCAATATTACTGATTTTATCATCAAAAATTGAAGTCATTATTTTTTCCCAGTTGTAATTCTTAATAATATTTTCCCTTGCTGATTTCTTGATTTTTTTAAGACTTTCCGTATTGTTGAATTTCAGGTATATATATTCTTTTACGGCTTTAATCCATTCATCAGGGTTCTTTGTTGAAACAACTGTCCCGGTCTTATTGCTTAAAATTATCTCCTGCGGTCCTCCTATATCCGAAACAACCGCAGGCAAACCGCAGGCTTGAGCTTCCATGACAACCATACCGAAAGTATCGGTATTGCTTGGGAACACAAACAAATCCGAATCAAGATACTCGTCAACAAGTTTTTTCCTTTTTATCCTGCCTAAAAACTCAATATTATTCATATTCTCACACTTTTCTTTAAGCCCGTCAAGATAAGGCCCGTCTCCGGCGATTTTTAAACTTATAAAGTTAAAATCTTTTTTAAGCCTGTTAAATACATTTATTAAAAAATCAAGGTTCTTGTCTTCTGAAATTCTTCCGGCATAGATCATGGTAAATTCTTCATCATTGATTTTTTTAAATATGTCCTTATCATTTAAACCGATAAAATCATCGTCAATCCCTCTTTTAAAAACAGACATTTTAGATCCGTTATATCCTCTGATTTTCAGTATTTTTATATATTCTGCTGTAGGCACTGAAATTCTGTCCAGGAGATTATAAAACCATCGGGTGCCGTTTTCGATTAATTCCGATACAATAACGTGTCCTGTTATTTTGGCAGCCTGTTCCGAAAAATCAGTATGATAAACACCGGTGGTTTTTGCATTAATAAGCCTTGCGAATAAATATCCGAATAAACCTACAGGCCCGGGTGAAGATATGTAAACTTCATCAGGTTCAAGATCATAAAGCATTTCAACGGATTTAAGCATCGAAGGAATTTTTAAAGTAAGAGTTTCATAATTGGGCATCTTAAAATCATAAACCGTCGGAAGATTGAAATAATTCGGCGGAAGCTCATCATTTATTTCTTCCGGCAGAAGCGCCGAAATTACAGTTAAATCCCTTCCGGTTTTATGACAGTAATGGCCTATTTTTTTTAAAGTAACGCTCACTCCGTTTAAATCGTTTATTGTATCCGTAAACCAGAATATTCTCTTTTTTTTGTTTCTTCCCAAATTAAATCTTGTCTCAAGTTCATTCAAAAGCGGTTTCGACATATACATATGGGTAAGCGTAGAAAAAAAAGGTATTGTCAAAAAGATACTCGGCAATAAGCCTGAAATGCTCTGGAAAACTCCTATATAATCCTGCTTTGCCACTCTTTTTTTTATTGATTTCACAAAGCTTTTAATCAATGCATCAGATATGTCGGCTATTACATCGAACAAAAGCTTAAATTTTTCTTCTATCGGAATATTCTGTTTATCTTTAAGTCCTTCCAGAAGATCGGATAAATGCGACAGAAAATTTTCCTTGTCTTTTTTCTTGATCTTCTTGAATTTATTCCTCATTATCCATCCGGTCAGATCGAATTTCTCTTCTACGAAAACTGCCGACGAAATTCTGCTGATCACTGTGTTTGAGATCATGTTTTTGCTTTTTGAAAAATCATATAATATTTTATAAAGGGTAAATGCAAAACTTCTATAATCATTATTTCTTCCTCCTGCAGCAGTTTTTTTATCTTTGAGTTTTTGAATAAAGTCATGTACGGTTTTAACATCCGCTTCAGTGTAAGTTTTCCCTATAAACAGCGCTCCGTGATCATCAGATCCTCCGGTAAATCCTTTGACCCATGATTCCGAAGACATCGGTTCTATGTTATGCTTTTTATAAAGGTCAAAAATTATTTCTTCATTTAAATTCCTCAAAACTTCAGTCCATACGACATTGCCCATTCTGTTCCTGCTTCCATTAATGCCTTCAAATACATCAAACAGCAATATCATCTTTTCAAGATGCTCTATTGTAACCTTACCGTTTACGGAATAAGTTGCATGCGCAACTGAATATGCCATATTGTTCTTTTTGATATAATCCCTGAAAAGATAAATGTCGTTTCTTAAAATATTCAGTTCATCAAATTGCTTCCTGTCAAGATCATAAACAAGAATATGTATTTTACACTCATCTTCCGGAAAATAAACGGTAAATTCACAGCCTGCAATAACTTTATCAGGATATTTCTTTTTTAATAACATTGCCCCTTCAATCTGATTATGATCCGTTATGACGACAAAGTCCATCCCTGCCTTCAGCGCCAGTTCATATACTTTTTCGGGTTCAGTATAAGATTCGCTTGTTCCGAACTTCTGAAGAAACCAGTCGCTGGGTCTTCCCGAATATTTTGAATGAACATGCATATCCATTTTAGCCATATCAGCCTCCCTTTTTATACCTTAAATTATTATTATTAATTAAAAATGAAGATTGTGTTAATTTTCTGTTTAATTTTTAAAAGATATAAAAGTATAAAAAAAGCCGGTCTTCAAGCAATGATAATCTAAAATGTAATGATTTAAAAATCATGAAATTATTTTTTTGTCCGGCAGGATTTAATTATAAATCAAGGCGGTCATTTGTAATTCCGTACACAATGAATTCGCAGATGTTTTTCAACTGATCTCCGGTTCTTTCAAGATTTTTTATAATAATCAAAAGTCTTGCAAATATTTTCAACTCTATACTCTTTTTATCATGATGATAAAGTTTCTGAATGTACAGATCATGAAGCTGATCTACTTCTTTATCGCGTCTGGCTGTATCTTTGGCAAGGCTTTTATCATTATTTTTATAGGAATTTAAAATACTCATAAACATGCTTAAAATTATATCCCTGATCTGGATTATATCTGTTTTATATTCTTCAATTAAAAACGGCATTTTATTAACGGATCTGGCAAGATGAACCGAATAATCCGCAATCCTTTCAAGACTCGATATGATCTTTAATGATGCAATCATTTCTCTCAAATCCTGAGCAACAACCGGACTTTCCGTAGCAAGCAGCAATACAATATCATTTTCTATGTCAATTTGATCCGTATTATTTTTATCCTCATAAGATAAAATTTCTTCAATGTTTTTATCATTCATGGCAATGAGCGTATCAAGCGAAAGTTCAAGCTGTTTAAAAACATTTTCCCCCATTGAATAAACTTTTGAATATATGCCGTTTAATTTTTTAATAAAATTTTCTCGCATCGAAAAACTCCTTTTTCAGCCGAATCTGCCGGAAATATAATCTTCCGTTTTTTTATTGACAGGATTCACAAAAATCTTTTCCGTTTTATCAAACTCGACAAGGAACCCTGTCTTATTTTCATCAACCATGAAAAAACCTGTTTCATAAGAAACTCTCGAAGCCTGACCCATATTATGCGTAACTATTATTATAGTATATTTCTCGCTTAACTTCATCATCAAATCTTCAATTTTTAATGTGGCAACCGGATCCAGCGCCGAACATGGTTCATCCATCAATAAAACTTCAGGTTCTGCTGCAATTGCCCGCGCTATACATAACCTCTGCTGCTGTCCTCCAGATAATTTTAATGCATTATGATGAAGCTTGTCTTTTACCTCATCCCATATTGCAGCATCCTTCAAACTTTTTTCCACTATTACATCCAGTTTATGTCTGGAGCCTTTAAATCCGTTTATTTTAACTCCCCATGATATGTTTTCATAAATAGTTTTAGGAAAGGGATTCGGCTTCTGAAATACCATGCCTATATATTTTCTTACTTCAACCGGATCGATATCTGAGTTTAATATATTGAAATCATTAAAAATTATTTCTCCTTCTGTTCTTGTGTTGGGAATAAGTTCGTTCATTCTATTAATAGACCTTATTACAGTGCTTTTTCCGCAGCCTGAAGGTCCTATAAGCGCTGTAATCCTGTTTTTTTTAAATCCGATATTTACATTTTTTACCGCCTGAAAATTCCCGTAAAATATATTAAGATTTTTAAGCTCTACCGAATATTTATCCGTTTTAAAATCGCTCATATTGTCAAACCCTCTTTTTTACAGTTCTTTCCCGAAGAATTATAGCTGTCAAATTTAAAGTTAAAAGTAAAATCAATAACACAACTATTGCCGAAGCCGCAAGATTTCTGAACTCTGCCTGGGGCCTTGCAGTCCATTGATAAATCTGAATCGGCAGAACAGTGAATTTTGAAAATATAGATACAGGATCAAATACTATGAATGTTGAAGCTCCGACAACAACCAGCGGCGCTGTTTCGCCTATGGCTCTGGATACGGCAAGTATTGTCCCTGTCAATATCCTGTCAAATGAGTAAGGGAGTATATGATGCCATATTGTCTGCCATTTTGTTGCTCCGAGTCCGTAGCTTGAGTCAATTAAGGTCGATGGAACAGCCCTTATCGCTTCCTGTGTATTGATAATGATAATCGGAAGAACCATGATTGCCAGAGTTAATCCAGCTGATATAATGGTTCTTCCGTTTAGTGTTGTCTGTTCCCCTGATTTAAATAAAAATCTTAAAAATTGACCGCTTGTTACGGGTTCAAGCATTCTGACAAAAACCGCAAGACCCAACAAACCGAATATTATTGACGGTACGCCGGCAAGATTATAGATATTCACCTGGATAAGTCTGTTAAGCATATTATCTTTTGCATAAAGTTCAAGATAGATCGCCGCTGATATGCCCAGAGGCATGGCAAGCAAAACAGTCAAAAAAACCATCCATAATGTTCCGAAAAAAGCTGTTCTGATGCCTGACAATAAAGGATGACTTGACTGGGTATTAATAAAAAGCCCCGGATTCAACCAGCTTTTAAATTCCATCCTTAGAATAGGATAAGAATCCTTATTTAAATTATATTCTTCAATAATTATATTTTTATTAAAAACCGATTCAAGCAGGGAAAATGTTCTGATTATTTCAGGTTGCAGGACATTATTAAAAAAAATCATGTAGAGATCCTTCTCTGTTCTTAAAGAAAGATCTTTTTCATTATTCAAAGTTTTAAGCATTGCCGGAGTAAAATCATCGTCAATGCCGCTGTAATCATTAAGAAGTTTTATTAATTCATCCCTGCTGTTTTTGATTAATGGTTTACCGGGAGATACGGTTTCGGGATTATATTTTAACCCGAGTATGATAATGCCGAATGTATTGTTAATGATTGATAAAATTAATATCGATAAAAAAACTATTGATATCACAGCAGAAGAAATAAAAACAATATACCATATTTTCCCTTTGAAATTTCTTGTTTTTATGTTGTTTATATGATCTTTATTAAGAGTTATCATTAATCATATACCTCTCTGAATTTTTTTATAATATGCCTGCTTAAAATATTCAAACCCAGAGTCACGATAAACAGGAGTAATCCTATAACAAAAATACTGTTGTAATCAAAAGTATCATATCCTACATCGCCTCCGCTTATTCTGACCATATAACCAGTCATAGTCTCAGCAGCTCTAAACGGATTAAAAGTAAAATTAGGTCCGGAACCTGCGGCAAGGGCAACAATCATTGTCTCGCCGACTGCTCTTGATAATCCTATAATAACCGCAGCCGCTATACCTGAAATTGCTGCAGGAAAAACAATTTTAGTTGAAGTTTCAAATTTTGTGGCTCCGAGCCCGTACGCCCCTTCTCTTAATGATTTTGGTACCGACTTCAAGGCATCTTCGGACATGGTTGTAATTAATGGAATAATTAAAATACCCATTGCAATGCCGGCAGACGCCATATTGTAAATTTCGACAATATCTTCGCCGAAAACCTTCTGTAAAACCGGTGTTATAAATGTCAGGGCAAAAAAACCGTATACAATAGTAGGAATGCCTGCCAAAATTTCAAGCACAGGCTTAACTATTGACCTTACTTTATCCGATGCATACTCGCTTAAATAAATTGCCGCGAATAATCCGAAAGGAACGGAAATCAGCATTGCAATGAGACTTGTTATAAGAGTAGAGTTCAATAACGGCAATATTCCGAAATTACCTATTGCAGGCTGCCATTCCGTAGAAGTAAAAAATTTTAAAATTGAAACACCGCTTTTAAAAAAAAGAATCGATTCTTTGCCAAGTTCAAATACAATTCCCAGAGTTATTAAAATTGAGGTTATTGAGGAAACGAATAAAATAATATTAATGAATAATTCATTTACTCTTACTCTTTTTTTCAGATTTTTATATTCCATAATTTTTTTGTCTGTACATCAATAAAATAATATTATAATCAGTTTATTATAGGTTATAAACTGATTATAATATTATCCGGCTTAACTTAAACCGCCAAGCCGGATTAATTTATTAAATCTTATTTCATTGCATCAAGCCAATTCTGTTTAGATTTGGCAAGTACATCAGCCGGAGCTGGGAAATAACCGACTTTTTTGATTTCCTTATCAACATTTGTCAAATAATAGTTGATAAAAGCAGCTACCTGCGGTTTTGATTTCATTATTCCCGCATCAGAATAAATGAACAGAGGTCTTGATAACGGATATTTATTGGCATTTACCGTGTCTGCATTAGGAGTAACATTTTCAATATCGCATACTTTTAAAATTTTACTGTTTTCCATATAATATGCAAAACCGAAAAATCCTATTGCATACTGATCTTTTGATATGCCCTTAACAAGCACATTATCATCTTCAGATAATTGAGTATTTTTTGCGGCTAAGATAGGCTTCTTGTCTTTTTTAAAAATATCTTCAACAAAATAATCGAAAGTGCCGCTGTCTGTCCCGGGTATAAATCTTTTAATGATTTTTTTAGGCCATGACGGATCTACATCAGACCAGTTTTCAGCTGTCGAAAAAATCAATGCAAGCTGTTGTTTAGTCAAGTTCTTAATGAAATTATTTTTGGAGCTTACAACTACAGCCAGAGCATCTGTTCCTATTCTGAATTCAATCGGTACTCTCGGAGGATTTAATTTTGCAGCAGACTCAATATGGCTGGCTTTAATCTTTGCAGAAGCATTTGATATATCCGTTTCGCCGGTTTTGCAGAATCTTTCAAAACCTGCGCCCGAACCAATGCTGTCAATCGTAATGCTGTCTGTATAACCTTCCTTTTTAAATCTTTCGGCAATTTTTTCCGACAGAGGAAATACCGTTGAACTTCCCGCGGTAATTATATTGCCTTTTACTTTTGAAGGATCAACTGCAGGCAAATCCTGTGCATTCATCTGAAAAATGAATGCAGAAATTATTAAAATTGCAAATGTTATCTTTTTCATTTTTTTCTCCTTATTTTAAAGATATACCTGCTTTATATTGCATTTCTATTAAAATTTAATAATTTATTTGTTAAGATTTGATTAAGATATTAAATTTTACATATTTTTTAAATAAATTGATACTTATAAGATGCTGCAAGTAATGTGTTATTTTTATTCACTGTATTTGAGTCTATCTGCAAACCCTGACTTGACCAGCTCTTCATTTAAAAGTTTTCCTTGTCTGATTATATCTTCAAAATCTTTAGAACTTTTGTAATAATAAACATAAGCCAGAAACCTGCCATATTTCTCTTTCTTTCTTGTTTCTACAATCAGGTTTGCATCTTTTAATTCTTTTTCGATAAACGCCATTGCGTCTTTGCCTTTTTTTGTGTCGAGTTCGGGGGCGTTGATCCCGATGAGCCGCACTTTTTCTTTGATTGAAATAAAAAAAGCCAACATCTAAATTGACTAATAAAGTATCTCCGTCAATTACTTTTTCCAGTGTTGCATGGTAGGTGTAGGTGGACTTTGCTCTTATTTCAATGAATTCTTTGGATGGGTCAACCAAGCTGCCTGAATTGATTTTTTCCCTGATTGCTTCCCTGATAAATAAAGAAACATTCTGGAATTTTTTTTTGTAGTAATCAAGTAATTCTTCTGAAATGCGGATCTGGATCTTGTCGTTTTTTTGCATGGTTGACACCTCTAAAAAATATATACATTAATAAAGACTAAAGCGTCAATGTTTTATATGGATGAAGAAAAAAATAAAAAATGTTAACTCATGGAGAATGAAAAAGATAGAAGGAATTGAATTACAAAAAGAAAAACGGTAGTTGAAAATAAATGCATGACCGTTTTGTCAGTACAAAAATTAAAGATATTTAAAGAAAAAATTTGATAATAAATGAATATAATGATAAAGTAAACCTAAATACATGAAGAACATATAGAAAAAAATATAAAAAACAATAAATTTTCACTTTTCCTCCGTGCACTTCATGTCCTTTGTGGTTAATTAATTTTATAATGATTTTTAAAGAGAAAGATATTTAAGGATTATTTTATGCATATAGCAGTGGGATTAAGCGGAGGAGTTGATTCTTCAACAGTTTGCTATTTATTAAAAAGTCAGGGAAATGAAGTTTCAGGAATAACTATGAAAACCTGGAACGACAGTTATGTAGATAACATCAAAGGAAGCGGTTGTTTCGGTTACAATAGCCTTGCAAATATCGCTGACAGTAAAAAGATTTGCAAAAAACTTAAAATTCCCCATTATACCATTGACCTGTCAAAGGAATTTAAAAAATGCATTCTTGAATATTATAAAAATGAATATACAGCAGGCAGGACACCTAATCCTTGTGTATTCTGCAATCAAAAAATCAAGTTCGATTTACTATTGGAAAAGACCCTTGAAAAAGGGATAAATTTTGATTATTTCGCTACAGGACATTATGCAAATGTTGAATATGACAAAAAATTAAAAAGATATATTTTAAAAAAAGGGATTGACGAGAAAAAAGATCAGTCATATTTCCTGTCAATGCTAAGTCAGGAACAATTGTCAAAACTTTTATTCCCTCTGGGAGGCTATTTTAAAAAGGATATAAGA
>JAFGQB010000053.1 GCA_016935915.1 Spirochaetota bacterium
CAAAACAATATTTTCAATCTGAATGAATTGAAGTTTAAATCAAAAAAAAGAAAATTAAAGTACTATAATATGAATTCATCGAAACTGACCTCTAAGGATTTGGGATCAGAAAAGCTTTTTTTTGATGTAAAGGAGCTTCTTCCCGGGCAGTTGTCATATCCTTATCATTTTCATTCTGATAATGAGGAGGTTTTCATAATACTGGAAGGTGAGGCGACACTCAGACAGAACAATAAAAAAAGGAAAGTTAAAAAAGGGGACCTGATATTTTTTCCAAATAGACTAAAAGGTGCTCATCAGCTTTTTAATCATACTGATCAGATGGTAAGGTATCTGGATTTAACAACAAACTTTGGTAATGATATCTGCTGTTATCCTGACTCAAAAAAAATAAACGCAGGCAGCGGCAATATATTTAAGATCGAAGATAAAGTTGACTATTTTGCAGGCGAGGAAGAAAAGCCGAAATTCTGGAAATGAAATTATGATTTAAAATTATTATATTTTGTGATAAATTATGTTATCATGATAAAAGGTAATAATAATGGATATTGAAAGAAAAATAATATATTGGATTAAAAGCGCAGAAAATGATCTGGAAGCTGCTGATATTCTATTTGTAAATAAAAAATACCTTCAAATGTCTTTTTACTGTCATTTGACAATAGAAAAGTATCTTAAAGCATATCATTGGAATAAAATAAAGGAAGAACCTCCATATATTCATAATTTAATTAAACTTTCTCAACTAAGCGGTCTTTTTGATAACTTTACTTCAAATCAAAAGGAATTAATTGCTTCATTAATGCCCTTAAATTTAAAGGGACGTTATCCTGATGAAAGTAATGAATCTTTATCTTTACTCACAAAAGAAAATTTTGAATCTTTGATTAATCAGACTAAGGAGTTTGCAAAATGGATGAAAAAATTATTGATAAAGTAAATATTTTTACTGAAAGAGTTAAGAAAATGCTTTCAGTTAAAATGGTTATTTTATATGGCTCATATGCAAAGGGAATTGAAAGAGAAAACAGTGATATTGATGTTGCTATAGTAGTTGACGATTTAAATGACAATTGGCTTAAAGTTAACAGTAAGTTATTTTTAATTTCTGCTGAAATTGATTCAAATATAGAGCCAAATCTGATTGTATTAAAAGATTACAAAAGTGATTTCCTGCAAAGTATTATGAAATATGGGAAAATTATTTATAAAGCTGCTTAATAAATAATTATGAAAATTTAAAAATCATCAAATAACCGATAAAATTTGATTTAAACATAATTAAAATATAATTTAAATTAAAATTATTTTGCGATATTCATAAATATTAAATAAAGATTAAAATTACTAATTTTTTTATCCTTAACTCAAAATTTAATTTGAAAAAAAATTATATTGGCATTATAATTATAAAAGGTTAAAAAACAAAAACTTTAAACAAACAGGATCTTAAATGAAAAAAATTCTTATCACAATAATTCTTCTAGTGATATTAACATGTCCGTTTTATTCTGCACAAAAGGAAGACAATAACAAAGAGCTTATAAAAAGAACTGTCATGATCATGCCTTTTTTGAACGCCAATAAAGTTGCTGAATACAACTATCTTCAGGCAACTTTGATGGACACCCTTACAGCCGAATTAATGTGGACAGAACAGTTCATTATCACCAAACAGAGGGATATTGAAAATGAAATTTCCAGAATGAATTTAACACAGGAAGATGCCCTCACAATTGAGAATGCAAAAAAAATAGCTCAGTCTGTCAAATCCGATGTAATTGTAATAGGAAAATATGTAATTATCAAAGAAGATATATTGATTACCATAACTGCATATGATGTCTTCACTCAGGAGATAGTTGCAACAACAAACAGGAAAGGCAACGTGGGTCTGGATATTTTCAGGGTTGTTCAGGATGCCACAAAGGACATTTCTGATAAAATGAAGACTAGATTGAAAAAGGTGGAAAGTTCATATTTTACGGAGATGAATAAATTGATGAAAAAACAGTACCAGATAGATCAGAAACGGAAATTCGGCATAACAAACAGAATAGGACTGGGAATAACAATTCCGGGAGCAATTTTGCTGTTAGGCGGTACAGGACTTTTAATTTATGATCTGGCAGGATACTCTTCAATATTGAGAGATGTCAGGGATGACTATGATAAAACCGGTGAGAACAGGGAAAAATATCTCGAAACCTATAATATCTTTCTGGCGCTTTTTATCTCAGGAGCTGTATCCGCAGGTCTGGGATTTATAATGATCGCTGCGGGCATTCCTCTGCTGGTAATAAAAATTAAAACAAAAGAAAATAAAAAGGTGAGCTTCAATATAAATTATATGGATAAAATATCATTAAGTTTATCTTATAAATTATAGCAGATAAGACTAAAATTTTTAAAAACAAAAATAATTATAAAGTTAAATAATTATAAACATTAATTTTTCAGGAGAAACCAGAATGAAAAAATTTTTTATAATATTTTTATCTTTAACAATAACATTAATTTTAATATCAATATTTTCATCCGGCTGTGATCTTTTTACAATAATTGAAAGCTCGGCATCAAATGGTACAGGTGACCCTCACGGCTGGATGCTGATAAACGGTTCCGATCAGATTGAAGGTGACGGTATTTACGGTACGCAGGGCGCTCCGGCTACAGGCAACATTCCGGGAGGAAGAGAGGGTGCAACAACATGGAAAGACTCATCCGGAAACTTTTGGCTATTCGGCGGTTACGGTAA
Organism: Spirochaetota bacterium; assembly: GCA_016935915.1. GTDB lineage: Bacteria > Spirochaetota > GWE2-31-10 > GWE2-31-10 > JAFGQB01 > JAFGQB01. The sequence continues at coordinate 2,762 of JAFGQB010000053.1, forward strand.
AGATAAAGACGGACTTGAGGGAAATTTAAATGATCTATGGAAATACAATCCTTCAACTAATCAGTGGGCATGGATTAAGGGAAGTAATATATTAAATCAAAACGGGATTTATGGTACTTTAAACACCCCGGATCCAGCAAATAACCCAGGCGGTAGAAGTTACGGAGCAGGAATACTTGGTACATCAAACAATCTATGGCTTTTCGGTGGATACGGCAGAGATAAAGATGGATTACAGGGATATTTAAATGATCTCTGGAAATATGATATTTCAACCAATCAATGGTCCTGGGTATCAGGTTCGGATTCAGGGGACCAGTGGACCTCCGGTACTACTATACCCGGAGGTAAAACTTTTACCAAAGGATGGATTGACTCTTCTAATAATATCTGGATATTCGGAGGTTATGGTTATGGTATAGAGCCTGCGGGAACAGGCAACTTGAATGATATGTGGAAATTTGACGGATCAGTCTGGGAGCTTGTAAAAGGAACAACGACTTTATATGATGCAGGAAGTTACGGTACAATGAATGTAACTGATATAAATAACATCCCGCCTGCAAGATCAATTACCTGCGGATGGAAAGATACATCAGGAAATTTCTTTATATTCGGCGGTTACAGCTATGATTCTGGAGATATTTTCTTTCAGGATCTATGGAAATTTGACGGAGCAAACTGGACTTGGGTCGGCGGTACAAGCGGTCAAAATGCTTCCGGAGTTTATTCAGGGACAATGGTTCCTGGGGCAAGGTTTATTTGTACCTGCTGGTCCGATTCTTCGGGGAATTTCTGGCTCTATGGAGGAGCAGGGTATGACGGATACGGTACTGAAGGTAAGCTTAATGATCTCTGGAGATACAACGGTTCTGAGTGGGCATGGATTTCCGGTAGTGATACAGCAGATGAATATGGAGTTTATACAGTTGATCCTGTACCCGGAGGGAGAACAGGCTGTTCCGGCTGGATTGACTCATCAAACCGATTATGGATTTTCGGTGGTGAAGGTTATAACTCATCGAGTTTAGGCAGATTAAATGATCTGTGGAGATACAGAAATTAATTAAAAATTTATTAGTTCATGATTGACTAAGTTTTTTCCCTAAACCTCTTAAAACTTGTCAAGCCACTTTTTAAACAGAATGTCATTGAAGTA
>JAFGQB010000054.1 GCA_016935915.1 Spirochaetota bacterium
ATCCACTCGTCAAAAATATCTTTTTTAATATTTTCAACTGTTGATTCTTTAAAATTTTCCGGAAGGTTCATCAAAAGATATCTCGAAGCATTCCATATCTTATTTGCAAATTTTGCCCCTATATCAAATGAATCTATTTCATTGCTGTTCTTATCTTTTGGAAAACCGAGCTTGAGGTTCTGGTTGGGGCTGACAATCGCAACCATTGTATAGCGCAATGCATCGGCGCCATGCCTGTCGATTACCTCAAACGGATCGATACCGTTGCCCAAAGACTTTGACATTTTTCTACCGTGAATGTCCATTACCATACCTGTAAAAAAAACCTGTCTGAACGGAATATCCTTAATGAACTCAAGACCTGCCATGATCATACGTGCAACCCAGAAAAATATTATATCAGGTCCTGTTACAAGAGTAGATGTCGGATAAAATTTCTTTACATCTGCTATTTCATCAGGCCAGCCCAATGTGCTGAAAGGCCAGAGCCATGAAGAAAACCAAGTATCAAGAACATCCGTTTCCTGTGTAAGTTCCGCATGACCACATTTCTCACATGTTTCCGGTATATCATAAGCAGCCTGCATATTATTACATTTATTGCAGTAGTAAACAGGTATCCTGTGCCCCCACCAGAGCTGTCTGGAGATACACCAGTCCTTAATGTTGTCAAGCCAGTTAAAATAGACCTTTTCCCATCTTTTAGGCACAAACTTTATTTTACCGCTTCTTACTGCCTCAATCGCAGGTTTTGCAAGCACTTTCATGTTGACGAACCACTGATCGGAGTATCTGGGCTCAATAACGGTTTTGCATCTGTAGCATTCGCCTACAGCATGCTTGTGTTTATCTATCTTAAGTAAAAGTCCCATATCTTCAAGGTCCTTTACAACCATTTTTCTGCATTCAAACCTGTCCTTACCTCTGTATTTTTCAGGCACATTTTCGTTCATTGTTGCATTGTCATTTAAAATATTTATAAATTCAAGATCGTGTCTTTTTGCCATCTCATAGTCATTGGGGTCATGAGCAGGGGTAACTTTAACGGCTCCTGTTCCAAAAGAAGGATCAACATAAGAATCAAATATAACCGGCAGATCCCTGTTGACAAGAGGTAAGACAATTGTCTTACCTTTGAGCTTTTGAAATCTTTTGTCTTTGTCATTGAATGCAACACCGGTATCGCCAAGCATTGTTTCAGGTCTGGTGGTAGCCACAACGACAAAATCGGATGTCCCTTTTATCGGATATTTGATATGCCAGAGATGAGAATCTTTATACTTATGATCAACCTCGTCATCAGCCAAAGCTGTATTGCACCTAGGGCACCAGTTGACTATATATTTTGATTTATAAATGAGTTTTTTATTGAACAGGCTGATAAACACCTCTTTTACTGCATGGCTTCTTTTTTCATCAAGAGTGAAGGCATTTCTCTCCCAATCGCAGCTGCACCCCATCTTCCTCAACTGATCAATGATCAATTTTTGATGCTTCAATGCAGTGACCCAGACTCTTTTTATAAAGTCTTCTCTTGTGAAATCAGTTCTCTTTTTGTTTTCAGCTGCAAGCTCTCTTTCAACAACATTTTGAGTTGCAATGCCTGCATGGTCTGTCCCCGGTACCCAGAGCGTCTCATAGCCGCACATTCTTTTATATCTTATCAGGATATCCTGAACAGTATTATTCAAACCGTGTCCCATGTGTAAGATCGAAGTTACATTTGGCGGAGGTATCACAATTGTATAAGTTTCATCTTTTTTGCCCTTTTTAGGAGCAAAAAGTTTGTTCTTTTCCCAGTATTCAAACCATTTGTCTTCAAAATCCTTGGGATTATAAGTCTTAGGTAGTTCTTTAGCCATCTTATGCCTCTTTTACAGATTATTCAAAAAAGTTTTACTATTAAAATAAAAAAAATCGATTTTGTCAATTTGAAGTTGAAAAAAATCCCGTCCTGACCGGAGTTAAGCGGCTTGCGTTCTTTATTGGCGCCAAAACTATCGCATACATGAACTTGCGGGGAGTGCCCACTTTAAATCAAGATACTTTTTATAAATTTTTATATGAAATAAATATTATTGACTTTTATAATCTTTTATCAGAATATTAAATGCATTCTTAAGTTCAGGCAAGTCGTTTTTATTGTGTCCCAGATAGTTTTACTGTCAACACCAAAATATTGATGAATCAAAAAATTTCTCATATCTTTCATGATTCTCCATGGAATATCGGAAAACCTGTTTTTTGTTTCCATAGAGATATTATTTGATGCTTCACCGATTATCTCGAACATTCTTATTGCTGCACTGGAGATTAACAAATCATTATTAAATTCATCAAACGTTTTATTTAAAACAAAGGTTTCAATATTACAGATTGCATCAGCAATATGTTTGATAAAAATCAGATCTTTATCATTCTTCATTATATATGACCTCAAGATCATTTAGAATATTTTCCTTTATATAAGGACTGATGGCATTTTCAGTAAGCAGATCAACTTTTTTGTTTAATAACTCAGAAAGTTCCTGTGATATTTTAATCAGTCTGAAAAGACTTTGACTGCCTTTTAATTTAATAAGCAAATCTATATCGCTGTTTTCGGTTGCACTGCCGTTTTTATATGACCCAAAAAGCGCAAGATATGAAATGTTTTCCTTTTTGCAGATATTTATAATTTCAGGATTATTTATAATTTTTTCTTTGGTTAAAGTCATAAACATTTCCTCTGTATGATATTATAAATTATTACTTTGAAATCATCAATATTTTAACTTGCAAAAAATAGAAAGTTAATGCGATTTATACGGCTTACGTAATTTTGGCGCAAAAACTATCTCTATCGCAAACAAAATATATTTTCTTCATCCTTTTGTAAAATTAAGCTAATCAATGGACTTTTTAAGAAATTTCTGATATTATAAAT
>JAFGQB010000291.1 GCA_016935915.1 Spirochaetota bacterium
CCGGGATTGCCCATGAGATGAATACTCCTTTGGCTGCAGCCAGAAATGCAATTGATGAACTTGGAAAATTAATTGAAGAATACAGTTTGTCAATCAATAATCCTGCTGTTCTGCCTCAGGATCATGAAGAAATATCAAATGAAATGAGAAAAAATTTTCAGATTGCATTAAAGTCAATAGAAAAGGGTACAGGTTTTATAAGAGGGATAAAATCTCAAACATTCAATATATATGATAAAAAATTGGAGTTTTTTGATGTAAAAAAGATTATTCTTGATAATTTAATACTCCTGGAATATTTATTTAAAAAAAATAATTGTGATTTGATAAAGGAGCTTGAAGATGGTATAATACTTTATGGAGATCCTCAATCGTTAAACCAGATATCGACCAATTTAATTATAAATGCTTTAGATGCATGTAAATTAAGTGAAAAACCGACTATCAGACTTTATTTAAAAAGAACAAATGAGGATAAGGTAGAATTAATTGTAAATGATAATGGTTCAGGTATTTCTGAGGAGAATATATCAAAGATATTTGATCCTTTTTTTTCCACAAAACCATTTGGTGAAAAAACAGGATTGGGTTTGAGCATTGTTCATGAACTTGTTGAAAAATTTAACGGCTTGATAGAAGTCAACAGTAAACCGGGAGATACTAATTTTAAGATAATTTTTCCGATAAAAAATTAAAAAAAGGAGTTAATCTATGGCAAGAATCAGTCAACCTAAACCTTCGACAGGCAAAAGAATATTGTTGATAGATGATCAAAATGATTATTTGGAAGCCACATCTTCATTGTTAAAAAGAGAAGGGCATGAGGTAGTAAGCCTTACTAATGGAGAAGATGGATTAGAATTATTAAAAAAAGAACATTTTGACCTTTTGCTGATTGACTACTTTATGCCCGGCGGGATGAACGGTGAACAGGTAGTTAATAAATTAAGAGAATTTAATAATTATACTCAAGTTATTCTGCAGACCGGATATGCCGGAGAATATCCTCCCAGAGAGATGTTAAAAAAACTTGATATACAGGGGTATTATGATAAAACCGAAGGTCCTGAAAAATTACTTCTATGGGTTGATGTAGGACTTAAATCCGCATATACCATACAGCTTTTATTAAAAAGCAGATTAGGACTTCAGTATATACTTGATGTTACTCCTGAACTTCATAAAATACAGCAGATTCAGGAGATTTTTCAGGGGATTTTACATCAGGTCAGCGGTTTGGTAGGAATAGTAAATTCATTTATTGCCATTTTTCCAGAAAAGAGAAAGGATAACTTGGAATTAGAAACAAAAGGATTTATAGCCACTATTGAAGAGAATTCTTTGGTTATTCAGGCAGGAACCGGCAAATTTCAGGGGAGAAATAATATAAATGATGTTATTGTTCCTGATAAATTGGATGAAATAAACCAGATAATCAATAACAAGAAAATATATATTGATGACAACAGGACAATTGTACCATTGGTCCTAAGAGATGAAATCCTGGGGATAATATATCTTGATAAGACAATTAATCATCCTCAGGATATAGAATTAATGCAAATTTTTGCAAACCAGGCAGCTGTTGCAATACATAATGCAATTTTGCATGAAATGGCAACTTTTGACACATTGACAGGCACTTTTGTCAGACGTTTTTTCGATCAATGGCTGATTCGGGAGCTAAGGACTTCCTTCAGGTCACAGAATACCATGACATTATTATTGGTAGATATGGATAAATTAAAATATATAAATGATACATTCGGACATGTGATAGGTGATAAAGCACTGACTATAATAGGCAGGATTTTAAAAGAATCAACCAGAACTACTGATTTTGTGGGAAGATACGGGGGAGATGAATTTGCAGTAATACTTCCGCAAACAACAGAAGAGCAGTCGAAAATTGTTATTGAGCGTATTTTAAACTTTTTGAAGGTAAAGTCAATAGATATAAAAGAAGAAGAGGCTTTACAAATTTCGATATCGATCGGAGCCTGCAGTATAAATCCTCACACATTTGAGTTTAATGATATGCCCAGACCAATAAGTCAGACTTATTTTGAAACCATGGCAAAGGAATTGGTGCACCATGCAGATAAGATGCTTTATAAATCAAAAGAAGAAGCAGAAAAGATAAATTATCATAAATGCACTATTAATTGGATACCTTTTAAATGATGTATTTAAAACTGGAATTTATTTCAATTATAAATGGAAATAAAATATCATGGGATATTTAAAATAATATCTAATTCTAATTCTGTTGATATTATTAAATAATAAATCCGAATAATTTTGAAAGAATTCATTGTAAATTATCATTAAAAATCATGAAATAACTTAAATAATATATAAACTTTTATTAATAAAGCTTTTTATAAGGAATAAACATGGATTTTAAAATAAATATGATTATATTTTTATTGATTTTGCAGTTCAGCTGCAGCAATAATTTTGATGCGGATTCGAGCGGTGTATCGGGAAATATAACCCTTCCGCCTTTAAATATTGTCTTTAATAATGTTTATTATGTAAGCACAACAGGCAAAGATTCGACAAACACAGGCACAATCGACAGCCCTTTCGCAACAATAACAAAAGCCATGACTTTAGTGAAGCCTGGTGATTGCATATATCTGAGAGCCGGAGTTTATTCATATACATCTACGATCAATACCAATAAGAGCGGCTTTAAGAACAATTATATATGTATTTGGGCTTATCAGGATGAGATTCCAGTTCTTGATTTTTCAGGAATCGGGGCATCGTCTAATGCATTAAGAATAAGACATGACTACTGGTATATTAAAGGTTTGACAATAAGATATACGACTTATAACGCAATTAAAATAGATTCCGCAAGTTATAATCTTATAGTAAACTGTGTTGTTCATGACAATGGAGATACGGGTATTCAAATAGGAGGAACAGGAAGTTCTTATAACAGTGTTATAAATTGTGATTCTTACAGGAATTATGATCCGGAAGAGCATGGGCAGGATGCCGACGGTTTCGGAGCTAAGTTTGAAATAGGACAGGGTAATTATTTTTATGGCTGTCGTGCATGGAATAATTCAGATGACGGATGGGATTTCTGGATGGCTCCTAAGAGAGTGATAATTGAGAACTGCTGGGCTTTTTCAAACGGTATAAATTTATGGGGAGATACTGCATTTGAAGGCAATGGAAACGGCATTAAGCTGGGCGGTAATTATATTGCCGCCAGTCATATTGTAAGAAATTGTCTTGCTTTCAACAACGCAAACAAGGGATTTGATCAGAACAATAATACTGGTCCTTTAACTCTTTATAATAACACAAGCTGGCATAATGGAAAAAATTACGGTTTCTGGCTCAGTCCAACTTCAGGAACCAATACATTAAAAAACAATATATCATTTGAAGGACAGATTGCCGACCAGTTGAAATATATATCAATATCTGAAACAAACAGTTGGCAGGGGTTTACTGTTACTTCTGATGATTTTATAAGTCTTGATACAAACCTGGCTTTAGCCGTAAGACAGAGCAATGGGGGTCTGCCTGATAATGGATTTTTAAGACTTGCAGCTTCAAGCGATATGATTAATCAGGGAACGGATGTCGGTCTGCCTTTTAAGGGGACAAAGCCGGATCTTGGCGCTTTTGAAATTGAATATTAGAACAATGAATCATAATATGATAGATCTATAAAAAGAAGCAGCTTGATTAAATTATCATCAAGTTGCTTCTGAAAAATAGCTTGATATTAGATTTTTAAAAAAAAGTATTAATTGCCTTCAATTTTTATATCATCAATGTAAAAACCTGCTCTTTCAACAACAGTTGTTGCAAAAAGTTCAAATTTTATTTCTACATTATTGTTGTTGCTGTATGCAGAAAGGTCCAGATTAACCAATTCCCATGATGGAGAAGTATTATGTGAGCCATAGTCCCAAACTTCTGTATTATTTATGTATATTTTACACCAGTCAAAAGTATAAAAACAATTAACCCAAACATATAGTTGTAAATGTATATTTGATTTTCCAGTAAAATCAAAAGTCTTACTTA
>JAFGQB010000292.1 GCA_016935915.1 Spirochaetota bacterium
ATTTTTATAATTTCATGTAAAACAACTACTAAACCGATTATTTATGATAAAACTAATGAAAAAGTGGACAAAGAGGTAGAATTAATACGTTATTTGATAAATAACAGAAATTTTGAAGAGGCTGAAAACCAGATTGAAAATAATCTTCGGCTTTTTCCTGACAATATAGATTTACTGCACATGAAAGCATGGCTTTATTTAACCCAGAACAAACTAGAAGAAAGTGAAGAGTTATTCAACAAAATTATAAAATCAAAAGATAAAAATCCTCTTGCCCTGGCAGGATTGGCCAGAATCAACAGAATAAAAGGCAATAAAGATAAAGCTATTGAATTTATTAATAGAGGCATTTTACTTCAACCTATGCATTCAATATTATGGTTCGAAAAAGGCTTGATTGAATATGAGTCAAAGGATTATAAAAGAGCATATTCCGATTTTAACAAGTCATATATGCTCGATAATAAAACTTATGATGCTTATTTCTTTAAATATATTACTGGTTTGAAAATGGGTCGTGAGCTGGATGAGATGAAATATATCTGGGAAGATTTAATGGAAAAGAAAATTGCATTGAGCTGGTATTATCAGCATCATGCAGCTGTTTTATTTGAAAGAAATCAGCTGGATTTTGCTCTTAAAATTATAGACGACGGGTTGAATGTTTTTCCCGATGATTCTTATTTGTTGAATTATTCAGCTTTTTTATTGTATGAAAAATTTATTATAAATAAGGATGAAGAACTTATAAAGAAAGCAAAAGAAAATATTTTAAAATGTTTAGAAAACAGTGATGAAATGTCTCCTAATTTTGTTGATACTTATCTATTAATCATAGAAAAAACAGAGGATAAATCAGTTTTAAAAAAAGAGCTTGATAAATATTATATGATCTATCCAAATTCTGAAATAATATTAAAATGGATAAAAAAAATAAAATAATATAATTGATTGAAGGGATTTAAGTTGAAAATAAAAATATATAGTTTATTTATTATTTTATTATTTTATACAGGTTTTTCCTGTTTAAAATATGAAAAAAAAGTTAATTTAAAAAATATTTTTAAGTTTAATATCGGGTATGATGAGGATGAAATAGGGATTTTATCGCAAAATGAAGCAGTTGATTTTGAAAGTATAAATATATTCTATATAAATGGTTTTTATTTGATATCAGATTTAAAGAATAGAAAAATTATTAAAGCAACAGAGAATGGCTTGATAAATTTGGTTATTTTTAATCAGGAATACAATCCTAAATTAATTTCAACTAAAAATTTAAATGATTTAACTGCGGATAAGGATGAAACAGTTTTTTTAAAATTATATATTGATTTTGCAGAATTATATCCAAATTTAATTGCAGCGGATATTGATCGAAATATTTATGTAGAAAATATTAATCCTATGTATAAAAAATATAATGATGATGGAACTGTTTTTGATGCATTAATCATTAAATTTGACAGAAAAGGTAATTTTTTATTAAAAATTGGTAGAGACGGAATTAATACATTACCATTCAGTAAAATAATGAACATGGTTACTGATAATAATGGAAATCTGATTATACTTGAAAAGCTTACAAATAATTATAATTTTTATAAATTTAATTCAGACGGGCAATTGATCTACAAGAATAGTTTTACAAGAGATAATATACCGTTAACTGATAAAGAAAATGATATGCTTGTAGATATAGTAAATATTGTTCCCGGTTATAAAAATGATGAAATTTTTATTTTATGTCAATATATAACTGAAAATGAAAAGTTAAAAATAAAAACTTATAGTACTGCATATGAAAAAGTATTGAAATATTCATTGAAATTGAATAAAATTACCAAAATGGCACTTAAATTGACTCCGGAATATCTTGATCTGACAAAAATTAAACAGACTGAAATGATAAGAATTTTATATGGACAGAATAAAAAAGTTTTAAAACCTTTAAAAAATTTTATAGGTGTTGATGGTTTTAATAATTTATATTTTATTCAAAGAGAATTACCTTTAAACTCTATATATGACAATAAAAATCAACTGATTGTTTATGATCAAGAAGGCAATTTAAAAGAAAATTTGTTTTTTGATATTCCTGACAATATAAATTTTATTTCTAAATTTTATATATCTCATGAAGGCAAAATTTATTTTTTTTATATAAAACAAGGAGAAATCCAATTTGTCACCATTTGATTCTTATGTAATCAGCTTATCAGATTCAATTCTTTTAGATAAAATGGCAGAAGAAAAGAATAAAATTTCAGATATGATTTTAATGGAAGAAGCAAGTGAAAAAATATATAATCAGCTGAAAATCGACTTTGACCTTAATACAGAAAAAATCGCTTTTATTTGCGGATGGGGGAATAATGCGGGTGATGCTTTAAGTGTAGCAAGAAAAATAATTTTTTCAGGTTTAAATTGTGACATCTATTATTTTAATGATAAGCAGGGTACAAAATTATATAATTCACATTTAGAAATTCTAAAAAGTATCAATGCCAATTTATTCAATATTGAAAAATTGAATAAAAAAATATTTCAATATACTTTGATTATCGACGGATTATTCGGAATCGGCTATAAATATAGAGATGATAAGTATATATATAATTTATTCAATATAATTAATAACACAGAGGCTAAAGTTGTTTCAATCGATGTACCTTCAGGGCTTGATATAGAAAATCATAATTCCATTATTGCAGATTATACCTATTCAATCGGATATATAAAGGATATTTTCTTTAATATTGATGTCAGAGCCAAGGTCGGCATTATCAGAGATTTGAAAATTTCCTTTGATATAAACAATATAATCCTTAAAAATAAAATTATATTTTTTAATGAAATAATACCTTTGATTCGTAACAGTAATAATTATATTCATAAATACAAAAGGGGAAGTTGTTTTTTTATTGGTGGATCACTTGGTAAATTGGGTGCAATTATCTACTCTTCCGAATCCGCATTTGCTTCTGGTGCAGGAATATGTCTTGCTTTGACTGAAAAAGAAAATATAATGCCTTTAAATATCATGAGCAAAAATATAATTTTTGATGATATTAGTAATTATAAAAAGCATTTAAGAAAATACAGTACTGTTCTTATAGGACCCGGATTAGAATTGGGAGATGATAATAATAAATTATTAATAAAAGATATCATTAAAGAGGATAAACAGTTTGTTCTGGATGCATCATTTTTTTCAATTTTTGAAAGTAGTATTCTTAATGATTTTAAAAAGCCGCCGGTTCTTACTCCCCATTCTATGGAATTCATGAATTTTTTTCAAGATGAATCAGCCGATTTAAAGTCAAATACTCTTAAGACAGTTTCAAATTTATCAAAGAAATATAAATGTTTTATTGTTTTTAAAGAATCATTTTTAATAATATCAAAACCTGATGGTTCTTCTTATATTTTTGATAATCCTAACAGACTTCTTGCTCAGGCAGGTAGCGGTGATATTTTAGCCGGGATGATAACCGGGATCATATCACAGGGATATGATGTTTTTGACTCTATATTGGAAGCATTAAGAATTTTTTATAAAATTTCTTCTGATTTGAAAGATATAAATTCTTTTTCATATTCTGCTGATGATTTTATTTCATTAATCCGGAGAAGTGATTTAAATGAAAAAAGATTTAAAAGAATATAAAGATCCTGAATTATTTATTGACGGACAAAAAATCAAATTTCATTCCAGCAGATCAGAAAGACTCGCCAGAAAAAAAACTTCTTCAATAAAATACAATGAACCTTTTTTTTCTAAGAAAAACAGATATTTGCATATAATGATTCTAAACATCATTATTATTTTCATAATGGGAATTATTATTTCTACAATTTACGGAAATTCAAAATCATTTAATGAGGATGGTTTTTATTTTTCATTGACTAAGAGAAATACTTTTTCAAAAAATGAATTATATTTTATTTTTTTAATAAAAAACGTTTTAAAAAAAGATAATTTATTAAAATATCCTGATTATTATTTCATTTTATATGATGAAAAAGATATTATAATTTATCAGAAAAATAACCTTATTTTAAAACAGGTTTTTAAGCCTGAGGAAAAATATACTGATGTTTTTCTTGTTATGCGTCCAAAAAACGGAAAATACAGAGCTGTAATTGTTTTTAACAATAATATAAAAATAAATATGAACTTTCAGCTTCAGTAAATTTAAAAATTGAAATTTATTATTTAATTTTTTAAAACCCTGTTTATAGTAGAACTCAATGTACTTATCTTGTAAGGTTTTACAATGCAGTCAATGAATCCATAATTTTTAAAATTTGACATTATTGGATCATTTGAATAACCGCTTGTAACTATTACTTTTGCGCTTGAGTTTATTTTTAAAATTTCCTGAACTGTTTTTTTACCTCCCATACCCCCAGGTATCGTTAAATCCATTAATATAATATCATATGGTTCATTGTTTTTGAAAGAAGCAAGATATTTTTCAATGGTTTCTTGTCCGTCTTTTGCTATAGTAAACTTATATCCTAAATGGTTCAGCATATTAGCCAGTACAGTTGTAACAATTTCTTCATCATCCATTATTAATATTTTGCCGTTGCCTAAAATTAAATTATTATCATTTTCTTTGTTTTCGATGTTGTTTTTTTCACTGGCAGGCAGATAAATATGAAAACTTGAACCTTTTTTTATCTGTGATTCAAAAGTAATAAAGCCGTTATGTTTTTTAATTATCGAATAACAAATTGCCAATCCCAGTCCGTTGCCATTTTTATTTAATGAAAAGTAAGGATCAAAAATTTTGTCTTTTATATTTGCAGGTATACCACATCCCTGGTCCATAATTGTGATTTTTACGAATTTTCCTTTTTTCATTGGTATATCGGTATTGTTGTCAATTTCAATATTTTCACCTAATATATTTATAGTCCCTCCATCTTTCATCGCCTGCATAGAATTGAGAATTAGATTATTAAACACCTGATTTATTTGACCAATATCAATTTCAACATAATAAAGATCATCAGGTATTGATATTAAGATATTTATATTTGATCCTTTTAATACGAAATTTGATGATTCCTGAATTATTTCTTTTATGGAAGTTGTCTTTTTAATCGGCAAACCACCTTTTGCAAAGGTTAATAGCTGCTGCGCTAAATCTCTGGATCTTATTACTGCTTTTTCTGCATCCGATAAGAACTTTGTGGTTTTATCATAGGGTCCAAGCATTGACATCGCCAATGAAATGTTCCCTAAAATGCATGTCATATAATTGTTGAAGTCATGTGCAATACCGCCTGCTAATACGCCAAGTGATTCTAATTTATGAGCTTTTTTGATTTCTTCTTCATATATAAGTTTTTTTGTTATATCTTTAAAAACTATGACAGCACCCTGAATATTTTTATTTTTATCTCTAATTGTTGATACGCTGAATTCAATATTTATATTTAAATTATTTTTATTTATTAGTACCGAATTATATGAGTGATAATTGATTTCTGTCTGTTTTATAATGCTTTCAAAAATATTTTGGAGAGAAAAATCTTTGTTGTCATTGATTTTAAATATTCTATTTATATTGGTATCAATAGCTTCACTTTGATGATATCCTGTAATTTCTTCAGCAGCTTTATTGAATAAAATAATATTTCCTTTTATATCAGTTGAGATTACACCGTCAGAAATGCTTTTCAATGTCGTGGATAAAAATTCTTTCTCTTCAATTAAATTGTCTTCTGCTTTTGCATAGATGATTAAATTAGAAATTTGCATAGAAAGTGTTTCTAATGCATGTTTAACGGTTGATGGTATATGTTCAAATTTTTTGGAAATTAAAATTATACATGCTATTACATTGTCATTAAATGATAATGGCAAAACTGCCATTCCTTTCAATCCCTGTTTACTTTTTGCATCAATTAATGAAAATTTTATTTTTTTAAAGGTTGTATAAATAGGTTTTCCATTGATTATAAAATTATAATAGCTTGAATTTTTTTCAATATATAATGAATTTTCTATAAAATCAGGAGAAAAACCTTTGGATTTAACAAGATTAAAATCTTTTGTATCTTCAAATATTAAATATATTCCACCGCAGTCCATATCAGAAATTTTTAATGCGGCATCTAAACATTCTGACAATTTACTTTCAAAATTGCCCGTTTTTTCAGTCAATTTTAATGCCAGGTCTCTTTGTATTTTCAATAGATCTTCAGCTTTTTTCTTTTCTGTAATATCTCTTGATACCGATTGATATTCAATCAGATTGTTTTGGCTTAAAAAAATTGCTCTGTCTATTCTATGCTGCCATCTTATTTCACCTGATTCTAAAACAATTCTATGTTCTGTTGATTTATAACTATTTTCATTTGTTATACTTTTTATATTGTTTAATAACAGGTCTCTGTCTTCTTTATGAATAAAATTAATTAAATTTTTACCAATCAAATTTTCTCTTGATTTATTGTAAAATTTGCAGAATGCTTCATTGACAAAAGTTAATTTAAAATTATTGGAGTATCTGGTTATTAGTTCTGTCTGATCTTCAACAACACCTCTGTAAAGAGCTTCATTGATTTTAATCTGCTTGTCTAATTTATGCTTATGCAGTGTGATTTCAATTGTAGTCTGAAGATCCTGCTTTTTAATCGGTTTTACTAAATAACCGTATGCTCCTATAATTTTAGCTTTTTCAATTAATTCCTGTGTTGTGTTGCCTGTTAAAAAAACTATTGGTATATCAAACTGTTTTAAAATTATACTTGCGGTTTCAATACCATCAAGATCACCTTTTAACATTATGTCCATTAATATTATATCAGGTAATTTTTTTTTGACAATATTAATAGTTTCTATACCAGTAGCAGCAATCCCTGTAATATCATAACCGATTTTAGCCAGCTGGTTTTGGATAATAATGCTTAATTCTGTATTGTCTTCAGCAATTAATATTTTATGTTTTTCCAATTTTAATTCCCGATACTATTTTTTAATAAAATTTCCATCTAAATATATTATATAACGAAATTTATAAATATTCAATTATAAGATTATAAAATAATAAAAATTTATAAAAATTATTATTATTTTATTATTTTTACATTATTAACAATGTCAAAAGATCTAAAGTCTCTTGATGCATTTGGATATATAAAATAAATAAAATTAAAGTAAAATAAGAAAAACGAAATAAAAAAAATAAATGAATAAATTACAAAATATGATATAGGTTTTATAATTTCAAGCTTATTAAGTAAAAAATTTAAAATAAAAAAGGAAAAAATCCATATTGAAAACATTGGAGCAACCCAGAATTCCCTATAATCAGGTTCCCACCAGCATGCAAAAGATATATAAAGTAAAATAAATATGATATTAGCAATTATTACAAAATTATATTGCTTTAATATTTTTTTTAAAAATATTATTGAGCTTGAAATGATTGTAAAAAAAAATACAAATATCAAATTAGGCAGGATTGATTCTTTGGAAAAAAATTTAAACAAATTAATATGATATTTTATATCTACATTATCTTTTTGGTAAAAATATGCTGAAATTCCATCGAGTACAGATAAAAAGGTATTTTTTTCATATCCTTTGCCCCAGTAATCTATTTTTGCATATAATATTAGCCAATTAAAAAAATATGATGAATCTTTAATATAATTAATGGATTCAGCATTTTCCTGATTCATAGTCAGACCTAAATAAATCATTCCAACATAATAATATACGGAAAATATGATTACTGAAAGTGTAAAAAAATAGGTAAAAAGAAAAGTAAAATTTTTATGATCAAAATAAATAGAATTATTAATTTTCAATTTTATTATATTATTGTGATTTTCGGCAGCTGAAAAAAAAGATCTAAATATATCAGAAAATAAAATTATAAAAACAATGACAAAAATAAAAATTAAATCAGATTGATGAAATAAAATATTTATAGCATGAAATACACCTAAAATTATTGAAAAAATAAATTTATTTTTTACATATGGATAATTTATACTTATCATAAATAATATGCATAATAAAACTGAATGAATTAATGGAGTATCGTTTATTTGTGAGTAAATCCAGTAGGCACAGGAAAAACCGATCATTGTTATCATAAGAAAAGATAAAAGATATTTTTTTGATATTTTATAAAATAAAAAAAATAATACAGCCAGAGCTAATGAACTGATAAATAGATTTTTTATCTGCAAGGCGGACATTAAATCACCAGAAAAGCTGTTTTTTTTTAAAAATTTATAAAAATTCATACCGAACCAATCTATAGCAATATGATGTGGATTAAATAAATTGTATTTTGTTTGAAAATCTTTATTATAATCAGGAGATTTTAAAAAATTTTC
Organism: Spirochaetota bacterium; assembly: GCA_016935915.1. Classification (GTDB taxonomy): domain Bacteria; phylum Spirochaetota; class GWE2-31-10; order GWE2-31-10; family JAFGQB01; genus JAFGQB01. The sequence continues at coordinate 8,371 of JAFGQB010000292.1, forward strand.
AATATTATTTTTATAAGTTGAAGAATCATATTTTTCATCTATCCAGTTTGTTAAATAATTGAAATTTAAAATAAAATAGAATAAAAAAATGAAAATTGAAGTTGCAACTGCTGAAATAAATTCTAATTTATTAAACTTTTTATAAAGCACTTTTTATTTTTTCCATAATTAAAATATTTTTTTCTTTAATAAATGATATGCCGGGTATTTTAATTAAATTATTTTTATTTAATGTTTCAATATAAATACTCCCGATGTTCAACAATTTTTCAAGTATATTTTGCTTAACAACTATATAATTTATTTTTTTGATTGGTATTCGTAAAATTGTTTTATGGAAAAGTTTGTTTTCATAATATACGATTTCATCATTAAAAAGTATAAAATGACTGTTTAATGAAGAAATTAATTTTAAAAATAAATTAAAAGTTAAAAATATTGTATAAATATAAAATAAAACAGTAAAAAAATAAATTATTTTTGTTTCTTCTAAAAAGTTAAATTTAAAAACTTCAGCTACTTTAAAAGTTGTAAAAATATTTGAGAAAAACCTGGATACTGGTAAAATTTCAAGATATAAAATTATGATTATTAATAGATTGATAAAAAGCTTGAATATAAACGGATAAAGAGAGATTGAATCTCCGAATATTATTGAAACATTTTTATTGGTGAGACTTCTTCTTAATTTAAAGTCAATAATTTTTCCTATAAACTCCAGCAATAATAATAAATAAAACATTGAAAAATAAATTATAGCAAACAAAATTGGAATCAACAAAATAATTAAAAAATTAATCTGTTTAATAATATTATTTATAAATGAACTTAAATTATTGATGAAATTGATAATTGGAAGGACAAAATCTTTTAATAAAAATAATATATTATCATGTTTAAAAAGGATATTGAGCTTGATCAAAGATATAAAATTAATTAAAAATATCAATATTATAATGAATTTCGTTAAAATCAATGCATTGCCGTAATTCTCCTTATTTTTATTTAAAAAATAAAGGGAAGGATTGATCAATATTAACCCCAGTAATATAGACTGAATTAATTTAAAATTAAATGAAAATTTTATATATTTGCTTAAAACTGTCAACAATATGAAAAATAAAAAAACAGAAATAAAAGGATATAATATTTTAATTATTTTAAAAAAATCTGCAAAATTGTTTATTTTAAACCAAATGAAAAAGCTTTTTGATTTTTTTAAATACTCTATAAAAGAGTAGGATTTTTTTAATTTGGGTTTTAATTTTAAAAAGTCAAATATGATTTTAACAGAAAGTGTAATAACTGCGGAAGAGAAAAGATTTATCAGAAAAATCAGTATTAAATTATCAAAAAAGTGGTTTAAAATAATAAACATAATTATAAATGAAAATGCAAATACAGTAAAAAAAATCAGTACATTCGAAATTAAATTTGTTTTCTTTTTACTGCGGCTGAATATATATTTGATTTTTCTGTTCCTAAAATAGTAAAGTAACAAAGATAAATGAATTATTATGGACAAACATGCAGTGTATGAGAGATTCGCAACAATTGATTTAATATAACCTGTTTTAAAAATTATTGAAAGCGGAAGAAAAATCAGATTTTGATATATAAGTATAAGGACTGAAAGCAATAATGAAAATTGAAGATTTGATATAATATCATCTTTAATTGAGTTAATAAAATCTGTTTTTATTAGGGAATATGAGAGAATTTTTTTATCATTCTGCTCAATTCTATTTAAAATTAATTGGGATCTTATATAAATTATTAAAAAATATATTAAATTTAAAATAATTAGAAATAAAATAGCTAAAATTATATTATTTAAAAAAAATAAAGGCAAAAAAATAATAAGATTAATTATTATAATCCATAAAAAAGCTTTTAAATAATAATTATTCAAAGTTTTCTTTTTTTTATTGAGTAAAATGTTTTTTATTTCATGAAAGTTTATAATTTTACATAATACTATTAATAATTTTTCCATAAAAAACCTTGAATAAGTTCACACAAGAGATACTTGAAAATTTTTTAATAATTTTATATCAAAAATAGAAAAAAGTCAATTAATAATATCATTATTTAAGCTTTTTAAATTTTTTATAAATAATAAAAAATTTATATTATAATTAATTTAACAACATATTTAATAATTATTGAAAAATAAATTATTAATTGATAAAATAAAAAATTATTGATAATATTCTTTTTGAGGTTATTAATGGCAAGTTATGCTGCTCATATACTAAATAAATATTATACAGATTATAATAACAGAGAAATTGCTTTTAATAAATCAACTATTAAATTTACCGGTCTGGAACCTAAAAAAATTTTTTTAAAAATCGCCGGTGACCAGTGGTCATGTGTATTATATTCATGTTCAATGAAATCTGCAAAAATAATATTAAAGATGGATGTTAAGGCTTTTGATCAGTTAAAAAAAGCTAAGAATTTTGTCAATTTAAGACTTTCTTTTTTTACATCGGAAATGAAAAGTTCCATAGTTTTTTTTGTTCCGGGATCGGTTAAAGGTTATAAGAATTTTTTAAATCAGAATACAAGCACATTTTTAATGACGATTGATTTTACGCAGAGACCGCCCGATGATCTCATCGAAATACTCGGGAAAATAATCAAGGAAAGAGAAGATTTTGAAAAAAGAAAGGATATCAGGATTTTACTTGAGGGTAAAATAACTTTTGATATAGGATTTAAAACAAATAAATGTATAGCAGTTATTGATAATATTAAAAGACCATGCATAATTAAAAATATATCAGCTGGCGGAGCCATGATTGTTTTAGCCTGCAATCCTAAATTCATTTTAAATAAACCGATTAAGTTGATTTTTGTTATATCCTATTTAAATGAACCGCTTTTTATGGAAGGTATTATAAAAAGATCTGAAGGTATAGAGGGCAGAAAGGATATTTATTCCATAGGTGTTGAATATGAAGTTGAGAAAATTCCTATTGAATATAAAAAGTTAATAAATAATTATTTAAATAAACTGGAAGATTATGCCAGACAAAAATAAAAAGCAAATCATTAATATTAAATAAACATTAAAAATAAAAGTTATTTTTTAATATAAATGATACAACTGGATTTAGTATTTTATATTTTCGGAGAAATTTTATGCCTTTTTTAGAAAAAATATTCGGCTCTCAAAACGAGAGAAATTTAAAAAAAATTTATCCATTAATTGATACAATTAATTCATTTGAGCAAAAAATAAAAAATATGACAGACTCACAGTTAAAAGATAAAAAAGATGAGTTCAAGAACAGACTTAAAAATGGTAAAACGCTTGATGATATTCTGCCTGAGGCTTTTGCATGTGTAAGGGAAGCAGCATGGCGTACTTTAGGGCAGAGACATTTTGATGTTCAGATGATAGGCGCCATAGCTCTACACAGAGGTATGATAGCTGAAATGAAAACTGGTGAAGGTAAAACTTTAGCGGCAACAGCAAGTGTTTATTTAAATGCTCTCATGGGTGAAGGTGTTCATGTTGTTACAGTAAATGATTATCTTGCAAAACGTGATGCCGAATGGATGGGGCCGATATACAAACTCTTGGGAATGAGTGTGGGTGTAATTTTAGAGTGCCTTGATAATGAACAGCGGAAAACTGCTTATGGTGCGGACATAACATACGGTACAAATAATCAGTTCGGGTTTGATTATTTGCGTGATAACATGGTTTTTGATATAAATCACAAAGTACAAAGGGGTTTTCATTATTGTATAGTTGATGAAATTGATTCTATTTTGATTGATGAGGCAAGAACTCCTTTGATCATTTCGGGAAGCGCTGAAAACGATACTAAGAAAATATTAAATGTAAAAAAAATTGTACCTTATTTTAAAGAAGTTGAAAAAAATCCAGACGGAAGATATCCTGATGAAGCAGATCCCTTTAATCCGCAGAAACCTGTAGGTGATTTCAAACTTGATGAAAAGTCTAAATCGGTATCCTTTACAGATGACGGCATGACTAAAGCAGAAGATTTGATGCAGAAAAGAAATTTTATTCACGGTTCTTTATTTAATCAGGAAAATTTTGAATATATGCATTATTTAACGCAGGCAATGAAAGCCGAGTATCTATTTCGTAATGAAGTTGATTATATTGTTAAAAACAACGAAGTTATGATCGTAGATGAACATACAGGAAGAATTCTCGAGGGAAGAAGATATTCCGACGGTCTCCATCAGGCTATTGAAGCTAAGGAAAATATCACAGTTCAGCGAAGGTCAAAGACATATGCTTCCATTACATTTCAGAATTTTTTCAGAATGTATAAAAAATTATCAGGAATGACCGGTACTGCAGATACGGAAGCGGCTGAGTTTAAAAATATTTATAATCTCGATGTACTCGTAATACCTACCAATGTTCCGGTTACTAGAAGAGATAATTCCGACAGAGTCTATATTTCGTTTAACGAAAAAGCAAAAGCTGTTGTCAATGAAATAAAAGAAGTACATATAAAAGGTCAGCCGATTTTGATCGGAACTATAAGCGTTGAAAAATCTGAATATTTCAGCAATTTGTTAAGAAAAAATAATATAAGGCATAATGTGCTGAATGCCAAGAACCATTTACGTGAAGCTGAGATCATTGCAGAAGCGGGAAGGGTTGGCGCTGTGACTATCGCGACCAATATGGCAGGCAGAGGAACAGACATAAAGCTGGGCGGTGAGAGACAGTATGATGAACTTTTTGAAGAATTGATTCAAAATGCGGATTTTTCTGAAAATGATAAAGGCATATATCTAGAATTAAAAAAACTTCTTGATAAAATGCAGTTTGAAGAAGCAGAAAAATTACTGAGTAATTTAAGCCCCGAGGCAAAAAAAGGAGCTATACAGCTTATAGAATCAGCCAATAATTGGAAGGATGAACACGAAAGTGTAATAGAGCTTGGCGGATTGTTCGTGCTTGGAAGTGAAAGGCATGAATCAAGACGTATAGATAATCAGTTGAGAGGAAGATCCGGAAGGCAGGGAGACCCCGGGGGAACGAGGTTTTATGTTTCTCTGGAAGATGATTTGATGCGTCTTTTCGGAGGAGAAAGAATACAGAGAATGCTCACTGGTTTCGGGGTAAAGGAAGATGAGCTGATTGAACATCCATGGATTACCAATGCAATTGAAAAAGCTCAAAAAAGAGTTGAAACAAGAAATTTTGAAATAAGAAAAAGACTTCTTGAATTTGATGATGTTCTCAATTTACAGAGAAAGTCAATCTATGAAAACAGGGACGGCATATTGCTGGATGAAAAAATCATAGATAGAGTAAAAAACACTGCAGGTGAAATATTTGATGATATCTACGATGAATATATGGGTAGTCTTAAAGGTTCCAATGAAATAGCATTCGGAATGCTTGTTAAAGAGTTTAAAGATGTTTTTTTTATTGATATTAATACTCAGCAAATAAGAAATATTAAAAATCCTTCTGATCTGTATGATCTTTTGAAAAAAACCTTGATGGATGACCTTGAAAATAAAAATAAAGTTATAATGAATTTAAATGAACTTTTAAGAAATCTTTATTTAAGTTTAATTGACAGATACTGGCAGGACCACCTTGAAAATATGGAACAACTGAGGGATTCAGTATATTTAAGAACATATTCTCAAAAGAATCCTCTTGTGGAATACAAAATTGAAGGCGCCAACATGTTTGAGAATCTGATTGATAAAATCAGATCTGATGTGATAAATCAGATATTCAAAATTAAAATAGAAACAATAAGTGTTGCGGAAAGAGAAGAAGCTTTAGCATATAATCATTCCGGCTATTCAAGTTTTGAAGGAAGGCAGGTTCAATCTGCGGCAGCCCAAAATTTTAACAGACAAAATCAAAATATTTCTCAAGGCGGTCAAACAACTGTCATGGTGAAATCTGAAAAAATCGGCAGAAATGATCCCTGTCCATGCGGCAGCGGTAAAAAATATAAAAAATGTTGTGGAGCGTAATTTATGAAAATAGGACTTTTAAATGGACCCAATTTAAATATGCTTGGAAAAAGAGAACCTGAAATTTACGGTAAATTGACCCTTGATGATATTTATGAAGCATTAAAAAACCAGGCTGGTAAAGAGCATGAGATAATTGCTTTTCAGTCGAATATCGAAGGGGAACTCATAAATTTCATTCAGCTTGCTGATGAGAGAGGGATAGAATTTATAATTTTTAATCCAGGCGCTTATACGCACACTTCCATAGCTTTAAAGGATGCAATATCTGGTGTTAAGGTAAAAGTAATTGAAGTTCATATTTCAAATGTATATAAAAGGGAAAAATACAGACAGAAATCATACATTTCTTCAGTCTGTATAGGCAAAATTAGTGGTTTTGGGCTGGAATCTTATGAAATGGCACTTTATTATATTTTAAAAAAAGCTTGCAAAAAATAAATAATTATTGTATATACTCCTAAAATTAAAAATCGGGAAGAGACAGGGTCTGTCCAACTAGTTTTATTAAACCACTAAAGAAAACAGCGGTTTAATAAAAAATGAAGAAAATCACAGTGCTTAAATATTTTAATAATTATAAAAACACTGTGTTCAATTTGTCATATGTTGTTAAATTGACTTTTTAAGACAGCCCCTACTTGAAAAATTAGTCGTCTTAACAGTAAGATAGTCTCTTTTTATTAAAAATATGGAAAACAAAAACATAGCATATTTTGGACCTAAAGCTACATTTACCCATGAAGCAGCATTAAAATATTTTCATAAAAATAATAATTTTATTCCAGTTGACAGGATTGAAGATGTTTTCAGAAAAGTAATAAATGACGATGCGGATTTTGGTGTAGTGCCTGCCGAAAACTCGATTGCAGGAACAATAGTTGATACAATTGATCTGTTTGTACAAACAAAACTCAAGATTTATGACCAGATATCCATTGAAATCATTCAGAACCTCCTTTCAAAAACAACCAAAGAAAAGATCAAGAAAATATACAGTCATCCTCATTCAATACATCAGTGTTCCAAATACCTGCTGGATAATTTTCCCAATATTGAATATATTGAATCAACTTCAAATTCAAAAGCCGCAATTCTTGTATGTAAAGATCCAGATTCGGCATCAATTGGTCCGATACTATGCGCTGCTGAGTATGGTTTGAATGTTATAGAGAAAAATATCAATGATTTTAAACATAATGAAACAAAGTTTTTTATAATTTCAAAAAATTTTGTTGATCAACTAAAGAAGAAATCAATGATAATATTTTCCGTGCCAAATGTTCCTGGAAGTTTATTCCATGCTTTAAAAATTTTTAAAAAAACAAAAATAAATATGACAAGAATAGAGTCGCGTCCTTCAAAATTAAAAAAATGGGATTATGTATTTATCATAGAATATGAAAATTCGGAAATAAAAAGCCGTAATGAAAAAATGCTGAAACTGATGCAGAAACATTGTGATTATTTTAATTATCTCGGCAGTTATTAAATATGAGTGAAAGATTAATTTTAGCGTCAAGCTCTCCTAGAAGGAGTGAGCTGCTTAAGAGTTGTCATATAGATTTTATTGTAACAGAACATGAATTCGATGAAAATTCTTTATTTATTAAGAGCCCTTTTAAATACGCTTTGATTATGGCGGAGAAAAAGGCTCAATCTATTGCAGTAAAAATGGATTATTATGATGATTATATATTAGGGTCTGATACCATAGTTGTTTGTAAAAACAAAATACTAGGTAAACCTTCAGATAAAAAAGACGCAGAACAAATGTTAAGATTATTATCTGATAGAAAGCATAGTGTAATTACCGGATTATCGATAATAAATAACAAAAAATCAGTAAAAATTACTGATTATGCAGTAACAAACGTTTATTTCAGTAAAATTAGCGATAATTTTATTGAATATTATATTAATAATGATCAATGGTCAGATTATGCTGGTGGTTATGCCATTCAGGGTATTTTCAGTTTGATCGTTAAAAAAATAAACGGGTCCTACAGTAATGTTGTAGGATTACCGCTTGAATTATTGTATAAAATGCTTAAAAAGATAAATTTTAAATTTAATTTATAAGCTTTATTTATAAAAATTACATTAAAATATCAGGAGGCTCTAAATTGTCAGTAGTTACAATGAAAAATTTATTAGAATCTGGAGTTCATTTTGGACATCAGACAAGAAGATGGGATCCAAGGATGTCTCGTTTTATTTTTGCAGAAAGAAACGGAATTCATATTATTGATTTGCAAAAAACAATGCTTGAAATTAAAAAAGCATATGATATTATTAAAAAAACTGTTTTAGATGGCAAACATGTTTTATTTGTCGGTACTAAAAAACAGGCAAGAACTGCAATACAGAAAGAAGCAGAAAAGTGCGGTCAGTTTTTTATTAATCACAGATGGCTGGGAGGTATGCTGACCAATTTTATGACAATAAAGCAGTCTATTTTCAGATTAAAAAAAATCGAAAAGATGGAAATAGATGGTACATTTGATTCAATACCAAAAAAAGAAAAATTAAGACTGCTAAAAGAAAAGGAAAAACTGGAACAAAACTTAGGCGGTATAAAAAATATGGATGATCTGCCAGGTCTGATTTTTATTGTTGATTCAAAAAAAGAGTCAATTGCGGTTGCAGAAGCCAGAAAGCTTAAAATTCCTATAGTAGCTATCGTTGATACAAATTGCAACCCAAATGATATTGATTATCCGATCCCAGGGAATGATGATGCAATCAGGGCAATAGAACTTTTTTGTTCAATTATTTCAAAGGCTTGCACCGATGCGAATAATGAAGCAGGTATAAATATTATCTCTGAAACAACAGAAAAATCAGATGAAGAAAATATTGAAAAAATGGATGAATCCTTAATTGATAAGATTGATATAATAAACAAAGATGAGGAAATTTCGGATGAATATCAGTCAGATGAAGAAGAAACTGAAAAAACTGTAAAAATAGAAAAAGAACCAGTAGAAGAAAAAGCTGAAAAGAAAGAAAAATCAGATAAAAACGAAAAAAAGATAAAAGAAGAAAAGCTTGAAAAAGCAGAAAAAAAAGAAAAAAAAGAAAAGGAAGAAAAAGAAGATAAACTGGTGAAAAAAGAAAAGTCAAAAGCATCAGATAAAACAGAAACTAAAAAGAAAACAGTAAAAAGCGATGATAAGGCAAAAACAGCAAAAAAAAAGAGTTCTGAAAAATAATAATTTAAGTTAAATAAAATAATAATTAGTAAAAAATTAGGAGGATTGATGTGGGTATTACAACTCAGGATATTAAAAAATTAAGGGATTTAACTAATGCAGGCATGTTGGATTGTAAAAATGCTTTAGAAAAATCAAACGGAAATATAGATGAAGCTTTAAAATATTTAAAGGAAAAAGGTCTTGCTGATGCTAAAAAAAGAAGTGAGAGAGAAACAAAGGAAGGTGGCATATTTATCAAGACAAAAGATAATAAGATTGCCGTTATTCAGTTAGGTTGTGAAACAGATTTTGTATCAAAAAATGAAATTTTTATTAAAACTAAAGAAGACATTTTGGATAAAATTTTAAACAGCGGTAATGATAAAATTGAAAGTTATAAAGAAGATATTCAGATGATTATTGCTCAGACAAAAGAGAATGTTGAATTTAAAAACGCAAAATACATTGAATTGAAAAATAACCAGTATGCTTCAACTTATATACACGGAAATAATAAAATAGGAGTGGTTTGTGTTTTAGATAATATTTCGGAAAGTTTAAAAAACAATGACAAATTGAAAGAAGCCAGCAATAATATTTGTCTTCACATTGCAGCAAATTCTCCCTTTTATCTTACAGAAAAAGATGTACCGGCAAATGAAATTCAGGAACAGAAAGACATAATGATAAAGCAAATGGCAGATACAAAAAAACCACCTGAAGTTTTATCGAAAATTGTTGATGGCAAGATACAAAAATATTTTTCAGAAATTTGTTTATTAAACCAAAAATATGTTAAAGACGATAAAATAACTGTCAGCAAATATTTGGAAAATGTTTCCAAAGAATTACAGACAGAAATCAAGATATCGAACTTTATTAGATATATGATAGGTAAATAAAATTGAAAACAAAAAGATTTTTATTAAAATTATCCGGAGAAGTTTTAAAAGGTGATAAAGATTCAGGTTTATCATTAGACTTAATCGATAAGCTGTGCAAAAGATTAGCACCTATAATTAAAAATAATGTTCAACTGGGTATTGTCGTTGGAGGTGGAAATATTTTCAGGGGTGCTTCCAACGACATCTCAAAATACAATAGATGCATAGGTGACCAGATTGGCATGATGTCAACTGTAATAAACGGATTAGCTTTAAAAGAGAGATTTGATGCAAACGGTATAAGTGCATTGCTTCAATCCGGTATAAAAGTTGAAGGAATTGCTGATTTGTTTGACAGAGATATCATTGAAAAGTGTTTCAGCAAAAATGGGGTCGTGATTTTTTGCGGAGGTACAGGCAACCCTTTTTTTTCCACAGATACAACCGCAGCATTGCGTGCTCTTCAGATTGATGCTGATTTTCTTTTTAAAGCTACAAAAGTTGACGGAATTTATGATAAAGATCCTGTTAAATTTAAAGATGCACATATTTATGAAAAAATAAACTATGATCAGATAATTAAACAGGAACTGCAGGTTATGGACTTGACTGCAGTTTTACTGTTGAAGACAAACAGAATGAAATTAAGAGTATTTAATATGATTAAACCCGATATTCTTGAAAAAGCTTGTTCAGGAGAAAATATCGGTACTCTGGTTGAAGAATAATATTTTATTTTACTCTTTTTAAAAATTATAATATAAAAAGAATACAGGAGTAAATAAATGATTAAAGACAATAAAGAAAAATTTGAACAAAAATCATCAAAAACTATCTCAAGCTTCATGGATAGTTTAAAAAAGATCAGAACAGGAAGAGCCAGCTCTTCAATACTGGACAATATTAATGTTAATTATTATGGTACTGATACTCCTTTAAATCAGGTTGCTTCAATAACGGTACCGGAAGCCCGAATGATAATTGTTCAGCCGTGGGATAAATCCATGCTTCCTGCAATTGAAAAGGAAATTAAAAAGTCTGATCTGGGGTTAAATCCTTCAAATGATGGAAACATTATTAGATTGATTATCCCTGCTTTAACTGAAGAAACCAGAAAGGAACTGGTAAAGGAAGCTAAGAAAATTGCAGAACTATCAAGGGTTGGAATCAGGAATTTAAGAAGAGAAGCAAATGAGCTGTTAAAATCTGCTTTAAAAGATCATAAAATAACTGAAGATGAAGAAAGAAGTGCATTGGATGAAATCCAGAAATTAACTGATAAATATATTAAAGATATTGATAATATATTGGAAAAAAAGGAAAAAGAAATACTTGAAGTATAATTTAAAACATATATCATTTATAATGGATGGCAACGGCAGGTGGGCAAAAAAAAGAGGTCTGCCCAGAACAGCAGGACACAGTGCAGGTGTTGAGAAAGCAAAAGAAGTTATATTAACTGTTAAAGATTTTGGAATTCCTTATGTTTCATTATATACATTTTCCAAGGAGAATTGGAAGAGATCTGAAAGTGAAATTTCTTTTTTGATGAATTTAATAATTACACATTTTAAAAATGAATTTAATTTTTATATCAAAAATAAAATTAAAATAGTTCATATAGGCGACAGATCAGGTATATCAAAAGAAGTAATGAAAACCATTGACCATGTTGTTGAAGAAACGAAAAATTTTATTTCCCCTACTGTTTTATTGGCTTTTAATTACTCTGGAAAATATGATATAATTCAGGGTATTAACAGGATAATTAAAGACAAAATTAACGAAATAGACGAATTGGAATTTTCCGATTATTTATTAACTAAAGATTATCCAGATCCGGATTTGATTATTAGAACAAGCGGCGAGTTCAGGATAAGCAACTATTTTTTATGGCAGTCGGCTTATTCTGAATATTATATTACTGATAAATTTTGGCCGGATCTGACAAAAGAGGATATAATAAATATTTTAAATAATTTTGAAAAAAGAGACAGAAGGTATGGAGAAATTAAAGAGAAGTAATTTAACAAACAGATTAATTTTAACTTTTATTGCTATTCCGTCAATTTTGTTTTTACTTTTTTGGCCTGAAAAAAGCCATATTTTCATTATCATATTTGTAGGTTTTTGTTTGCCAATAGTAGGCAGTTTGGAATTTACAAATCTTATTTTAAAAAAAAATATAAAAATACCTTTATATTTATTAACAATCATTAATACGGTTATATTTTTATTTTCATATTTTTATGCCAATGATCTTTTTAATATTCAATCAAGCAAATTTACTCTTTTATTATTTATGCTTTTTTTAATTATAGTTATTTCTTATATATTCGCCATTGATATTTTTAAAAAAGAATTCACTAAATCGCTTGAGAAAACCGCTTTACTTTTATTGGGACTTGTTTATATAGGATTACCTTCTTTTATACTGCCTTTGCTTTTCAATATCAGTTTTAATCCAGTTAAACCTTTGCCAATATTTTTAAATATCGAATCTCACGGTACTCTGACAGGATCATTAATGGCATTGTTTTTTATAGTAAATGTTTTTTCTAATGATATATTTGCTTATGTTTTCGGTATGGCATTCGGCAGAAACAATACTCTCAATTTAGGTGCAAGTCCTAAAAAATCCATTGCCGGTTATATTGGAGGTTATCTGTCAACATTAGTATTTGTAACATTTTTTTATATTCTTTTTGATAAAAAAGTTCCAATTTTAAACAATCCTCTGAAAATACTTGAAAATTCATGGTTATTTTACTATATTATTCCAATTTTTGGCGGTATTGTTATACCTATTGGAGATCTTGTGGAATCAGTTTTTAAAAGATCAAGCAATGTTAAAGATTCTGGAACACTTATTTTGGGAAGGGGCGGAGTACTGGACTCTATGGACACTATTATTTATTTTTTACCATTTTACTTTATATATCTTCAAATTTATTTTACAATATTATCATGAAGAAAAACATCTCGATATTAGGTGCAACAGGTTCAATAGGAGCATCGGCTTTAAAAATATGTGAAATTTTTTCGCATGAAATAAATCTCATCGGTATTACAACCAATAAAAATATCGATTCATTTCTTAAAATCATAGATAAATTTAAACCTAAATATGCAGTTATATCTGACGGTAAAATCATGTATGATCATTTTAAAAGTCATACAATTGAATATAATAAAGTAAAAATTTATTCAGGAAAGGAAGGTTTAAAACTAATCTGTGCTGACCGCGAAAATGACATTATTATTAATGCAATATCAGGCAAAGCAGGATTGTTCCCTTCACTTGAAATTGCAGAAAATAATATTAATCTGGCATGCGCAAATAAAGAAAGCATTGTTTGTGCAGGAACTCTTCTTAATGAATTATGCAAAAAAAACAACAAAAGGATTATACCTATAGATTCTGAACATTCAGCTATATTTCATCTGTTAAAGGACAGGAATTTAAATGACATTGCTAAAATCTATTTAACTGCATCAGGAGGACCTTTTTTCAAACTGGATAAAAAAAAATGGGATAAAATAACCATTGCAGATGCCTTAAAGCACCCTACTTGGAAAATGGGAAATAAAATAACAATTGATTCTGCTACAATGGCAAATAAAGGGCTTGAAATAATGGAAGCTCATTATCTTTTCAATATTGATTATGATAAGATAAATGTATTGGTTCATCCGCAATCATTGATTCATTCAATGATTGAAACAAATGATGGAGAAATTTATGCTCAACTTGGACCCAATGACATGTCAATACCTATCCAGAATGCAGTTTTTTATCCTGAAATAAAAAGAAATAATTATAACAGATTTGATTTTTCAAAGCATTTATCCCTGGAGTTTTATCCTATGGATTATAATAAATATAAGATGCTTTCTTTTGCTTTTATATGCGGCAGAAAAGGAAATGTTTTTACTGCTTTTTATAATTTTTTAAATGAATTACTTGTAAATTTATTTTTAAATAATATCATTTCATTTATTCAGATTGAAGAGTTTATGGAAAAAGCAATAGAGTTGTTTGAAAAGAATAATGATTTTAGCTTCATGTCAATTAGTAAAGAAAATATAAAATTGATTGATAAACAAGCTGAAATAATTGTTAATAAATTAATAAAGGAATTATATGGAAATAATAATAGTATATGTATTGAGGATTATAATAGCGGTATTTGGATTTAGCATTCTTGTTTTTTTTCATGAACTTGGACATTTTTTAATTGCTATTTTTTTTAAAATTAAAGTTGAAAAATTTTCAATTGGAATGGGACCTGCAATATGGGGTTTTAAAAAAGGCGGAACTTTTTTTCAGATTGGCAGCATACCGTTTGGAGGTTTTTGCCAGTTTAAAGGGGATGAACTAAAAGACGATCTGCCAGTTGAAATAAATTATGAAAATTTCAATAATATTTTTAACAAGATACAGGATAAGGAATCTAAAGATTTTATTTTGAAATATTATCAAATAGTTCTACCTGCAGAATTTGATAGTATTAATTATAAAAATATTCTAAAAAAGTTGAAAGATAACGAAACAAAATTAGTTGAAAACAGTTATAAATTTGATGATATTGATGATAAATATAAATTAATTGATATATCAGAAGATGAAAAATCTCAATTGATTGAAATTTTTAAAAAAACTAACTATATTTTAAAATATAAACTCTCAAATAATCCTGATTTAATTGTAAAGAAAAGTTTGTTTAAAATTATTTCACAAGTTACTAAAATCTATGAATTAAGAGAACCCAATACTTTTTTCGGAAGCAAGCCTTATAAAAGACTTCTTATTGCTTTTTTTGGACCTTTTATGAATTATGCTCTGGCAATTATATGCTTCACTCTTTTAGCGCTTGGCACTCGAAAAGAGTTGGATTTACCTCCAAAAATAATGATTGTTGATGATTTAAAATTTAATGATTATAAATATGTAAATGAAGAAAGTCAGGCAAAAAAAGGCGGACTTATGACAGGTGATATTATTACAGCAATTGATGATGTAAAAATAAATGATTTTCTTCAAATATCAGAGATTATTTTTAATACTGGTAAAGAGGTTAAGATAGAAATCAAAAGAGGAGATGAAAGATTATTTAAATATGTAACTCCAAAATGGAATGCTGAAGCGATGCGTTATACAATAGGGATATTAAGTTATGTAAATCCGGTAATTTTAGGAAAAGAAGATGTAAAACTCCATGAAATACTTGATTTACAAGAAGGTGATATAATTATTGGAATTGATGATTATAAAACCGATATCACTGTTGATTTTATTGATGAATATTTTAAATATTATTTCGGGAAAGCAAAAAAATCGATATTGTATCTAAAAAGAGGTGATAAAATTATTGAAAAAGAAGTTGCTTTTAATGAATTGAACCATATTTTATCAGATAATGAAATGTATTTTTCATTTCATTATCCTTATAAGATTATTAAAGAAACAAATATAGTCAAAGCCTTTACTTCAAGTTTTGAGACAAGTATCAAAGTTATAAAAGTGACCGGTATATTTTTATATTCTTTGGTTTTTCGACCCAAAAAAAATGTTCAGAAACATTTTGGCGGTCCGATTAAGATAGGAGTAATGATATCGGAAGCTACCTTATCAGGATTTAAAGAAGGTTTCATAGAGGGATTAAAAGTCTTTCTAAATTTTGTTTCAATCATTTCTTTAGCATTGGCGATTTTCAATCTTTTACCCATACCTGCTTTAGACGGTGGGCATATAGTATTAAGTCTTGTTGAAATAATAATCAGAAGATCTATAAGTTTAAAAATTTTATATATAATCAATATGATTTTTTTCATATTATTAATGACGTTGGGAATCTTTGTGGCGTATTTAGATATATTTCAAAATTAATGAAGATATTTATAAATTTTCATAAAAGATTATCATATTTTCCTTGTTTATATAAATAAAAATAAACAAGGAG
>JAFGQB010000005.1 GCA_016935915.1 Spirochaetota bacterium
GAATCAATTTCTGAATATGATTTAAACTTTTTATGATCATCTTTTATAATAATATCGATTAAAGATTTATCACTGGTTTTTGAACAGTTAAAAAACATAAGAACATATAAAAAAAATAAAATTAATTTATAAAATTTAACAAACATAATTCATAGAAATTGTTATCAGATTTTTTAGAATATAACAATTAATATTTAAAAAAATCATATTATTTAAATAATTCTTTTGATGAACAGAAATATCCATATTTTTATAAATACTCATTCTATTTTTCTTTATGTATATATATACCATCCCATTCTTTATCAGGCGGATTTATCAAATATTCACTGCATCTTGAAAGCATGATTTTTGACGGTTTATCAAGAGGGGTAATATTATTTATGATTTCAGTGAATATCTTTTTTGCTTCATTCCAATTTCCTGACAGATAATATTTTATTCCTTCATTATAAAAATTTATTAATTTTTGCTTTTCTTGTACAAGGTTTCCTTTTTCTGATAACAGCTCGTATATTTTAACACCGTGAGTTCTCCCCTTAACTGTAACAATATCTAAAATTCTTGCCTCAATATATTCTTTTGCTTTTTCAAAAGTAAATTCACTGATAATTATGTTTGTAGCATAAAATTTATTCAATCCCTCAAGTCTGCTAGCAAGATTTACATTGTCACCTATTGCAGTATAATTTAACCTCTCTTCATAACCCATATTACCAACAGTTGCTTCTCCGGTGTTAACTCCTATTCGGGTATTGAAAGCTAGTTTATTTTGATCTTTATACCTTTTTGCAAGTTCTATTGAAAATCGTGAACATTGCAGGGCCGCCCTGCAGGCACAAACCGCATGATCCTGAATATCAATAGGTGCTCCCCAAAATGCCATAATGGCATCTCCTATGAATTTATCGACTGTTCCCTTATTCTCATGAATCGTGCTGGACATTCCTTTAAAGTAGGGAGTAAGATTTTCCATAAGCTCTTCCGGTTTAAGTTTTTCGGATATACCGGTAAAATTCTCTATATCGGAAAATAATATAGTAATATCTGTTTTTTTCCCTTCTATAACAGCTTCTTTCTGCATTTTCATTAATTGCACCACAAGATCTCCAGGTACATATTTTTTAAAGGACTTTAACCCTTTTTTCATATTTTCAAATGAATTATTTATAATATTAATTTCAGTCAGATATGTCTTGATTTTTACATCCGAAGAAAGATTTAACTCTCTTATCTTATCCGCTTCACCTGCAAGCATTTTTAAAGGACCTGAAATAGATTTTGAAATAACAAATCCTGTAGCGATTGATAAGAGAATAAAAAAAATAGAAAATATTATTACAATGATATTGTTCCTGTAAATAAGATACATTATATCTTCTTCAGGGATTAATATTCCTGCGGTTAGGTTAAAAGATAAATCAGCAGGGAACGGAGTTATTAAACTGAGATATTTTTTGTCATCAAATGTAAAAGTATAAAGTATTGAACTCTTATCCTTGATATCTTTATTTTTATAAATTTTTATTGCTTCTCCAATTTCTTTTTCCTTAACATCATCCGCGTTAAAGAATTTATAATTTTCAACTCCCTTTTCATCTGTATATTTATTCATTAATTTATCAAATATCTCATTTTCATCCTTAACGGGCAATGCAACTATTTCATATTTATTGTTGAACATGAATGCTTTCCCGCTTTTACCGATTTTTAGTGTATTAAGAAAATATGACATTCTGAAAAAGCTAATTCCAATGGAATATACACCAAGGAATTTATTTTTATTGTCGAAAATTGAAACAGCATAGCCGAACATCATATTTTTATCTGTTGTTGACACATAAAGATCTGTCCATTGACCATCTTTTGATTTCAATCCGTCCTTATACCATGTTCTTTTTCTTGCATCATAGCCTTTTTTGAGACTCACAGTATCATTTTTGAATGTTTTAAAATATTCGGGATTTTCGTGAAGCCATGTATAAATCACGCTATTTTTGGTCATTGTGTTCAATCTTGAACTTATTGTATCATCAATCATTCGTCTGACAACAATTGAATTACCCTGAGGAGTGCCCCATAAGCACGAACTAAGTTCTTTATTTGACTTCAATATCTTTTTAAAATACGGTTCTGCAATTTCAAAATTATCGGGATCAACCATGTCATTTGATATAAGAAAATTCGTAATCTGACTCGCTCTGGGAGCATTATTTAGATAATTAACGGTTTCATTGGTTACTGTTTTTGCAACTTCTTTCAGCATGTTTTCAACTAAAAAATAGACTGAATTTTTACTCCCAAGATAAGAAATGAATACTATTGTAACTCCTGTTATTATTATTAATGTCACCAAAATAAAAACAATGTTAAATCTAACGCTGATTTTCATTAAATGCCCCTTTTTTTATAAATCATGATTATTAGATTATAATTCTAAAATGATACAGGGTCAAATTAAATCAGAAAATTAATAAAAAATTAAAAAATTAAAATTTTACATTAAGATATATTTTTATTATAATTATTCCAATTCTCATAACATGC
>JAFGQB010000055.1 GCA_016935915.1 Spirochaetota bacterium
ATTTTAAAACCGTTAAAGACTTTTTATATATCCGACTATGACAGCTTATATCAGCAAGCGAAAAAAATTAACTGGCATAAACTTTTTAATTATGATAGGACCTTGCGTATCGATGCGGCAGGCAGTTCTCATATATTAAAAAATTCTCAATACACAATTCACAGGGTCAAGGATGCAGTTCTTGACACAATCAGAAAATTCAATGAAAATAAAAGACCTGACATTAACAAAGATGATCCTGATATTCATATTGCAGTTCATGTTCAGGGCAAAAAAGCAACAGTCTGTCTCGGCTCATCTGGTCAGCCTCTTTTTAAAAGAGGATACAGGATCGAACACGGCATTGCTCCTATTAAGGAAGATCTTGCTGCGGGTTTGATCCTCTTAAGCGGCTGGGACAGGAAAAAGGATGTTCTTGATCCGATGTGCGGAAGCGGAACTTTTTTAATTGAAGCATATAATATTGCAAATAATATTCCTCCGAACTTGAACAGAAAATTTTCATTTATGAACTGGTATGACTTTGATGAAAAGCTCTATAATGAAGTAAAGGAATATCTAAACAAAAAAATAAAAATATCTGATGTTAGATTATACGGTTTTGAAAAAGATAAAAGAACTTATTTTACAGCTAACAAAATAATAAAAGAATTGAATATTAAAAATATAATATTGGAAAACAGAGATTTCTTAAAAACTGAGAAAACTTTTAATAATCACTTTATCATAACAAATCCGCCTTACGGAGAACGACTTAAAGATGATAATCTTAAAAATTTTTATAAACAGATAGGTGACTTTTTAAAGCAGAAATGCAAAGGCTCCAATGCTTCGATTTTCACAGCAAATCTGGAAGCTGCAAAATTCATCGGTTTAAGGACATCAAAAAAGATCATCATCTGGAACGGACCTTTAGAGGGAAGACTGTTGAAATTTGAATTGTATTAATTTTCATTCTAATTTAAAAGTTAAATATAAGTACAAGATGGGCATTAAGATAAAAAAATACAGGTTTAAAAAAATAAAAAGAAAACCTGCACCTTCCGGTAACTCTTTTGCGCAAAAAAAAAACGCAAGCCTTTAAAAAAAAATTAATTTATTGTTTCGGTTAAAAATGAATCCGGATATTCTTTGCTGATCTGATTATATATATTTTCTGCTTCCCTCAAGTCCTTTGTAATTTTATATACGCATGAACCGGAACCTGAAAGCAATGAGTTATCACCTAGTTTTTCCTTAATTTCCCCAATCTCAGGATACTTTTTTAAAACAGAATATTCAAAATCATTATGAATATAGCCAAGATCATAATTTTTCATAAAAATTTCACTGCTCTTTTTTTTTCCAATGAGGCTATAATTAAGATTTTGATACATAGTTTTGGTATTCAGCTGAAAATCTGGATAAACAACAACAACATAATGTTTGGGAAAATCTTTGATTTTTTTAATTATTTCCCCCCTTCCCTCGCCGAGGCAGGTACCTCCGATCAGATGAAATGCTACATCCATCCCTATCTCTTTACCAATATCAATCAACTCTTCAGTTTTTAAGCTCTGTCCCCAGAATTCATTCAAACCTTTTAAAACTGCAGCTGCATTTGAACTGCCTCCGCTCAAACCCGCTCCAATCGGTATTTTTTTATCAATGATTATTTTCACTCCCTTATTAATTTTGAATTTTTCCTTCATTATTAAAGCAGTTTTATTGCAAATATTATCATAGTTTTCAAGTTCTTTAACATTGCATATAATTGAAATTTCATTGCTCTCTTTAAGTTCAATGCAGTCAGCAAGATTGATATGTTGATAAACGGTTTTCAATTCATGATAGCCATCAGCTCTTTTTTTCAAAATGTCAAGTGTCAGATTTATTTTGGCATAGCTTTTTAATTTCATATTATACCTTATTCAAGCTCACTATACAGAAGCACTGCATCCCCAGTCCCCTGCCGAAATCTGTAAGATCTTCCCCGCTTGTTGCTGTTATTCCGATCATTGATTTATCGATATTTAAAATTTTAGATAAGCTTTCCTTAATTGCATCATGATACTTAAAAATCCTGGGCTTTTTCCCTTCAAGCATTATTCCCACATTTCCGAGCTTGTAGCCTCTTTCAGCCATAATTTTCAATATTACTTTCAAATATTCCCTGCTTTCTGTAATGCCGTTTTTGCACATATCATCCGCATAATGACCTATGGACATTTCACCTAAGCCCTGTGATATCGCATTAAAAAGAGCATGAAGCAGTACATCTCCATCCGAGTTCGCTTCAAATCCGGGTTCATCAATGATAATCCCTCCGAGTACAAGCTTTTTCAAGCTGTCCCTTTCAAACCTGTGAGAATCCATTCCGAATCCTATCCTTGCATTGCTCAAAAGCTGAAGACCGAAATCAAGATCATTGGAAAGTGTAATCTTGATATTTTCATAAGGACACTCAACAATTTTGACTTTATTCCCGAGCCTTTCTATTAGCATTACATCATCAGTACCGTAAAAACCATCTTCATAGGCTTTTTTAAATGCTTCCATTCCCATCTTGTACGTGAAGCATTGAGGTGTCTGTATCTGCCATAATTTTTCTCTGTCCAGAGTTTTTTTTACATATCCTTTTTCATCAGCTTCTTTTATGGTATCACGGCATTTAAAACCTGCAGCTACGGCAGTGTCAAAGGTTGTGTTTATTATGCATAAATTGATTGTATTTTGGTCAATAAAGGGATTTGCACCGTTGTGGACAAGTATGATATCATCATCTTTTGCATTTTTTACGGATTTAAGACCATTATAAACAGAATCCTGCCTTTCTTTTCCGCCTTCCACGATTTCGTTGACTTTAGACAGTTTATTATAATCAACAATTTCTCTGATTTGGTCGATCTCTTCTTTTCTGGCTGTTATAATTATTTTATCAATATTGGCTGCATCATTGAATAATTTCAAAGTACGCAATATTACAGGCATATCTTTTATCATTAAAAAAACTTTATTAAAACCGGCTCCAATCCTTCTGCCTATGCCTGCCGCTGTAATTATCGCAATATTTGCCATTTTTACCTCGGTTTAAATCAATTTGTCCTTTTTATAATAAAATCTGAAAATTCAATCAACATCTTTTTAAAAACAGAATCATTAATATTATCAAGGCATTTTTTTGCCTTTTCTATATATCCTGCAGCACTTTTTTTCGCTTCATCCACTGACATCAATACAGGGTAGGTTTTTTTGTTCTGTTTTACATCGCTGCCCACAGGTTTGCCTAACTCTTTTTCATCGGCAGTTATATCAAGTATATCATCTGTTATCTGAAAAGCAAGACCAATGTTGTAAGCATAATTGTTTAATATATCAACTTTTTCCAAACCAGCATCAAGAAAAGATGCGGCTCCTGCTGTGCTTGCCTGCAGCATACATCCGGTTTTATAATAATTAATATTATCAAGTATTTTTATATCCCTGTCTTCCTCTTTAATATTACAGTCGAGTATCTGACCATAGATCATGCCTCTGCCTCCTGAAGATGCCGCTAAATATTGACCTCCCCTCTGCAAATTGCCCTGCCCATATTTAAAAAGTAGAGTAAAAGCATCTGAGAGCAAAGAATCTCCTGCTAAAACAGCTGTCGCTTCTCCGAACCTCTTATGGCTAGTAGGCATCCCTCTTCTGTAATCATCATTATCCATGCATGGAAGATCGTCATGTATCAGAGAATATGTATGAATAAACTCAAGGCTCACTGCATAAGGATAAATGATCTCTTCATTCTTATCCAATATATTTGCTGTCAATATCGCTAAAAATGGTCTAATTCTTTTACCTCCCGCATTGAGACTGTAGAGCATTGCCTCTTTTAAAAGACCGTCAAATTCCAGTTCATTTAAATAGAAATTTATTTTTTCATTTATTATTTTTTTCTTTTGCTCATAAAAATCAATCCAGTTCATCATTGTGCCTTTCAATTTTTTGATAAAAATTAAAATAGCATAAATTTGAATATAATGCATTAAAAATCAGAAAGTAAAAATAATAAAAATCAATAATAAAAATTATCCAAATCTTTATTCAATTTTTGTAAATTTTATACTAATGTGGTATAATTAATTAAAATGTGTTATTATCGATTTATATTTTAATATTTAAAAAAAAGGAAGGAAACATGAAAAAAATATTTATTTTGATGTTAATTTTATTTTGTTCTATAACTATTTTTGCAGAAGTAATAAGTTTAAAAAACGGTGAAAAAATAAAAGGAAAAATAATATCTGCTGATGACAACAGCATCACTGTTGAAACTTCCTTCGGAAAAATGGTGATTGACAAGGAAAAAATAGAAACAATTATTTATGACGATTCAAAAATTTCAGAAAAGGAAGAATCAAAAAAAAATAAAGATGATGATGATGAAGAAAAGGAATTGGAGAATAGATTGAAAAATGACATTTTATATCAGAGATATAAAAGTCTGCTTAATGCAGGAATAGGTTTTATTATACCCGGAGCTATTTGCACATTAACACCTTTAATATTTTTTACCCCGTTAATAACTTCAGCTCTTCAGCAGTATGGAGCCACACTATTCAACTATCCATTATTTGTTTTTGGATTCACATGGTATGCAGGTGTTATGGGAGTAGGGATTTTGCTTGATGTTGCAGCAATAATCTTTTTTGTTTTTGCAGGCAAAACATTTAATGATTGGATGAACTCAAAAAAAATCTCAAAAATAACCATTTATTCGGATTTTAATGGAGCAAATATTAATCTCGGTGTCGGTTTAAAACTATAAAAAATTATTTCCATTCATATACTTAAATGGGCTATTCCATAAGTATTTTTGCAACCACTTAAGAACACTGAAAAACACAGAGAATTAATAAAAAAGTGAGATATTAAACAAATTATTATATTAATTATTGAATAATATAATTTAATAATGCAATTTAACTATTTTTTAGTTATAATAGTTAAATTCTCAATTAATACTCCGTAATCTTGAGTGTACTTTAGCGGTTAAGTTGTGACTTTTAAGACAGCCCCTTTAAACTTTTTCAAAATTTCAAAAAAATAAAATATTTTTTAGCATTTTCAAGAAAAAAATTTTATAATTTTTATAAACTGGTTTTTTTAGTTTTTATAAGGTATTTTTATAGAGAATAATTTAGCTAATGCCTTATATTTAATTTTATTTATGAGCGGGAATATAAGTAATAAAAATAATACTCATCTGAAAAACAATACATTTGAAAAAACAAATGAATATAAAGCTATTCTTGAAGCTGTTGCTAAAAATTCAAGAGATGCAATCGAAATCTCCAAAAACGGGATTCATGTTTGGGTTAATTCATCTTATTTAAAATTATTCGGTTATGATAATGAAGAAATAATTAATAAAACCGTATTGAACCAAATAGCACCTTCTCAAAAAAAATTCATTCAAGACAAAATCAAAAAACATTCTTCGGGCAAACAGGTTCCCGAAGTTTATCAAACCATAGGTCTGCGTAAAAACAAAGATGAATTTGATATGGAAGTCTCTGTTTCAAATTATAAATATCAAAATGAAAATTATACATTTGTACAATTGAGAGATATATCAAAAGAAAAGGAAAATGAACAAAACTTCTATTCTTTGTTCAATAATATGATTGAAGGAGTTGCATTGCATGAACTTGTAATGGATAAAAATGGAAAGCCTGTTAATTACAGGATAATTGCCGTAAATGATCAATATGAAAAAATTGTAGGAAAATTAAAAAAAAATGTAATAGGCAAGCTTGCGACAGAAGTGTATAATATGCATGATGCTCCAAAACTAAAGGAATTCAGCAATACTGCATTGTCGGGAAATCCCATTCAGTTTGAATCATTTTTCCCCTCAGTTGATAGACATTTTTTTATTTCTGTATCACCTTGGGGTGAAAAAGGTTTTGCAACAATATTTTTTGATATTTCAGAAATAAAAAAAATTGAAGATGAATTAAAAAGAAAATCAGATGAACTAAACAGATATTTTAATTACAGCCTGGACCTTTTATGTATTGCCGACATGGAAGGTTATTTCCGTAAACTGAATCCGGAGTGGGAAAAAACATTGGGATATAAGCTTAATGAACTAATTGACAAAAAATTTCTTAACCTTGTTCATCCCGATGATATACAATCAACGCTTAATTCAATATCAGATTTAAAAAATTCAAAATCAATCTTAAATTTTGAAAACAGATACAGATGTAAAGACGGTTCTTATAAATGGATCGAATGGCGATCTTTTCCATATAATAATATGATCTATGCCGTTGCCCGAGATATAACAAAGCATAAAGATATTGACAAATCACTGCTTGAAAGAGAAAAATTATTGAACGAATCTCAAAAGATTGCAAGACTGGGTCACTATGTTTTTAATGCATATACCGGAAACTGGACAGGCTCTGAAACATTATATGATATTTTAGGTATAAATGAAAGCTACACAAAAAATGTTCAAGGCTGGCTGAATATCATTCATCCCGAAGAAAGAGAAAGCATGAAGAACTATCTTTTAGAACATGTAGTAAAAAAGAAAAATATATTTAATAGAGAATACAAAATTATCAGATACAGTGACAAACAATTAAGATGGATCCATGGTCTTGGAAACCTTAAATTCAATAAAAAAGGCAGTACAATAGAAATGTTCGGTACGATTCAGGATATTACTGACAGAAAAAACTATGAAATCGCCCTAAAAGAAAAGTCCGAAGAACTCAAATCAATAAATAGAGAGATGGAACAGCTTATTTATATTACATCACATGATTTAAGATCACCATTGATCAATATAGAAGGATTTACCAAAGAATTAAATTCTTCCATTGAAAAAGTTAAAAATATTATTATCGAAAGTGAATTAAAATCTGCACATAAAAAATCAATAGTAAATTTAATTAATGACGATATCGAACATTCTCTGATTTATATTTCTAAAAGTGTCAATAAAATGGGCAGGCTTTTAAATGCTCTGCTTAAGTTGTCAAGAATAGGAAAAATTGATAATAAAATGCAAAAAATTAATATGAACATACTCATAAAAAACATTATGCATTCTTTAGAATATCAGATAAAAACCAATAAAATTGAAATTAAAGTACATAATTTACCTGACTGTTACGGAAATGAACTGCAGTTAACTCAACTTTTTACAAATTTAATAGACAATGCAATAAAATACAGAAAACAAAATAAAAAATGTAAAATCTTAATTAGGGGAAGTATAAAAAATATAAATAAATGTTTGTATATTATTAAAGATAATGGAATTGGCATTCCTGAAGATTATCAAAAAAAGATATTTGAGCTTTTTTACAGATTAAATCCGGATTTAATTGAAGGAGAAGGACTGGGATTGACAATTGCATACAAAATAGTGGAAAACCATAAAGGCAGGATATGGATTGATTCAAACGAGAAAGAAGGCTCTTCATTTTTTATTGAATTATTTAAAGATAAATTTGATTAAATTTAAGATAAATAATAAAATTCTCTGTGATCTTTTTACCGCAATTGAGAAATTTTAAAACTTATACAGACAGCCCCAGGTACCTTATTTTAAATTCGTAAAAAAAAAATCATTTGCGCATCACATTCATTAAGAACATTAAAACTCCTGTTTTGGAATAAAGATAACAATTTATTTCTAATAAACAAAAATTTTTACTCTAAGTGGTTAAAAATCTAACAAAACCATATTATGGAAAATAAAAGTGACAAACTCTTGAATTTTTAGTATAAAAAAACAGTAAAAATAAAAGTGAAATTAATAAAATCTTTTATAATATCTAAATTTTAAAAAACTTTTTTTCGGAGATATTAATGAAGTCCTTGGGTATTTGTCTCGGAGCTTCCACAATCACATTTGTAGAAGTTCACAATGAAATCATAAACAATAAAAAAGAGATCAAAGTTGCAAATATTATATCAAAAGTTCATGAAGGCAATGCAAAAGCCAACTTTTTTGAAATATTACAAAATATAAATCCTGAAAATTTTGACAGGATCACTGTTACAGGAAGAAAATTCAGGGAAAATGTCAACCTGACTAAAATAACCGAACCGGAAGCGATAGAATATTCCCTTGAGCATTTAAACCTTGATAACAGGGAATATAATGTTCTTGTTTCAGCAGGCGGTGAAACTACCATTGTATATGAGCTCGATGCGGATCATAAAATAATAAATGTTCATATAGGGAACAAATGTGCATCCGGTACAGGGGAGTTTTTTCTTCAGCAGATCAGAAGAATGGCATTGGAGCCGGATGAAGCTATCATGCTTGCAAAAAATGAGCATCCGCATAAAATAGCAGGACGATGCTCGGTATTCTGCAAATCGGACTGCACCCATGCGCTTAATAAGGGCGAAAAAAAAGGCGCTGTAGTCGCAGGTCTTTGTAAAATGATAGCGGGTAAAATAATAGAACTTTTATCAACACTTAAAGTTAAAAATGTAATTATAACAGGCGGTGTAACAAAAAATTCTGTTGTAATGGAAAACCTAAAAGGACAAGTCAACAAATTATTGATACCTGAACAGGCATGCTATTTTGAAGCTCTGGGAGCTGCTCTATACGGTTTGAAGCATGAAACTTTAAAATTCCCCGGGATCGATAATATCTATAAGGAAGGGGAAAGCTCATTCGAGTTTTTAAAAAAATTAGGTGATTTTACAAACAAAGTTTCTTTTAAAAACATGAATCACGGTAAAGTCGTTGTAAATGGGATTTATATACTCGGCATAGATGTCGGATCAACAACAACAAAAGCCATACTGCTTGATAAAAGTACAAATGAAATTACTGCCGATGTTTATTTAAGAACTAACGGAAATCCTGTTGAAGCTGCAAGGAACTGCTACAGAGCAATAAAAAAGCAGATCGATGATAAAAAAATAAAAATCATTGGACTCGGGGTCACAGGCTCGGGCAGGCACATTGTAGGTTTGCATGCATTTACTGAAGGCATTATCAATGAAATAGTGGCTCATGCTACTGCAAGCGTTTATTTTAACAAGGATGTTGACACCATTTTTGAAATAGGCGGACAGGATGCTAAATATTCATATATTGTAAACGGTGTTCCTGCAGATTATGCAATGAATGAAGCATGCAGTGCAGGAACAGGGAGCTTTCTTGAAGAGTCAGCCCTTGAAACATTAGGTGTAAAAATGGAAGATATCGGAGAAATAGCATTAAAAGCTAAAAATCCGCCTAACTTCAATGATCAGTGCGCAGCATTTATAAGTTCAGACATCAAAGTTGCAAGCCAGGAAGGCATCAAGCATGATGATATGGTTGCAGGTCTTGTATATTCAATTTGCATGAACTACAATAACAGGGTAAAAGGCAACCGCAGGGTCGGAAACAAGGTCTTTATGCAGGGGGGAGTTTGCTATAATAAGGCAGTACCTGTTGCAATGGCTGCATTGACAGGTAAAGAGATAATAGTTCCTCCTGATCCAGGTTTAATGGGAGCCTTTGGAGTTGCACTCGAAATCAAAAAACGGCTTGAAAATAATCTTTTAGAAGAAAAAATATTTGATCTTGATACTCTGATAAACAGGGATGTTGCATATAAAGAACCCTTTAAATGCGCGGGAGGAGCTGAAAAATGCGACATAGGATGCGAAATCTTAAGAGTTATAATAGATGGGAAAGTTTATTCCTTTGGGGGAGCATGCAACAAGTATTATAACCTGATACATCATTTAAAATTTGACGAAGACAAACTTGATATAGTTGCTCACAGGGAAAAACTTATATTCGGCAAATATGCTCCTGTTTATGAAACAGAAGAAAACAAAAAAACCATTGGTATCAACAGAAGCTTCTATACAAATACTTATTATCCGCTTTATTATAATTTTTTCAGTCTTCTGGGCTTTAAAGTGATACTGTCTGAAACAGCAACAGTTGAAGGACAGAATGCATCACTGTCATCATTCTGCTACCCGATGCTTCTGGCTCATGGTTTCTTTGACGATCTTTTAAATAAAAATCC
>JAFGQB010000293.1 GCA_016935915.1 Spirochaetota bacterium
GAATTTCCTATTTTAATCGGATTTTATAAGATTTATTCCTTAATGATCAAAAAAGGCAATTGAGTTAAGAAACAAGTCTATTATATAATTACGGGTTTTAAAGCATTATTTTACTCCAGCTACGGGAATAATTTTAAAAATATAAATACTCTTTATAGTTTTGAAAATATATCTTGACTTGAATGCTTGTCGCTATCATAATGGTAATGAAAATCATTATCAATTGAATGTATAAGTCGTTTAATTCATTCTATTATTGTTGATAATTTTATTATTTGGCAATTACAAAAAAATGATATTTAAATAAAAAGCAATAAATTTCAGAATAAAGGAGCAGTATAATGGCTGTAAAAGTAGACGAATCAAAATGTACAGGCTGCGGCGTTTGCGCGGACGTATGCCCGATGGAAGCGATTAAGGTAAACGATAAAGCAAAAATAGACGAGGATGCATGCACTGAATGCGGTACCTGTGTTGATGAATGTCCTAATGGCGCTTTATCATTGGACTAAAAATTTTTTTTAAGCAGGTATATTGAATATCTATATGTTGAAGCAGATGTGGCATGTCTATGTCGGGCTGTGGATTTATTTGCTTAATAAAAAAATGAATTAGGAAGAAAATAAATTATTTAACCAAGGAGGAGAGGTACATGCCTATCTATGAATATAGATGTAAAAAATGTAATTATAGTTTTGAACTTTTACGAAGTATAAATTCATCAAATGATGATCTTAAATGCCCGGAATGCGGAGCTTCTGATCCTGACAGGTTAATTTCTTCAGCGTCTTTTAAGAAGAGCAGTTCATGCTCTCCAGGCGGTATCAGTTGAGCAAGCTCATAAGGGATAGTTAATCCCATTTTAATCAGCAATAAGTAAAGTAGTTTATATCTATTGTCTATTATTAAGGTACCATATAATTTTTTAATACAAAGGAGATGGCAATGCTGAATACGAACCTCAAGTATATTGAGACAGAAGAAGAAATTAATTAGCAGATTTTGTTTTTATTCATATGAAATCATATAGAACCACATATAAAAATAAAAAATTTTCAAAGGAAAGAATTGAACTAGACGGTAATTCCTTCATCAATTGTATTTTTGAAGGCTGTATTATTATTCTGGAGAATGGCGATACAGATTTACGTGGTTCAGCATTTAAAAATTGCGAGCTGATGCTTCGTGGCAATGCCTATACTATAGCAAAGATTATAAAGATGTTCAGCGGGAAAAGCCCGCTAAAGGTTGTTGACCTTGATGAGCCTTTACTTGAAAAGCAAAGCATAGAATGAGAAATATGATAGTTTATTAATTGCAGGATATTTCTACGAAGAGAAATCGATTCCAGTGTTTGTTAAAAATTTTTTGCCTTTTTTACCCCTGATGTTTATCAGCTTTGCCATGGGCAGGCAGAATATATTTGCCAGTAAAAATTTTAATCTGGAACCCGTCATATTAGGATTAATTTTATACGCTTCAACTGTATTGC
This sequence comes from Spirochaetota bacterium, assembly GCA_016935915.1. Classification (GTDB taxonomy): domain Bacteria; phylum Spirochaetota; class GWE2-31-10; order GWE2-31-10; family JAFGQB01; genus JAFGQB01. Next base: position 1,493 of record JAFGQB010000293.1, read on the forward strand.
ATATTAAATTGCCGACTGTTACCAGTTGAATAAATGCTTCAATCAGTTCCGTTTTTTTCTGGCCGTAATAATCAATCACCTTCCCCCTGGCTTTTTCTGCTGGGTTTCCGCCGGATTCAGCCCAGTGCTGGCTGTAGGCCAGAGCGACAGCCTCCTGTTCAGGGAATTCACCGAGTTCACCATTTAATAGATTCTTAATCTCATCATCCCGTATCCCTGCTTCAAGGGCATTTTTTGTATGAAGATAAGAGCAGTTGATGCAATTGTTAACGCCGCATACAGCCAGCATGATCTTTTCCTGGAATTGTGGTGATATAATATTCGTATCTTCCCTTTTTATTTTTTTTGTACAGTTTCTGGTCTTTTTTATTTCTTTAAAAACATCCTTTATTGTTTTAATATACCTTTTTTTAAAATTATTTTTATTTATCATCATTGATTGATTACGGATATCTTTCTGCACTATGAATCAAATATAATGGAAGATATAATATTTTTTAAATTTTCGAGATCATTCTTATCAGGATGGCCGACAGCATTCGGCGCATTATGTATCCACACTGGTTGTTTTGATTTTTCCGACATTCTTTTGATAAACTCAGGATTAACCTCGCCCAGACAATTGAATGTTCCCATTATCTTTGCCGATGCAGCAAGGTCAATTGCATATTTTATTGCTTCCTTTACATGATCAGAGTCAGTACTTGCTCCATGAGTTGCAAAAAAAAATAATTTTTTACCGTTCATGATCTTCGGAATATAATTTAATGTTTCAGGATCTGGTTTCCCCGCTTTTACCCAGAAACCAACAGCTAAAAAATCATAGCCTGCCGGATCAGGCGCATTTTCTATAGAATATATTTTTTTTTCTCCTCCTATTATTTCATAAACAGCTTCTGCAAGTTTTTTTGTATTTCCGGTCTGAGTTGAATAAATTACAAGAGATTTCATATCATTCAGCTCCTTAAATTTTAAAAATTATTTTTATACTCTTCTAAAAAATTAACCAGCTTTTCAATCTCTTCGAGTTCGAAATCCAATTCCTCTCCTTTAAGATTTGCCCTGGCTATTTTTCTGTTGTCTGGAATGGATGCTATAACTTTTTTATTATCCACTGATTCTAAGAGTATCTTTTTAGTCTCCTCATCAATTCTATTTAGAATATAATAATAATCCTTGTTAATGCTTTTCGCCATACCGGATATTTTATCTGAAAGCCTGATTGACTCCTGAGAAGGATCAAGAATTATTAAAATTATGTCACATCCTTTATCAACTCCTCTTCCCAGATGTTCAATCCCCGCATCCGTATCAGCTATCAGATACTCATCTTTTTTAAGATCGATGATCTCTATAAATTTTGAGGAGAGTACATTTATAGGACAGGCGCATCCTTCTCCAAAATTAGTAATTTTCCCCATTGATAAAAGCTTTATATTTTCTTTTTTAGACATATATGCTTCAGGAATATCGTTAAGCTTCCATTTATCCGGAAGATTTTTAACCTGATCGAACAATACTTTTCTTCCTCCGAAATAATTCATAAAATCCGCAGGCTTTTCAACTCCAAGCTGGCTGTAAAATCCATAATTTGATTCATCTGTATCAACTGCCAATACCTTAACTCCTCTCCGGTTCAGATCTTTTACTATAAGAGCAGATATGGTGCTTTTGCCTGAACCTCCTTTACCGCTTATAAATATTTTCATTTTAATACCTTAATATTTTTATTAGTTTGCTTGTTTTAAAAATATTTTTGAATTTACGAAATCAATTTTATCGATTTCTGCTTTTATCATTTTTTCATCTCCAAAGATTGTTGATAAAACTATTTTATTATCATCAAATCTTAGAGTTGCGGTTTCTGCAAATATTTGCTCTTCTCCTGAATTATTTTTGATCCAGACACTTGGCATGCACATTTTTGAACCTCCGAAAAATTTATTACATTCTTTCTCTAACCGCTTGACATTGACAATGTCTATGACATTTATGATTGGTTCAGTAATTGCAAGTATTTATTAATAAATCATTAAGAATTAATTGGTAGCTATGCCGAATATAGAACCTTTTGAAAAGAATTATCTGCAGTATGAGGACTGGTTTGCAAAAAATAAATATGCCTATGAATCTGAGATAAAGGCAGTAAAGAGCTTTATTCCAGATAACAAGCTTGGCATTGAAATAGGCATAGGCAGCGGTATTTTTGCTGCTAGATTGGGTTTAAATACAGGTGTTGAGCCATCCTCAGCTATGCGCAGACTTGCCGAGAAACGCGGATTAACTGTTTATGACGGCGTTGCGGAAAATCTGCCTGTGGAAAACTGGATTTTTGATTTTGCATTAATGATTACAACAATCTGTTTTGTTGATGATATACGTAAATCGTTTAATGAAGTTCATCGCATTTTAAAAAATGACGGATTATTTATAACCGGATTTGTTGACGAGAAGAGTCCTTTGGGCCAGAAGTATAATAAATATAAATATGAAAATGTTTTTTATAGGAACGCTACCTTCTATTCATGCGAACAAGTAATAAAGATATTGAGAGAAACAAATTTTAATGTAACAGAAATTATTCAGACGGTTTTTGGAAATCCTGGGGAAATTAATCAGATCCAGGAATATAAAGCTGGATACGGCGAGGGCGGATTTGTTGTAATTCGAGCTGAAAAAAATAAGAACTGATATAGCAAATAATGAAAAGCACATGAAGCTATTAAGACAGGCGAATTTTAAAAGAGTACTCATAAGTATTGAATTTATAAATCAGGATTCACTTGATGGTATTACCAAGAAATAATGAATTAAAGATGATAATACTACTGATATTGCCCAAATTCAAGTTTAAAGTGCAACAGGAATAATAAGAAAATAATAGCCTCATAGGAATACATCCATAGGATTGAATCGACGAAGA
>JAFGQB010000294.1 GCA_016935915.1 Spirochaetota bacterium
CTTACTAAGTAAAAAGTTAAAAAAGGCAATGTAAAAAGTCACCTTCTAACTATGTAAAAAGTTTAAAAAAGGAGTTTCAAGTACTGTATGGTCTTGAACTCCTTTTTTATTTTATGCTAAAAAATGGGGACAGAGCTGATTTTGGGAACATAAGGTTTTTTTATCTGGTTAATACCGAAAAGTGAAGGATGAGACTTCCTGTAATCCTCAACAGCTCCATTATACATATTTTCAGCTTTTATTACTATGTTTTCGATGCTATAAGGATGAACTGCCTCAAACCAGCCTAATTCCATGCTGTAGGTAACATTTTCTGTCTGGTAATGAAATACCGCAACAAGAGGGATCCCCATTCTGTCAGTAAGCGCCTGGCCTACCATCGCAAGCTTATACTGAAAAAAAAGTGTACGACATCAGCACCCTGAAAAACCTTTTAACAAAACTGAAACATCAGGCATGGCAAAAATCATGGACTGCTTTCTGGTAACATTTGAAGCTATTGGAACACAGTGCTCCTTAAGAGAATACATATACTTACCTTCAATGCCTATTTATACAACTCTCACATTATATCCTCGTTACTGTAAAGCATCCCTAAAACGAATTGCGGTCATTGATGTGCCATTAATCGGAGTAAAAAAATCCAAAAAAGCTTTAGATAAAATTTCAAATAATATTCTCATATAAAACAACATCTTTATACTGATAACTTTTCAAATTGTCTGTACATATCTTAAACATGCGACATACTATCATACAAATATGCCATTGGTTAAAAAATTTATAATTGATTTAATTTAAATATTTAACTATAAATATTTAAATTAATATAGAAATTTAATATACATAATGTCATTAAAAAATTTAAAATTTATTTTTTATTTATTTATTTATCTGATTCTTACAGCGAAACCTTCTTTTACTTTAAATTCTTTAAATGAAAAAACAATTAATCTAATTAATATTCTGGAAAATTATCATTACAGCAGCTTAAAAATAAATGATGAAATATTGAATGATATTAAAAAAATATTTATAAATAATATAGATCCAAATGCATTATATTTTACAGAAGAAGATATAAATAAATTATTATCTTTAAATCTTTCAATCGAAGATTTTAAAAAAGGCAAAACCACACATTTTTTTAATGAAGTCTTAATCTGTTACAGAGAGAGGCTCAATCAGGCAAATGATCTGATCAGCCTTCTGCTTGAAAACAGTTTAACTTACCAGGAAAAAGAGTCAATAACTTTTTCATTAAAAAATCAAGCTCAGTATTCAAAAAACAGTAATGAACTAAAGATCAGATGGAAAAAATTATTGAAATTTAAAATACTTAACATTTTATATTATAAAACAGGATTTAGTGAAAAAGAAATCATAGATAAAAATATTTTATTGAAGAATGAAAAAATAATAAGAGAATCAATTAAAAAAAAAGAAAAATCCGTATTAAACAGAATATTAAATAATCCTGAAGGATTTGAAAATTATCTCTCTTATCAGTTCCTTAATGCAGTATCAGCAAGATTTGATCCGCATACAATGTTATTTTCATTGATTGACAAGTTAAACTTTCAATCTATTCTTTCAACAGAGTTGTATTCATTTGGCATTTATTTAAAACAGGAAAACACATGTGAAATAAAAATTGACTATATAGCCGCCGGCGGGCCTGCATGGAAATCATTAAAGCTCAACAATGATGATATAATCTTAGAGTTTAAATTACCTGATGATAATAACAGGATAATAGAAATTTCAGATTTAAGCCTATCTGATGCATACAAGATTTTAAATGACTTAAGGAACATAAATATTATTATTAAAGTCAGGAAAAAAAGCGGACAGATCGAAGAAGTGTTTTTAAAAAAGGAAAAAATTCTAAATCCGGATAATATTATTATAAGCTTTATACTAAGCGGCAAAAAAAAAATCGGTTATATCTATCTTCCTTCTTTTTATACCGAATGGCAAAAGGAATATGTATTTGGTTGTGCAAATGATATAGCTAAAGTGATAATCAAGCTTAAAAAAGAAAAAATTGAAGGACTAATACTGGATATAAGAAATAACAGCGGCGGTTCTATACAAGAAGCTTTGAATCTTGCAGGTATTTTCATTAATGAAGGGGCTCTATGTTTACAGGGAATTAAAGATGGAAAACCTTTATTATTAAAAGATATGAACAGAGGAATAATCTACGACGATCCAATGATTTTAATAATAAATGAATACAGTGCTTCAGCATCGGAACTTCTTGCTTCAGTATTAAAAGATTACAACAGAGCAGTGATTTTAGGTAACTCTACATTTGGAAAGGCATCTGCTCAGGTCTTATTACCTGTTATTAAAGATAATAAAAATATCAGTATTTCAACTTTAAAAAAGTTCAATAAAAATAATGATTATATAAAAATTACAGTAAATAAATTTTATAATCTTTCTGGAGAAACATTTCAGTTGAAAGGCATATCTCCTCATATTGAACTGTCAGCTCTGTCACTCAATCCGGGTTATAATGAAAACTTTTTACTCTATGCATTAAAAAATGATAAAATTGAACGATCCATTAATTTCAATAAAGGGAATGAATTACCAATAAACGAATTAAAAAAATTAAGTATAAAACGCATAGAAAATGATAAAAATTTTATGGAAATTAAAAAGCTTAAAAGTGAATTGGAGAAATATAATAAATCTGAAAGTCAATTTTCCTTATATTTAGATGATTTTATTAATGATATTAAAGAAAGAGACGAAATATATCATTCAATAAATAAATTATTTAAAAGATCAAGTGATTTATTTAAAACTGAGAACAGTATATATGATAAAGAAATAATCAATTTTGATAAATATTCAAAGGCTTTAAATGAAAGACAAATCAGGGATATACAGGAAGATATTATTATTGAAGAAGCATTTAATATAATTAATGATTATATTAATATATTAAAAAAATAAACAGGAGCTTTAATTTTGAAAAAAATATTATTATTACAAATTTTGTTTTTATTTTTAACTGAAGCTTTCGCTTTATCACAATCAGCAGACAACCCCGTTGCTTATTTAGAATCAATAAGTAAAATAGGTGACAGCATAACTAATGATATGTGGTCTTATGTGAAAGCCGCAGCTCATAATAAATTTGTTTTTCAGGTTGAAAATAAACGCAGGCAATTATTAAAAACCATTAAAAATGGTCTGATTCAGATGAATAAAATTTCAGATTATAATGGAGACTCAAGTTATAAAGGTGCCGTAATAAAATATCTGGAATCATTATATGCAATATTGAATGAAGATTATGCTAAACTAGTTGATATGGAACAAATATCCGAACAGTCTTATGATAAAATGGAAGCTTATCTTCTGGCAAAACAAAAGTCTCAGGATAAAATAGAAGAAATTGTTGAAATATTAAATAAATCACTTGAGGTTTTTGCAAAGAAAAATAACATTACTCTTATAGTTAAAAAATCCGATATAATAAAAAATCTGGAAAAATCTTCAGAAGTAATACAATATTTTAATAAAATATATCTTATATTTTTCAAAAGCAATAAGCAGGAACTATATTTAATAACAGCACAAAATAAAAGCAATCTGAATGAAATTGAACAGAACAGAGTAAATTTAATAAAATATTGTGATGAAGGTTTGCTGAATTTAAAAAAGATCAAGCCTTATGAAAACGATAGTTCTTTATTAATTGAAGCTGAAAAAGCATTAACTTTTTATAAAAAGGAAGCATCTGAAAAATTTTTATTAATAACAGATTATTTTATTAAACAGGACAATTTCAATAAAATCAGTAAAGCATTTCAGAAAAAAAGAAGTTCTGAAACAACAGAAGAAGAAGTGGAACAATATAATAAAAAAGTAGATGATTACAATAAAGAAGTAAATGCATATAATAAAGTTAATAATGAGCTGAACATGGATAGAGCAAAAATTGTACAGTCATGGAATAAAACCTCATCGGTTTTTATTGATAATCATGTGCCGAAATAAAATTTTATTATCATGAATATTCAAACTCAATTAATCATCTTTATTCACTGCTTCCGTTTATTTAACGTATAAGATTGACTGCAATGCAGGTGAATCCTATAAAGTTTTTTAAAAATATTTTTTAGCATATCATTAAGCATTTTTTTTTAAAATGAAGCTCTGTCCCCATTTCATAATTTAAAAAAAATTTTAAAAATTTTAAAAAAAAAACGCATGATTTTTGACATTTCTGCGATTATATATATGAAGAGTGATAAGTATAAAGTTACATATTAACTAAGTAAAAAGTTAAAGGCTAAATGTAAAAAGTAACAAACTTACTAAGTAAAAAGTTAAAAAAGGCAATGTAAAAAGTCACCTTCTAACTATGTAAAAAGTTTAAAAA
>JAFGQB010000295.1 GCA_016935915.1 Spirochaetota bacterium
AGTTTCAGGCTAATAAAAGTTCGGCACAGGAAGGATTGAACAATCCAAAGATCAAGGTTTACTGGTCGCATGAACCGAGAGCATTTCTGGGAGGCGAAAGTTTTGAAAAGCTTGAAGTGGAAAACCTTAAAACAGGAGAAAGAACCATTCTTGATGAAGGCGATGGAGTGTTCATATTTGTCGGCTTTATACCGCAGACAGAACTCTTCGGTAATGCTTTGAATACCGACAAATGGGGATATATAGTTACGGATGAAAACATGGCTACAAACATTGAAGGCGTATATGCAATCGGCGACATAAGAAGCAAAAAATACAGACAGATCACTACAGCAGTAAGCGACGGCACCATAGCAGCACTTGAGTCAGAGCATTATATCAGGAATCTTAAAAAGGAAAAAGCTATAAGATGAAGCCCTTCTCTTTTGCATTTTCCTGTAACAACTGCTTTTCTACTGTAATTCTTGCTTCTTTTTCTCCTGTCATTTCTGATTCTTTTTCTATGTCATTTCGAACTTTAGTGAGAAATCTTTTTCTCTAATACACTCATTCCTCGTAAACTTGTATTTGGTATAGGTATCAGATTGACAAGCCTCAATAAATGTCTGTTCTTGCTCTCAATATTCTCCTTTAACACAGGGCAATAAAGTCTTTTTAAGCACAACAGCTTTCAGCATGCAAAGATAATCCCATTCATGGATATGATTGCTCACAGTAACAACTCCGCCTTTATCTTTTTTACTCAAATTCCCTTAAGTTTATTCCTGCCTTCTATTTTAAGATGGAGTTTTAACCACATCCATGTAAATGCTATAGAAAAAATTGTCATACGAATAATAAGACTGATAAAGTGAAAACCAAGGCTTTTATTAATAAAATGAAAAACAGGCAATTGATTTTTTTATTAATAATGCCATTAACTTTAAAAAATTTCAAAAAGCAGTAAATTCATCATCCTTTTCTTTTATTATTTCCCATGATGAATCATCTTTACTTGGACCTGTTATTATATACTGATTGAACTGTCCGTGATATGGTCTTTTTCTGTTATTTGGAATATTCTTATCAAAAACTGAATAACCGCTGAAAGTTGATTCCAGATTCAATTCTGAAGCTATTGTCTTAGGAATATCAGTTAACATTACAGGACTCTTATCCACCTTAAAACCATTTTTATAATTAATTGTCTTAATCAAAAAAAGAGCCTGGCTTCTTGTTTTATCAAATTGTTGTTTTTTATATTTATCATCCTGGTCGTTATTGATCTTTTCTTTATTATAATTTATAAGCATATCCTGACTTCTTCCGCTGCCATGATCTGAATGAATAATTATTAAAGAGTCATTGAAAACTTCAATTTCTTTTAATTTATCTAAAAACATCTTTACTGCTTTTAAAACGGACTTAGCATGATTCTTATAATTCTTTTTAGAATATTTCATCGAAACAAGTTCAAAATTCTCATTAATATGAAAGGGAGGATGAGCACCATTTATATGGTAATATTTAAAACATTTTGAATTGTTGTTTGCATTTGACTGTAGAACCATATCAGTAATAAATCTGACATTTTCACTGATTTGCAAAATATGATCATTGAACAGATTTTCTGAAAATTTCTTTTTCTTTTCCGACAGATACTTTATTTTTATAAATATCCTTCTTAAAAGCCATTTACCATTGTTATAAATATATTTTTTAGCAAAATGCGGCAGATATCTGAATAAAGTGATATCATATAAATAAAATAGATCAATCAATACCTCAATATTCTTTATCGGCATTATATTTGTTATTATTCTTTTATCAAATAATATCGTCGGCTTGTTTTGTGGAAAAATATCAACACGAAAACCATTTTCAATTAATAATTTAGGTATAGACTGTTTCATGAATTCCTCTTTGACAAATTTATGCTGTGTTCTTGATCCATCATAATAAGTGCCTGTCAGAAAAGTCGGAACGCTGAATTCCGTTCTATAATATGCAGTAATGCAGTCATCATAAAAAATAAAGTCCTTAAAAATATCCTTATAATAGGCATCCTCTTCAATTATTTCATAAAATACATTGGACTGGAAATCATCAAGTGTAAATAAGACAACATTTTTTTCTTTAGAAAATTCAAATAAAGGTTTTTTATCTATTGAATATTTTTTATGTCCGGGTAATTCGGGAAGTTTAAAAAAACTTACAACAAATAAAGATAACTGCATAATGATAACTATGATTGAAATCGTTTTAATATTTTTATAAATAAGCTTAGATTTAAAAACAGCGATAAAAATAAAAATTATCCATATACCAATGTCTATTAAGCCATTTATAAAAAATTTATTCCATTTGATATCACTGCCGTCAAAAATACCATATTTCCAGACAAGTATGTTTCCCTGTATCCAGAGCAGTAAAGCAAAAACAAAAATTAGTGATATGGTTTCTCTATAGCTTTTAAATTTATAAAGGAATAATATAAAAAGTATGAATAAAAAAGATATCATTATAAAACCTATTGATATTAAGGGCAAAACACGTACAAAAGTAAAATCAAATTCATCAAAATTCGTAAAAAACATATGGAATGGTCCGAAAAAAAATATTGAGGAAAAAAAACAAGAAAGAATAACTGCTGTACTAAATTTTTCATTTGACATTATTTTATCATGATCATCTGTAAATCTGTTTTGAAATTTTATAATCTCTTTTAAAATAAATATTGATACTAAAATCATTAAGATCAAAATCATATGAATCAGAAAAGTGGAATTAAAAGTAAAAAGAATGATTTTAAAATCACCCGGCCAGTTTATTATCCCGGATTTTAATGGAACAATAGATTTTTTATAAAACAAATCAGCTGGAGAATGATAAAATTTATATCTGACACCTGATTTAATAATATCCTGCTTTTTATCAATTGTTTTCCAGTATCTACTAAAATCATCTTTTGAATAGATAAAGTTTTTTGTGCCGATATTAACGGATATCTTTTCAATTTGATCTTTAAAATTATCGGGAGCTTCTATGATAATTTTTTTAATATAGTTTTTATTTTCAGTCCATTTATTGTCTTTTATGCTCTTATTTATGTAAAACTCTTTTTCATTATTATCTATCTTTAATACTTTTATCTGATTTTCTAAATTATTATCGGTGATTGAAATAGAAATCGAGACATTCTCAACGACTTCTGCATTCTTTATATTGCCGAAGAAATTTATAAGATAAATTAAAACAGTAACTGTAACCGCAACGATCAATATTTTCTTTATGTTTAATTTAAAATCTGCATATATCATTTTAAAAAATTCATTTATTTTAAAATTCATCAATAAGCTCCTCGCTAATAATTTCCGTCATAATATCATACAACATTGCTGTTAGTCAAAAATAAATTTAAATTTTATTTAACTATAAATATGGGACATAAGCTGCAATAAAAATTCTTTAATGTTTAATAAACACTGCAGTCGAACAAATAATAAACTTTATTCTCCTTAGTTTTCTTCTTTATAACAAAGCTCTGTCCCCATTTAATAATTTAAAAAAAATTTTAAAAATTTTAAAAAAAAAACGCATGATTTTTAACATTTCTGCGATTATATATATGAAGAGTGATAAGTATAAAGTTACATACTTACTAAGTAAAAAGTTAAAGAATGTAATGTAAAAAGTAACAAACTTACTAAGTAAAAAGTTAAAAAAGGCAATGTAAAAAGTCACCTTCTAACTATGTAAAAAGTTTAAAAA
>JAFGQB010000006.1 GCA_016935915.1 Spirochaetota bacterium
ATGGGGGATAATATTGAAAATAAAAAAGCTCATCATTCTACAGAGCTGAAAGATGATCTGGTTAAAAGGTTGAACAGAATCGAGGGACAGGTAAGAGGTGTTAATAAAATGATACAGGGGGATGTTTACTGTGACAACATTCTGAATCAAATTGAGTCTATACATTCAGCATTAAGTTCAGCGCGCAATATTCTGCTTGAAGCACATATCAACAGCTGTATAAGAGAGTCAATTGAAAAAGGAGATAACCAGATAATCAGTGAACTTATGATTACTCTAAAGCGGATGATGAAATAAATATTTATCAGGAGGTTAAAAATGTGGGGATCATACTGCAATAATTTATTCGGATTCTGGAGAAATCCTTTTGGTTTAGGAGGTATTTTTATGTTTATATTTTGGTTTCTTTTATTTGGTTTGCTGATTTTTGCCGTTTATTTGATAATAAATAAATCCAAAGTTGTATCCGGCAGTAAAGAAAATGCACTTGATATATTAAAAAAAAGGTATGCAGCAGGAGAGATCGGTAAAGAAGAATATGAAGAAAAGAAAAAAGAAATAATTCAGTGATTAAGGCAGGTTTAATTATGACTATTATAAATCTTGAAATATTTGGCATGAGCTGTGAAGGTTGTGTTAATACCGTTAAAATGATTTTAAAAAAATATAAGGGAGTTAAGAATGTAGAAGTTAATCTTATTCCTCCCACAGCCAAGATATTATGTGATGAGAATATTTTACCGGCTGATTTAATAAAATTTCTTGAAGAGAACAGTAAATATAAAGCTGTTGTTAAAATTGATTAATGACTTTTTTAATTAACTGCGGTAATTTTGATGACCTTTACAAAAAAAGCTATTCTTTTCAATGTTTCGGAAAAATTCGAAAAATCTACTGGTTTAACCACATAAGCATTACACCCTAAATCATAACATGAATGGATTTCTATAGGGTCATCGGTTGTTGTCAGCATTATTATTGGAATTGTTTTCAGTTTAGAATCGTTTTTCATTTTTTTTAAAAAATCTATACCGTTCATTTTGGGCATTTTAATATCAAGAAGTATTAAATATTTTTTTTCGATTTTCTCTTTTGAATCTATTATATTGTCTTTAAAAAAATTATATGCATCCAATCCGTCTTTTAAATGAATAATCGGATTTTTAATGCCGGATCTTTTTAAGCTATTCTCGATTAATAAGGCATGTCCGTCATCGTCTTCAACAATTATTATTGTTGTTTCTTTAATTAAATTTAATGTCATAAATACTCTTATTTAAAAAATTATAATTATTTTAAATATAAATATCAAGATAATATTATTTATTTTTAATTTTTTTAAATTTTTTTTTAGGAAGTTGAATAAAGAATGTTGTTCCTTTATTTATTTCTGATTTCAGCCAGATTTTGCCGTTATGTCTTTGAATTATATTTAATACAATCGAAAGCACTATGCTTTTTTCGGGAATGGTTGAGTCTGCAGCAGAGAGTGTAAACAATTTATCGACTTTATCCTTTTATTCTGTTGTTTTTTTTTTAAAAATATATTAATAATAGCTATTCATTTTTTATAATTGGTCATTATGAATAAAAAAACCATTAATTTTTTTTCAAGACATTTATTTATATCTGCAATAAAAAATAATTTCAGTGCATTAAAGCATAAAAATTTCAGAATATTCTGGTTCGGACAGATCATATCCCTGATCGGGACATGGATGCAGACCATAGGTCTGCCGTGGCTTACTTATACTTTAACAGATTCTCCTTTATTATTGGGACTGGTAAGTGCCGTACAATTTACACCTATGCTTTTGTTTTGTCTTTTTGCAGGAGTTGTCATAGATAATTTTGATAAGAAAAAAATTGTAATTACAACTCAAATTACTCTGGCTTTTTTAGCATTTATTCTTTTTCTTCTTGTCTTTTTCGGACTTGTACAATACTGGCATTTGATAATAATAGCATTATTAATCGGATGTGCCAATTCATTGGATATGCCTGCAAGACAATCATATATCATTGAAATGGTAGGCAGGGAAGATCTTATGAATGCTATCGCACTAAATTCGGCAGTTTTTAATTCGGCACGTATCATTGGTCCTGCTATAGCTGCTCTTTTAATGGGACTTTTAGGAGTGGCTTATTGTTTTTTAATAAATGCAATAAGTTTTTTACCGCTTATTGCCGGTCTTTTTTTTATTAAGCCGGTAATCATAAATAATTACAACAAAGTAAGAAGCAGTTTATTTAAAGATCTTGCCGATGGATTGAAATACATTTTAAATCAAAAGATTTTATTATGGACTCTGCTGGGTGTTGTTGTTGTCGGAACATTCGGCATGAATTACAATGTTTTAGTTCCTGTTTTTGCAAAAACAGTTCTCAATAAAGGTGAAACCGGCTTTGGACTTTTAATGACATTTATGGGATTCGGCTCTTTTTTTGGCGCAATGGCTATCGCTTCAAGAAGCAAAAGAGGTCCCAAAACCATAATAATGTTGTTTACTGCTTATTTTTCATCATTGGTTTTTATATTAATTGGTTTTAATTCGAGTTTTAATATTACAGCTTTACTGCTTTCTCTTGTAGGTTTTTCAAATGTCGTTTTTTTTACTACGGCAAATTCTATCCTGCAGTTAAATGCAAAATATGAATTCCGCGGTAGAGTTATAAGTGTTTATACATTACTGTTCGGCGGATCATCTCCATTCGGGAGTTTGTTTGCAGGTGTCATAAGCGACAGATTTAATGCCAGCTATGGATTTATTGCCTGCGGTATGGGATTGTTTATATTTATTACAATGCTTTTTTTGATAAATAGATTAACATTTAAAAAAGATAATAAACTATAATTTATTTTTTAATGACATTGGATGCTTTGTTATTTTCGTCTACCTGAACGACTATCGGTGTATACATTTTTGCCTCTTCTTCAGTCATAATGCCGTAAGATATAATTATTATTTTATCTCCTGCATAACCCTTTCTTGCTGCTGCCCCGTTCAAGCATATTATTCCCGATCCTCTTTTGCCTTTTATGATATATGTTTCAAATCTAAACCCATTGTTTAAATTAACAACATGCACTTTTTCATTAACTAAAATATTAGCCTTTTCTAAAAGTTCTTCATCAACAGAAAGGCTTCCTTCATATTCCAGATGTGTTTCTGTAATTGTCGCTCTGTGGATTTTAGATTTTAACATTGTCAAAAACATACTTTTTCTCCAAAAATATGGTTATCTATCAACCTTGTTTTACCTATATAAACTGCAAGAGCCAGAATATTGCCTCTATTAATTATTTTAACATTTTTCATGTTTTCATCAACAATTTTTACATAATCGATATCTGCGTTTTTAACGGTTTTAATGAACTCTTTAAGTTCTTTTATTATTATTTCACTGAAAGTTTCCTTACTTTCAAAAAGTTTAACTCCCTTTTTAAGGGCTTTGCTTAATATCAATGCATCATTTCTTTCCTTTACTGTAAGATAGTTGTTCCTTGAGCTCATTGCAAGACCGTCTTTTTCCCTGATTATTGGACAGGGGACAATCCTTATATCAAAATTTAAGTCGTTTGTCATCTTTTTTATAATATAAAATTGCTGAATGTCTTTTTTTCCGAAATATGCACTGTCAGGCATTATAATATTAAAAAGTTTAGAGACTATAGTACAGACTCCCCTGAAATGCCCGGGTCTTTTTGCTCCACAGAGGTTGTCCGATAATTCATTGATGTCAACATATGTCAAAGGATTATCTGTTATGATCTCATCGGCAGATGGAGTAAACACAATATCCGCACCTGCTTCTTTAGCCAATTTAGTGTCTATTTCCAGAGTTCTGGGATATTTTTTAAAGTCTTCATTCGGTCCGAATTGAAGGGGATTTACAAATATTGAAACAATCGTATTATCATTTTCTTTTTTTGACTTTTTTATCAATGATAAGTGCCCTTCGTGAAGAGCTCCCATGGTAGGGACAAAACCTATGGTTTTATTTTGATTTTTCAACCTTTTTATTATACTTCTTGCTTCACCGATTGATTCTATTATTTGCATATTAAACCTTTTTAATGATATCCAAAATTTCCTTATTTATTTTATAAACATGTTCTTCAGCCGGGTAGATGCCATCATTGACCTCTTTTATATATGTTTCTATACCTTTTTTGATATCTGCTCCCAAATTTGCATATTTTTTAACGAATTTAGGTACAAAGTCCTCATATATACCTAGAATATCATTTATTACGATAATCTGACCGTCAACATATCGCCCTGCACCGATGCCAATTGTCGGGATTGTAAGTTTTTTTGTTATGATTTCTGCCAGCTTTTCAGGTATCCCCTCTAATACTATTGCAAAAACACCTGCTTCCTCAAGAACAAGGGCATTATTTATAAGCTTTTTTGCATCATCAACTGATTTGCCCTGTACCTTATATCCGCCGAATAAATTTATTGACTGCGGGGTTAATCCGATATGACCCATTACAGGGATCTTTGCGCTTATCATAGCCTTGATCTTATCGATCATCTCTTCTCCGCCTTCGACTTTTACCGCTTCTGCATGTGCTTCTTTTAGTGCTCTGCCTGCATTGCGGACAGCATCTTCGACATTAATGTGATAAGTTAAAAATGGCATGTCAAGGATCAGGAATTTATCCGGAGCTCCTTTTCTTACTGCTTTTGTATGATAGATCATTTCATCCATTGTAACAGGCAGAGTGCTGTCATTACCCTGAAAAACCATGCCCAGAGTATCACCTACAAGAATAGAATCAATTTCGGTTTTATTTAATATAACTGCAGTTGAATAATCATAACAGGTGATCATGGATATTTTACTTTTATTTTTTTTTGAAGAAAATATTTCTATAGTAGTTTTCAAATATTTCCCCTTAAATGAAATATTTTTTACAGATAATATAACTTTTATAAAATAAAATCAATAACTAATGAACTTTTTTACTATTTTTAGATAGTAATTAAAGAAAATGTAAAACAGGAATCAGAAAAAATAAAAATATTCAAATTTCATTTGTATTTTTATTTTTTTTTATGTAAATATAGGATTATTAAACTTTCATAGAAAGAAATTCAGGATTAAGATGCACAATTTAAAAATTTGTCTGATCTTTATTATGTTGATGTTTATTATGCAGTCAGCATCGGCTGTCAATGACAACTCTGACGACTTGTGGATCTATAATTATATAAATATTGATCCTTCAGATGATATCTACTATGGATTCAGACTTAAAAATTATAAGATCCAAAAGGAATATGTTGAAAATCTGAAATGGAATAAGGATATCAGACTCCATATAGATCAATTTGACGAACATAATGTCAGGAAGAATATCAATGCGCTTCCGAGATTTCCATTTGTTATAATGTTATACGGCGGCTACAGCTATAACAGGGCAATTGATATTGGGTTATTGTTCAGGGCTGATAATATAGCAAACTCAGGCTTTGCATACACTACTGCTTTTTCATATGGTCAAAAAGGCTATCTGTGGTTCCATAATAATCTGGAATATCCCAGGTTTTTAAACGGAAGACTTAAAGCAATGGGTACATTTTCTTTTTTTACTTCAGCGCCGCAATATTCGGCTAATCTTTTATATTATCAGGCGGTCTCAAACTATGAAACCGATGATAATTTTGAAAAGTTAGGTTTGCTAATTGTTAGATTTATGAACAAAATCTTTGATAAGATGAATGTTACATATAACAGGCAGAGCGATACCGGATTTCATTTAACAGGAGGTATTGATTACAGAGTACCTTTATTTGAAATGAATATTATCCCGACTCTACAGCTTGTTTATAAATATGAGGATAAAAGGGACGTAACTGATACGGGCAAAATTTTGCAGTTAAGCTACCGCGATCCGCCCAGGGAAAAGAAAATCGATACTCATAATTTAGGTTTCAATATAGGCTTGATGCTGAAATGGGACAAATTTAAAGAAACAAGAACCATACCTGAAGGTCTATATTTGATGTTCGCATCAAAATTTTATATACCTACCACACTGGGTGCTGCCAACGGCGAGTTCAGGTTTACAACAAGATGGGAAGCTAAATACAATAAAAAACTGTTCAGGGAGTTTGCATTCAAGTCGCGTTTTTTAATGGCGCTCAATTATAACATCAGCGAAGATTTTTCAGGGGACCCTTATATAAGAGGCATGGCTGATTATGAAATGACAGGCTGGTTTGCATTATTGGTTAATCTTGAAGCTTTTGTTCCGATAGTTGATGTTGAAATGTACTCCGGGCTTGGGAAAACTTTTAAAAGAAATGCAAACTTTATTGTATTCTGGACATTTTTTGCAGACTGCGGTTTTGCCATTGATAATTTTAATTATTATTTGAAAGATTTTTATAAAAGATCAGATAGGTATCAGATAAGAAATTCACTGGAGAAATTCAACATTGAAGGACAGAAGCATATCGGCAATGATAATTATCTTTTACCCGCCGCCACTCTTGGTACGGGGATACATATCCAGTCTTTTTTTCTTCATTTCAATATAAGGGCAGATGTTGCTTTTAATCTTATAAAGGTGATCGTTTATTCAGGCGGCAATTACAAATCATGGAAGGGTTTGTCAGGAGCCGAGTTTGTCGGATTAATATTAGCATTCAGTGAAATGTTTTAATTCGGTCTGATTTTTACATTTTGGTATCTCACATGGATGCTGAGTTTTTTGTTTTGTCATTTCGAGTGAAGAGAGAAATCTTTTTAATAATATTTTTTTTATTCAAAAGGTTTCTCCTCACGTTGTTCTTCGAAATTGTATACGTCAACTAATTCGGTAACACTTTTTATTAAGTCCATAATCTGTCATTCCTGCTAAGGTAGGTATCTGTAAAAATTATAATCAAATTTAATTTTTAAATATAAAGTCGATAATAAATAGAGTAAAAATCACGTGTTTTATATTTCTATAAGATTTTTTTGAGAATAGATTCCTGCATTCGCAGGAATGACAAATAAAAGGAATAAGAATGACAAATAAGGGGAATAGGAATGACAAATAAGGGGAATAGGAATGACAAATAAGGGGAATAGGAATGACAAATAA
>JAFGQB010000056.1 GCA_016935915.1 Spirochaetota bacterium
ACAAAATATAAAAAAACTATAATAAAAATTGACGATTTGATAATAAAATACTATAAAATCAGATAAAAATAAACAATTATGAAAGAAATAGTTAAGAAATCAAAAGATCAAAAAGATTATTATGAAGATATTATATTTGCTAGAGCAACTCCTCCGGGTGCTTCAGCAATTGCCGTAGTCAGAGTCAGCGGTAAAAATTCGTGGAGAATAATCAATAAATTTTTTAAACCGTTAAAAATAAATAAACATTATGAATCTCACAAAATATATTACGGAAGCATAGATTTCGATGATCAGATTGTTGATAATGTACTTGTATCAACATTTGCAGAGGGAAGAAGTTTTACTGGTGAAGAGTCCTTTGAGATCAGCTGCCACGGCAGTGAAGTGATTGTATCAATGATTGTTAAAATTTTATTGTCGCTTAATTTAAGAATAGCAGAACCAGGTGAATTCTCAAAAAGGGCATTTTTAAATAATAAAATGGATTTAACTGAAGCCGAATCAATTATGGATTTAATAAATTCTTCAACCAGGCAATCAGCATTAATTGCTGTTAAACAACTTACCGGCAGATTAACAAATCAGATTAATAATATAAAAGAAAGAACTGCTGGTCTTTTAACAGAAATTGAAGTTGATATTGATTATCCCGAAGAAGAACTTAGCATAGATTATGATAAATGGACATCAAAAATTGCTGAAATAATTGATCTAATTGATTTTTTTCTGAAAAGTTTTAAAAGGGGAAGGTTTTACAGAGAATCAATAGAGGCAGTTATTGCAGGCAGAACAAACTCCGGTAAATCAACTCTATTTAATTTTTTGCTGAATGAAGATAAGGCGATTGTTTCAGATATTCACGGAACAACAAGAGATTATCTGGATGGAATCATCAATATATCTGGATACGGGGTCAGGATTTATGATACAGCAGGTTTAAGGCAATCCAATGATCCGATTGAAATTGAAGGTACAAAAAGATCATTGGATTTGATAAATAAAAATAGTATTATATTATATATAATATCTGCCTCTGACGGAATGACAGAAGACGACTGGAACAATTTAAAAAATATAGGACAGGATAAAAAGGTATTAATCATTATTAATAAAATCGATTTAAATAATGATATTAAAAAGATAGAAAACATGCTTTTTGATTTAAAATTGGATTTTAAAAATTATCATATAGTTAAAATGAGTGCATTGAATAAAATTGGACTTGATGATTTTAACAGTTCATTTTTAAAACTTTTGACAGAAAGTGAAATCTTTGAAAATGATGATCCCCTGATAACAAATGAACGCCATGCCTTGCTTTTATCAGGAGCAAAAAAAAACCTGATTAGAAGCAGGGAAAAATTAGATGAAAAATTGCTTGATTTGACAGCTTTTGAATTAAGAGAGGCTTTGAACAGGTTAGGGGAAATTACCGGAGAGATTACATCTGATGATATAATTAACAGGATATTTTCATCTTTCTGCATAGGTAAATAGATTAGTTTATGAGGTTTAAAACAAATTGATAACAAGAGATTATGATATTATAGTAATTGGCGGAGGGCATGCCGGATGTGAAGCATCTTATATATCAAGTAAAAAAGGACATAAAACAGTTTTAATTACTCAAAATTTAGACTGTATTGCAAAAATGAGCTGTAATCCCTCGATAGGGGGTATAGCCAAGGGACATTTAGTAAGGGAAATCGATGCTCTTGGTGGAATAATGGCTAAAATAACCGATATTTCCATGATACAGTTCAGAATGTTAAACACTAAAAAAGGACCGGCTGTTCAGGCAATGAGAGCACAAGCTGATAAACTTGATTATTCGGTTAACATGAAAAAAGCTTTGGAAAAAATGAAGAATCTTGATCTTTTTCAAGACACTGTTGTTGATCTTATCGTTGAAGATGGAAATATCATTGGAGTTATTACAGAACGCGGAAATAAGATCACCGGAAAAGCAGTAGTCTTAACAACCGGTACGTTTATGGAAGGTAAAATACATATTGGCGAGTTTAATTGTCAGTCTGGGAGATTGGCTGAACCTGCAGCTTTGGGTTTATCAAAGAATTTAAGCAGACTCGGTCTTGAAATCGGAAGATTGAAAACTGGAACACCGCCGAGAGTATTAAAGGAAAGCATTGATTTTAATAAAATGGAAATGCAGATAGGCGACGAAGTGATGTTCAGATTTACCAATTTTAATTATGATGAAGTCCAGAGGCCTAATCTTCCCTGTTATATTGCATATACAAATGAGAAAACTCATGAATTAATAAGGAAAAATTTTCACAGATCGCCGTTATTTCAGGGGTCAATAAAAGGAGTTGGACCAAGATATTGCCCTTCTATCGAAGATAAGGTGAAAAAGTTTCCTGAAAAAAATCGGCATCAAGTCTTTGTTGAACCTGAAGGATTATACACGGATGAAATTTATTTGAACGGACTTTCATCATCTTTACCCGAGGATGTTCAAATAGGGTATCTTAAAACAATAAAAGGTTTTGAGAATATCAAAGTTTTACGACCTGCTTATGCAGTTGAATATGATTATATTAATCCGATCCAATTGAAGCTTTCACTTGAAACAAAAATAATTAAAGGACTTTTTATTGCCGGGCAGACAAACGGTACCAGCGGTTATGAAGAAGCAGGCGCTCAGGGATTGATAGCTGGGATAAATGCGTGTAATTTTATAGAAAATTGCCCACCCTTAGTTCTCCAAAGAGATGAAGCTTATATTGGTGTTCTTATAGATGACCTCGTGACAAAAGGTACAAAAGAGCCATACAGGATGTTCACATCCCGCGCTGAGTACAGATTGAAACTGAGACAGGATAATGCTGATCTAAGACTTACTGAATATGCAATTAATTATGGATTGATAAATGAAGATGAGAAGAAATTTTATTATGATAAAAAAGATGAGATTGAAAAATTAAAAAAGAAACTTGCTGTATCAAAAGTAAATGAGGATGACATTGATAAATTGAGTATCAAAGATATTAAAAAAGGTACAAAATGGGATATGCTCTTAAAAAATCCAAATACGGATTTTATGAAAGCATATAATGCATTTAAAGATAACAATCCTTTATATAAAAAAGAACATTTTTTGACAGCTGCTATTGAAATCAAATATCAGGGATATATAGTTAAACAGGACAATTATATAAAAAAAGAGAAAAAGGTTGAAGGTCAAAAAATTCCGGATAGTATTAATTATGATGAAATTTTCGGTCTGTCTACCGAAGGTAAGGAAAAATTAAAGAAAGTTTTACCTGCAACACTCGGGCAGGCTTCAAGAATCAGTGGTGTATCTCCTTCTGATATTTCAATAATATCGATATTTTTGCATAAAAAAAAATATAAATGATAATTGTATTATCAAATCATTTTTTTTTCACAATCATTTATATGATTATCTATTACTTGAAGAATTTTGTCCAGACTACCTGAAATGAATTTACATTTTGGCAAAGAATGAAAAAAAAGTTTTCCATAATATTTTTTTAATATTCTTGTGTCAATTATGGCAACTATACCATAATCGTCCTTATTTCTTATAAGTCTTCCGAATCCCTGTTTGAACTTGATTATAGCAGAGGGTAGAGTATAGTCCATAAAAGGATTTAAACCTCTTTTTTCCATATCTTCGATTTTTGCCTCTTCAACAGGCTCTGTAGGCATTTGGAATGGAAGTTTTGCTAAAATTACCTGTTTTAATGTTTTACCTGGAGCATCAACTCCTTCCCAGAAAGAATTTGTTGCAAAAAGTGTTGATTTTATTTCTTTAATAAAGGTGTCAAGCAATTTGAATTTTTCCATTTCTCCCTGGCAGTAGCAGTTTAGACCATTTTCCTTTAATAAAGGGCATACTTCATCATATGATTTTTTTAACTGGTTATATGAAGTAAACAGCACAAAACTTGAACCTTCAGTTAACATTATGGTTTTTTTCAAATAGTCGTTTAAAATCTCGTTATAATCTCTATGATTTGGTTCTGGAACATAATCAGGCACGACAAATAATACTTTGTTCTCATAATCAAAAGGTGATTCATAAATGTCATTGTGAATTTCCTTTTCTTTTACAAGGTTAAGACCTGTCAGTTTATTGAAAAAATCAAATGATTTGTTGATGGTCAGTGTTGCAGATGTCAATACAATAGTATCAAAAGCCTCAAAAAGATTTTTGCTTAAGATTTTATTGACATAAAGCGGAGTTGCTGTCAATTTGAAATTGGGATTATCATCATTTCCTTTTGTCTCAATCCAGGTTATATATTCATTTATATCAATGTTTAGAATATTATTAATATTGGTTACATATGATAAAAGTTTATTGTAATATGATATTAAAAGTTTGATGTCAATTTCATAATCTTTGGCTAAAGATGATTTATCAAATTTTTGTATGAAATCTTCCATAGATTTTGCAAGTACATCTATAGTTTCCATCAAGGTGTTGAAATGTACTAAAAAATCTTTATTAAATTTTTCACTCTCCCATTCATTCTTTTTAATTCTGTATAGATTAAATTTATTCATAAAACCATTTGTATAATTGGTTTCAGTTTTACTTAAGAAGTATGGGGATAGAGCATCGAAAATTTTATTTGAATTAATTTGAACTAAACTGAATTTTTCTAAAATTTCATTTGATATTATTTCTCCAAATTCTTTGCTTTTTTTGTCGCTTTTACTTAAAAGTTTTTTCATTAAGACAGATAAAAATCCAGTATTGTTCTTTTTTTTTAAGTAGGATAAAAATTTTAAAAAAGAGCTCTTGGAAAAAGTAAATGAAAAAAAACTAGATGCATTTTTTTCTATATTGTGAGCTTCATCAATTATTATCTTTTTATAGGGAGGTAAAAGAAGATTTTCTTCAAGACCTCTGCCCTCGCTTCTTATCTGTATGTCTGCAAACAATATATGATGGTTTGCAATTAAAATCTGCGACTCGCTTGCTTTTCTTCTAGCTAACTGATAAAAACAATTCTGAAAGAATATACAGTGTCTTCCCGTGCAGAAATCAACATCACTTGATACTTTTTCCCAAACATTATTATCTGGAATGAAATTAAGATCATCAATATCACCATTTGTGGTAATATTTGACCATTTAAGAATGCTGTTTATTTCTTCATTTTTATCATAAAATTCCAGTTCATTTTGCAAATTATACAATTTAAGCTTGCATATATAATTCCTTCTTCCCTTTACGATGAGGGCATTGATTTTTGATTTTAAAATCTTTTTTATAAAAGGAATATCCTTATTATAAAGTTGGTTTTGAAGGTTGATCGTATTGGTTGCAATGACAACTCTCTGGTTGTTATTCTTACACCATAAAAAAGAAGGCAGAAGATATGCTAACGATTTTCCGATACCTGTACCTGCTTCAATAACGGATATTTTATCATCATTAAAAGCATCAGCAATTTTTTCAGACATTTTCTGCTGAACTTCCCTGTATTCATAATCATCTTTGTGTTCTTTTAATAATCCTTCATCTGAAAAAAAATCGGTTATAAAATTTTTGTCAAGCTTGACTGATTTAAGAGTCATTATTGGCGGCACAACAGTATTAAGTTTTTCTGCATTGTTATTTATTATGAAAAAGCCGATGCCTTCATTTTGCAGTTCCGAGGCAATGTAGAGATCGTTTTCAGATGGTTTAATGCTTCCAGATGGATGGTTATGTAATATTGCATCAAAATGTCTGCTTAATTCATAAGGAGCGAGCACAGCTTCATCATTACCAAAACAGAGGGATTCGGCATAATAAATTTCTGAATTTTCGTTTATCAGGCATCCGAAAAAGATTTCCCCGCCCTGGTAATTTTCAATTGTTTCTTTGATTTTTTCTTTTATCTCATCAATAAGGATATAATTTTTACTTATTACCATTATAAATTGCCTATTACATAATTAATGATTTTAAATAGTTGAACTTTTGCTTCATTAGCTGTATTAATAACATTATTATGATCAACTTTTTTTAATGAACAATAGCTGTTTGTTATGCAGCTTAATCCAAGCACTCTGATGCCGCAATGCCTTGCGGTAATGACTTCCATAACGGTTGACATACCGACCATATCGGCACCGATTGTCTTAAAGAAATTTACTTCAGCTGTTGTTTCATAATTTGGACCTGATACACCGATATATATTCCTTCCATAAATTTATAATTTTTATATTTTTTCACTAATGCAATCAGTTCCTTGTCGTAAGCGTCAGTCATATCGACAAATCTCGTACCGTGTTCTTCTATATTTGCGCCTATCAATGGATTATTGAAAGTAAAGTTGATATGGTCCTTAATAATTACAATATCTCCGATTTTTAAATCTTTATTTAAACCGCCGCTTGCATTTGTTATTATTAAATATCTGATGCCTAATTCTTTTATAACCCTGATGTAAAATGTTACTTCTTCTGCATTAAATCCCTCAAAAAAATGAGGTCTTCCTTCAAAAAAGAGTGCTTTTTTTCCGTTTATTTTCTGATATATAAGTCTGTTTTTATGACCTGCTACTTTACCTTCTGGAAAATAGGGAATAAGAGAATAATTCAAACTGTTATTATTATCAATATTGAAATCTGGATTTAAACCGCTTCCAAAAATAACAGCCGCATCAAAAGTGTTTTCTGAGAATCTTTTTTTTATGAAAAGAGCTGCTTTTATGATTTTTTTTAATTGTTTCATGAGATTTTTATATAAGATTATTTTTTATATAGCAAGAAAATTTTTAAAACTATTTGTAATAGATTATTACTGTATTGCCGACTTTTATTTTGTCGCCGTTGTTTAACTTTACTTTTTGCCTTGGGATAAGTTTTTCATTATTGAGATATGTGCCGTTTGTACTGTCAGTATCCTTAATGTATGCAGTATTATTTTCAAATGATACAACAGCATGAAACTTAGAGACTTTAGCATCAGCTATTATTAATTGATTGGATTTATCTCTTCCGATGCTGAATGCTTTATTTGAGAGAACTTTGCTCTGTCCCCTTACTTCAAGTCTGGGCATTGATGCAGATGCATTAATTTTTGCACTTTTTAATGTCTTTAATTCGTCATCGGTTTGATAATGCTTTGTATCCTGATTAAAAAGGTTATCTTTGCTCATTTTATATCCTTTTTTAAAAGTTATTTTATTATATAATATAAATAAAATAATTTCTATTTATTTATAGTAATATTAAGTTTTTTCTTAATAAAAAAAGTTAAAACAAAAAAAAGTAAAAGTGCAGCAATAATTATTACAGACAGTAAAAAAAATTTTTTTACATCAGCTAAAGCAATTGCATTTTTTGATGTAAAATATCCTAAAAAAATCCACATTAAAGTTGATGGAATAATGCCTATTGCTGAAAAAAAGATATATGTTGATGTTTTTATCCTTGACAGTCCGTATGCAATATTTTGAATGTTGTAAGGAAAAATAAAGAATAATCTGAAAAATAATACAGCTAAACCATGATATTTTTCTATATAACTTTCTATTGCTTTTACAGTTTTTGTATTGCCGAATTTAAAGTTAAAATCTTTTTTAAATAAATATCGTATTGTAAGAAATGATGCTGCCATTCCAAAAATCATTCCTGAATAACCCAAAAAACTGCCGTAAAACGGACCATATAAATATCCTGAAATAAATATGAAAAAAAATGTTGGGAGCATTGAAATATTAAAAACCATGAAGAATAAAATTATTATTATCGGACCGATAAAATAAAACTCTGCAAAGAAATTTTTTATACTGGTTAATTTTTCATCAGTGATATGTTTTAAATCAAAATATCTTTTTAAATTTAATGAGTAATAAATAATGATTATAAGGACAATAATTGAAATAAATATGATTTTAGGCAAATGTTTTTTTAACTTTTCTTTAATTTTCATCACTGTAATTTATTGAAGGATCAAAAACCGGATATTTTTTATTGGGATTATAGATGCCTTCCCTTATTTCACCGTTAAGGCTTGGTATTTCAATTAATTTCCATTTTAAAATCATGTCGGGATTTTCTGGATTAATTAATCGTTTTTTATTTGCTTCATATAAAACCGTCCATTTCAACGGATCATTATAAACAAAATTTTCCTCTGCAATTTTCCATAAACAATCCTGTGTCTTGCTGTAATCCTGAACTTTATAATATCTTGGAAAAATTTCAAATGCTAATTTTTTATAATCAAATGTATTCATTATTTCTATCGCCTGTTTAGATAAAGAAATGGATTCTACATATTTTTCGTTTTCAAAGTTGTCAGATGAAGAATTTATATATTCTTTGACTTTTTTTATTTCATTGTTATAATATTTTTCCGCTTTGTTTCTTATTTCTTTTATAAGCTCTTTTTTTGCTATTTCAAGCAGTTCCATTGCTTCGTATCTTTGATCAGGTATTACGGTTTTTTCGACAATTTCAATCTTTGTTTCAATTATCTCTTCTGGCTCTGACTTTTTTTCTATCGTTTCTTTTTTTAATTCTATTCCGCTTTTTAAATATGAGAGGATATTGTTAAGCTTATTTTCACATTCCGAATATTTTTCAAAAGATAATTGATATAATTCACTCTTTTCAATTAATTTTTCTTTTAAATCAGCTTGATTGTAATAACCTTCGGCTTCTTCTAAAGTTTTTTTAATGCTGTTAAATTCATTATATCTGGAATTTGATTCATTGATTCCTTCTTTATTGATTTCATCTTCAAGTTTTTTAATATCTGATTTTTTAGAATCTATTTTTAAAACAGTGATTTGTATTAAAAAGTATTCATTTGCTTTGCCGATATTATCTTTAGCTTCCTGTGAGAATTTATAACCTGCATCATAATCGCCTTTTTCAAATTCTTCTTTTGCTTTTTCAAGAAATTCGACAGCCTTTTTATAATATTCATTATCATTAAGAATATCCTGAGAAAAAGTAAGACTTGAAACAAATAATATTATTAATAAAAATATATATTTATTCATTTTGGTTGTTCTTTGTTATTATCTAATTTTTGTTCGTCTGTTAACTGTTTTTCAAATTCAGTAACAGCTTTTTTTAATTCTTCAATTTCTGATGTTACATCATTGATAGAATTATTTGTTTTATCTTTTTTTACTTTAGTCTCTTCATATACTGAATTAAACATTTCATTTGCTTTATTGAAAAGATCAAGTGCAGTTTCAAAGTTTTTTTCTTTGTTTTGCTTTAATGCTTCATCATAAGTATTTAAAGCTTCCTGATACTTCTCTTTTACAGCCACGTTTGCTTTTATTTCTTTTGCCAGTGTTTTTATATTTACAATTTTATTATTAACATCCTGTGTATAAAGCGGCATTGTATCATCAAAGATCATATTATACTGTTTAGCTAAAAGTTTTAAAGTGCTTTTAGCATGCATATTCTTTTTTGCCTCAATTAATTCTTTATATTCATTATAAATTTCTTCCGTTTCATTATAATCATCTTGCGCATAAATTATTAAATTGTATTTTAAAATCTTTTCTTTTAAAGCATCAATATCTTCAATAGTAACTTTACCCAATGTTTTGCATGAAAAAAATATTATAAAAAAAATAAGTAAAACTCTAAATGTTTTCATATTTGTAATATCCAAAAAATATTATACAATTATGGAATCTATATCCAGCTTTTTTTTATTGCTGCTCTTCATAAAGTTATTAAGTATTGCCGATGCAGCAATCTGATCAATAAGATTTTTTTTGTTTTTTTTCTTGATCTTCATAGTTTTCATAATGTCAAGAGCTTCAAAAGTGCTGTATCTTTCATCCTGTTCATATATCGGTATATTTAATTTGTTTTCTCTTAAAAAGTTATCAAGTTTTTTTGTAAATCTCAATACTTTTTTAGCGGTTGTCCCTATTTCACTGTTTTGATCAAGAGGTATTCCAATAACTATGCTTTCAACATCTTTTAATCTGCAGATATCAAGTATAGCATCAAATATATTTTTACAATTTTTTAAGGTCTTATATCCAGAAGAAATTATTTTTAATGGATCAGTAAGTGCAATTCCAATCCGTACATCACCGTAATCAATCGCCATTATCCTTGACATCAAATCACTCAAACATTTTGAAAATATCATTAAGCATTATTATATGTTCGCCCAATAAATTTTTTGCGACCTCTTTGTCATTTAACTCTGAAAGTGAGTCAATAAGTTCCTTTACGGCTTTTCTTAGTTTTATATCTGCTTGAATTACATTTTCCGCTTTTTTATTTACGCTTGAGCTTCCCATCGCGCCGGTGTTCTTTTGATTAGGCTGAATCCCTTTTAATCTGTTTAGTACCTTTTCATGTATATTCGATAAAAGATTATTATCAAAAACTGGAATATTTTTGCTTTTATCGGCCCTTATTTTATTAATAAAATTTTTTTCTTCATTTGTCATGGATTTATTTTATCTTATTTTTAAAAAATGTAAAGAATTTTTACTAAACTTATAAAAGATTTTTATTTTATAGATGATTATAATTGTAAAATATTGAATATTTTGATAAAACATTAATCAATATGCGTTTAAAAAGTATAGATTTGTTACGTCTTATTGCAATTTTTTATATGTTTTTTCAACACATGGTATTAAGCTTATTGATACAGAATGAAAATCAGGGTGCAATTCTTTTTTTATTTAATTTAGTCCCTATATGTCCGGCATTATTTCTTTTTGTCTCTGGCTTTTCCATAACCATTTTATTAAATAAATATGAAAAAAACATGCTGTATAAAAAACTCATAAAAAGAGGATTTTTATTGATTATAATCAGTTTTTTTCTTTTTTTCTTTGAGAACGGTTTACAATTTCCTGATATTTTTTTTGCATCCGGTATCCTGAATACAATCGGTTTAATGATTATAATCTCATCTTTTATAATATTGCTTCCTTATAAAATAATCATTACTACAATGATTATTTTAATATTACTTTCCATTCATATTATTTTTGAAATATTTAATATTAAGCTTTTCCCTTTTAACAACGCTTTTGAGCCGATAATACCAACAGTAACTTTCGGTTTTATTGGTTTATTATTTGGTTTTTTTCATAATATTTTTAATAATAAGAATTTTAAGATTTTTATTATGATAACAGGTTTTCTTTCTCTGTTTTTTTTGTTTTTTTTATTTTCATTTAACGAGGGCTTTTCTGTTTATTCGGAAAACGGTACATATGAGATCATTAGATTTTTTAAAAATAAATATATGTATATTACCAATATAATCGAAAATAACTATACAGGTATAACTGAAAAATTTATCTGGAATTATAAGGTAAATAACTTTTTTGCTTCACTGTCCGCAGTATTTATTTTATTTGTCATTTTTTATATTCTTGAAGATTTTTTTAAAAAAAGGCTTCCTGATTTTTTTACACTGCCAGGTCAATTTGCTCTTATAAATTACGTTTTCCATTTTTTGTATATAATTGTTTTTATAATCATATTCGGATATAACAATCTTACCTTAATTCAGTTTATCATTTTTTTGTTTTTACTGTTTGCTTTGAGTTATTTTTTATCATTTATTTTAAAAAAACATAAATTTAAAAAGCTATAAATGCTACCAGCTACCACGGCATTTCGCCTGTATAATTATCATCAGACATATTTTTTAGATTTATATTATTTTTTTCCGGTTTTCTTTGATAATTAAAAGCAATTATAAAAATTTCATTGCTTATTTTTCTTGAAGATTTAGGTTTGAACCATTTTACGTTTTCAAAAGCATTTTTTATTTCTTGCATGATTTCATTTTCATTACCGCCCTGAAATATTTTTGCAATGAAATATCCTCCTTTTTTTAAATGATCATAGGCAAAATTAAGAGCTTCCTCTACAAGATTTGAACATTCTATATTGTCGCTGAATTTATCGCCTGTCGTATCAGGAGCCATATCGCTTATAATACCGTCAAAAGGAGCAAATTCATTGATTTTTTCTTTTGCATGATCTTTTAAAAAGTTCCCTTTAATAAAAACAGCGTTTGGAGCTGATATTTTGATCTGTTTATAATCAATACCAACTAAAAAACCGGTGTCTTGTATTATCGATAATACAAACTGTGACCATGAACCAGGTGCGCACCCTAGATCAAGAACTTTCTGTTCTTTTTTAATCAGATGAAATTTATCCTGTATCTCTTCAAGTTTATAGATGCTTCTTGCAAAAAATCCTTCGGATTTGGCTTTTTTACTGTAAAAATCAGGTTTTTCATATACATTCATATTTACCCCATTTATCTTTCTTTCAATGGCACATAGTAAAAAGAGGTGATTTTTATTTTATCCCTGCTTTATACTGTTGTATTTTATTCAGGTATTAATAAATTAAAAGGATAATACGGTAAATTTCTTATTATCCAATATGCTATTAAAAGTATCATAAAAATTATTAATGTTAAAGGTTTTATATCAAAGATATTGTTTTTGTTTTTACTGAAATTATTTATTATAAATTTAAAAGAGAAATATACTGCTATTATATATAAAAGTATATTTGATTTTATTGATTTTAAAATGTCAAGATGCAGTAAATGGTAAATTGCCCTTGTAGAACCACAGAAAGGGCAATAATAGTGAGTGAGTTTGTAAAACCAGCAAACCGGGAAAAAATATATATTATCTGGATTACTGAAAAAAATAAATATTAAAAATATTATTACTGAAAATAAAATAATTAAAAAAAATTTATACTTTTTTAAAAAATTGATTTTTTTGTTATTCATAATTGTTCTCTTCTATTTTATCAAAAATTTCATCAAAATCAAGATTATTAAAATCAAAACACATTTCAAAAGTAAAATTTACTTTTTTTATAGGATTAATTTTCTTTTCATCCAGATAATGATGAAGATAGGAATTTATTCCTATTTTAAATTTTATGAATTTTTGTTTCGGCATATTCCAGTAAAAGGAAAAATTAAAATTATGGTAAATCTGTTTGTCTTTCAAAAGTTGAATGTCATTTGAATAATATGATTTAAATTTAAAATCAGTTATTTTAAATTCATAAGAAAATTTATTGTATAATTTTATATTATAAATATCGCTTTTAAAGAAAAGCATTGGTTTTGTTATTAGCATGAAATGGTTGAAATTAATGAGTGTTAAATTGAACTGTAATGAATTATAGAGTTTTATTTCCTTTAATTTTTCAATATCATCTGTCAGTTTGATATAATTTGAATATCCTGTTTCAATTTTATAAATAATGCTGAAAATATCAAAGAAATTTTCTTTTACAGAAGCATATAAATTATCAGATATGTATTCTGTTTTCAGATTATTTAAATCCATTCTGTTGAATGAATTATTTGAACTTATACCTGTTTTGATCACGGGTCTTTGCAGACAAAAAAGCATATTAATTAAAATTAAATTTAATACAACATATATCATCTTTTTATACATTTTATTCTCCTATGGTTTTTTTTAAATATATGTCTTAAAACTAGGCATATATAGTTAATTTGAATGATTGTATTTATAAAAAGCATTAAAATGTAATAATTAATTACTTTTTTTTAATAAAAATAAAAAAAAATCAATACTTGTTGACTTTTGGTATATTTATGATATTATTAAACAAATATTTAATTTAAAATAATAAAAGGAGTCTTTTCAAAAGACTCCTTTTTGATTATATAGATATTTTAAATATAATATGAAAGAAAAAAATAAAAACAGAATTATCTTAGAAATAGAGAAAAATCTTTTAAAAATTTTAGAAGAAAATGAATATAAATTAGTTGATATAGATATAATAGGCGGTAAAAGAACTAATATAATAATTTATCTTTATAATAAAGATAAGCTGGATCATGAACATTTAAGTGATATTAGTTCAAAAATTCATCCTATAGTTGAAGGGATGATTTATTTTAAAAATTTTTTATTGGAAGTATCCAGTCCCGGTTTATACAGAAAGTTAAAATCAAAACATGAATTTGATATTTTTATAGGAAAAAATATTAAACTTGTAAATGACAGAGGAAATGTGATAACAGGTGTTTTAACTGATTTTAAAAATGATATGATTTATATAAAAAATAATGATAAAATTATTAATTTTAATATTAATGAAATAAAAAATGCCAGTTTGAACGGCTGATATTAATTGATATTGGGAGATAAAATAAAATGAAACTAGATTTAAACTTAATTGTCAAAGAGTTGCAGCAAGAAAAGAGTATAAGCCAGGAATTAATAATGAATACAATTGAAGTTGCAATAGCAAAAGCCTATGAAAAATGTTACGGTACTATTAGCAATTTAATGATCAGGCATGATGATGATCTTATCATCTCCATATTTTCAAAAAAAGAAGTGGTCAAAGAGGTACAGGATGATCTTTATGAAATATCATTAAATAATGCAAAAGAGATTGATGAAGCTGCAGAAGAAGGTGATGAAATGCTTGTTCCATGCAATCCTGAGGAATTCGGGAGGATTGCAATACATTCAGCAAAACAGATAATTTTTCAGAGACTCAAGGAAATGAAAAAAGATACTGTTTATTCTGATTATAAGGCAAAAATCGGCGAGCTTATAATCGGCTATGTACAGAGGGTAAGAGGGGATACGATTTATATAGATCTGGGAAATTATGAAGGTATTTTGCCGAAAAAGAATCAGGCAGCCCATGAGATTTATAAACCTGGCGACAGAATAAAAACCATAGTGGAAGATGTTAAAAAAACCAATAAAGGTAATATCAATATAATACTATCAAGAACAAGTACAGAGTTTATTAAACGTCTTTTAGAAGTTGAGATTCCTGAAATTTATGATAAGGTAATTGAAATTAAAAAGATTGCCAGAGAAGCAGGATATAGGACAAAAATAGCTGTTTATACATCAAAAGATGAAATTGATCCAGTGGGTGCATGTGTAGGGCAGAAAGGCAACAGGATCGCAAATATTATTAAAGAACTTGAAGGTGAAAA
This sequence comes from Spirochaetota bacterium, assembly GCA_016935915.1. GTDB lineage: Bacteria > Spirochaetota > GWE2-31-10 > GWE2-31-10 > JAFGQB01 > JAFGQB01. Next base: position 14,991 of record JAFGQB010000056.1, read on the forward strand.
GATCGATGTTGTAAAATGGTCCAATGATCCAAAGATTATGATTGCAAATGCCTTGACACCTGCTAAAATTAATAATGTAGTAATAGATAATGAAAAATCAAATAACGCCATAGTAATAGTTGATGAAAGTCAGTTGTCCTATGCGATCGGGAAAAAGGGGCTTAATATAAAATTGGCAAATATTTTATCAGAATGGAGTATTGATGTAAAAACAATTGAACAGGCTATAGAATTAAACTTGATTACAGATCATGTTCAAGCTGCTGAACAGCTTTTTAAAGAAGAAATCAGCAAAAATGAGATTGATCAATTGGATCTTGATGATGATATTAAAGAAGTACTTAAGAATAATTCAATAAAAACTATAGAAGAAATTATTGAGATATTTCCTGATCAAATTAAAAATATCACTGGGGTAACTGATGATATATCAGCAAGATTAAAAAAATATATAGATGATAATTTTGAAGTGGTTTTTGAGGAAGAAAGCAATAAGGAAGCAAACGAGGAAGAGGTTGTATATTATGAATGTCCGGAATGCGGGCATCAAATTACAGAAACTGATACAAGTTGTCCGAATTGCGGTGTGGAAATAGCATTTGAGGAAGATGATTAATATTAGTAAATTATTCTTTAAATAATAAAGAATTATGCTATAATTGTTTAAATTATTGATAGGAAAAAAATTATATGACTGAAAACAGCAAAGGTGAATTAATTAAAAAGAAGACAGAACACGAACAACAGCAGCAAAAGAAAAAATTAATAATAAAAAAAGTTAAAAAAGTTGTTGTAAAGAAGCAGTCCAATGATAATCATTACAGAACTGATAAACCTGTAATAGGCAGTTTTAATGAAAAACAGGAAAAAAGAGATTTCGGTAATACAAATAGGGATAATAAAGATAAAAATGAAAAGTTTAATAGAGATAATAAATTTAAAAACAATAGATTTAATTATAATAAAAATGAAAACAATTCAAAATTTAAACAGGACAATAAAGTATCTGATATAAAAAATGATAAACAGGATAAAGATAAAAGCCAGCATTTCGGGAAAAAAAAGGTATTTTTCAAACAAAATAAACAAGATTCTGGTCAAAAACAAGATTTAAGAAATAAAAAACCTTTTTTTAAAAATCAAAATTTTAAACCAAGACCGCCTGCAAATAATGTTCTACAGACAACTGAAAAAGAAAGATCAAGAAAAAAAGTTAATAAAAAAAATGAGGACTTTAATAAAAAACATGAAAGGGATAATAGAAAAGAAGAAATAAGGAAAGCATTTTTCAATAGAAAACAACAAAAGATACATGATATTTACAGTTCGATTCCTCAACAAATCGACATTATTGATGTTATTTCTATAAGCGATCTTGCCAAAAAAATGAATCTTAAAGCAAATATAATAATCAGTAAACTTATGGAATTAGGCACAATGGTCACAATAAACGATAAAATTGATGCTGAGACAGCAGAGATTTTATGTTCAGAATTTAATTGTAAAGTTAAAGTTGTATCATTATACGATGAGACAGTTATTGAAGATCAAAAAGTAGAGGAAACTGAACTTAAAAAGAGACCTCCTGTGGTAACGGTAATGGGGCATGTTGATCATGGTAAAACTAAATTATTGGATGCAATTAGATCAACAAATGTTGTTGACGGTGAATCAGGAGGCATAACTCAGCATATAGGCGCATACAGTGTTTTACTGAAAAATGGGGAGAAAATAACTTTTATTGATACCCCGGGACATGAAGCTTTTACAACAATGAGAGCAAGAGGCGCAAATGTTACCGATATAGTTATTTTAGTTGTTGCAGCGGATGACGGTGTTATGCCGCAAACGGAAGAAGCCATCAATCATGCAAAGGCTGCTAATGTACCGATAATTGTAGCGGTTAATAAAATTGATAAGGAATCATCAAATATTGACAGAGTAAAGCAGCAGCTTGTTGAATATAATTTATTGCCTGAGGAATGGGGGGGACAAACTTTATACTGCAATGTCAGTGCTTTAAAAAAGACCGGAATTGATCATTTACTTGATACAATAATTTTACAGGCAGAAATGATGGAATTAAAAGCTTCTTATGATTCAAGAGCAAAAGGATATGTTTTGGAGTCTAAAATTGAACCGGGCAGAGGTGTCGTATCAACTGTTTTAGTTTTAAGCGGAACTTTAAAGATTGGAGATTTTTTTGTTGCCGGTGTTTATTCGGGTAAAATTAGAGCAATGTATAATGACATAGGAGAAAAAATCACTGAAGCTTCTCCGTCAACTCCTGTTGAGATTACCGGAATAGAAAAATCTCCCAATGCAGGAGATCCATTTAATGTAACAGAGACTGAAAAATTAGCTAAATTAATTTCTGCAAAGAGAATTGAATTAAATAAAATGGAAGAAGCAAAATCAATAAAAAAATTGACAATTAAAGAACTTTTATCTCAGCAATCCAATGTTGAACAGCAGGAATTAAAAATAATTATTAAAGCAGATGTTCAGGGGTCAGTTGAAGCCTTAAAGGACAGCTTAGAAAAATTGAGTACGACTGAAATAAAAATAATAACCGTTTCAGCAGGTGTCGGCGCAATAAATGAAAGTGATGTGAGACTGGCTGTTGCAAGCAAAGGCATTATAATAGGTTTTCATGTTAGGGCCAATACAAAAGCTCAGGAAATAGCAGACAAAGAAAAAATTGAAATAAAAAGATACAATATTATTTATGATGTTCTTGAAGATATTAAGGCTTCAATTACCGGAATGATTAAACCGGATTTGATTGAAGAACTAATTGGTACTGCCGAAGTTAAACAGGTATTTAAAATTTCTAAAGTAGGTACGGTTGCTGGCTGTATGGTAACTTCAGGAAAGATCAGAAGGGATTCATTAATAAGGATTATAAGAGACGATGTTGAAATTTATTCCGGCAAAATGACAACCTTAAAGAGATTTAAAGATGATGCTTCAGAAGTATTGGAAGGTACAGAATGCGGTATTTCAATTGAGAATTATAAGGATCTTAAAGAAAAGGATATATTAGAAGCTTATATAATAAAAGAGATAGCCAGAAAATTCGACGATATCAAAAGGGTGTGATTTGAAATTTAAATTTGAAAGAATCCAGAAATTGATCAGAAATGAAATAATGATTATACTGTCTGAAAAACAGTTAAAAGATCCCAGAATACCTGATTTTGTCACTGTTACTAAAGTTAAATTAAGTAAAGATTTGCATTATTGTCATGTTTATTTTTCATTATTAAACGATCAATATGATTATAAGCTGGCAGAAACGGGATTGAACAGTGCTCATGGGTATATACAAAAAATTTTATCTGAAAAGATCGAGATTAAATTTACTCCAAAGATTGAATTCAGATATGACTTAAATGAAGAAAAAGCTAATAAGATTGACAATCTTCTTGATCAATTATCTAAACAAAGATTAGAAAAATAATATAATAAATCATAATAAGTGATGATAAACGAATTAAAAAGGGAAGGAATTTTATTATTTAATAAGGGGAAGAATAAAACTTCCTTTCAGGCAATTAATGAAAAAAAAAAAAAAATAAACATAAAAAAAATCGGACATTCCGGGACTTTAGATTCTAATGCAACTGGATTATTAGTAGTAGGTTTAGGGAAATCTACCAAACTTTTAAAATATTTTATACATAAATCTAAAAGCTATTCTGCACAAATTTATTTTGGTTTACAAACTGAAACTGATGATTCAGCAGGATTAGTAATAAATCGATATAACGGTTTTATTGATTTGAAAAACATTAAAAATGAATTGAAGAAGTTCAAAGGTAAGATTCAACAGATACCTCCTGATTATTCATCCATTCATGTTAATGGAGTTAGATCATATAAGCTGGCTTTAAAAAAAATAAAACCTGATTTAAAAGCCAGAACTGTTGAAATATATAATTATAAAATAATTTCGTTTAAGTATCCTGTTCTAACTGTTAATATTAATTGTTCATCTGGTACTTATATAAGGTCATTGGCAAGGGATTTAGGAACATTTACAGGATACTTTGCTTACTTATTTTCATTAAAACGGACAAAAATTGATTTTTTTAATATAAAAAAATCATATACAATAGATGAAATCTCTCATGGCGATTATAAAATAATTTCCCCTTTCAATGCATGCAAAGATTTTATTCCTATTGAAATAAAAGAGGAATTTATTGAAAAGTTAAAAAACGGTGTACCTGTGTCAGAGAATTGGTTTAAAAAAAAACAAAATATTAAAAAAGATAATGATTTATTATATAAAATTCATTTTAGAAAGAATTTATTGGCAATTTTAAAATATAATAATGGAAATTTTATTTATGATTTAGTATACTGACCAAGTGTTCAAATTTTAAATATAAGACATAAAAGTTAAATGAGTTTACTGTTTTTGTAAAAAATTAGTTCGTTTTAAATCTTATAATAATTGATAATAATATAAGTTTTATGTTATAAGTAGATAATTTTTTTCTTTGTATTGAAATAGAACAATAACAAATTTATAGCATATATTGAAGAAATTATAATAAATATATTGAAAGCATGTAAATGAAAATTTATAAAAACATTTTTAAAAAATTATTATTTAATCGTCCCGGTATTATTGCAATTGGCTATTTTGATTCGGTTCATACCGGTCATGTAAAATTAATAAATGAACTTTTAAAAATCGCCGAAAATAAAAAATTAAAACCCTATGTATTGACATTTGATTATATTCCTCAAAAAGAAAAAAACGGCAAGAGAATTCTTGATGTAAGCGATAAAATTCTCATTATTAATGATTTGGGTGTAAAAAATTTTATATTGTGCAGCTTTAATGAAAAATTTTCTCATATTGGACCTGTAGAATTTTTAAAATTATTGAAAAATAATTTTTATGTTGAACATTTTGTCTGCAGTACTGATTTTTCTTTTGGCTATAATAAAGCAGGAGAGATTGATACCATAAGGAAGTTTGGAAATAAAGTTTTTATTGTGGATCCTGCAATAATAAATAATCAAAAGGTTTCTACCTCATTAATAAAAAACTATATTTTAACTGGGGATATTGAAACTGCAAATAAATTGATTGGAAGACCTTTTTTTATAAACGGCAATGTAATTAAAGGCAAGCAAAAAGGAAGGGATTATGGTTTTCCGACTTTAAACATTTTCAATAAAAATATCATTAAACCGGCTAATGGTGTTTATATAACCAGAACAGAAATTAAAAACAAGAAATATTATTCCATGACATATGTGGCTGATGATATTATAGAGACTTACTTATTAAATTATAATAAATTTTATTATAATATTAAAATAAAGGTTGATTTTTTTCAAAAAATAAGAGATAATATGTCTTTTGCAAACAAATCAATACTAATAAAGCAATTAAATAAAGATTTAGATAAATTAATTGATTTTGTAAAAAATAGGAGTATTAAATGATAACAACTCAAGATAAAAAAGCTATTGTTGAAGAATATGGAAGAGGAGAAAAAGATACCGGTTCTCCTGAAGTTCAAATAGCATTATTAACTAAAAGGATTAATAGTCTGACAGAACATTTTAAATTCCATGTTAAAGACTTTCATTCAAGAAGGGGATTATTAATGCTTGTAGGTAAAAGAAGAAGACTGTTGGATTTTTTAATGAAAACAGATTTAAATAAATACAGAGAATTGATTAAGAAATTAAATATTCGAAAATAAACATTTATTTACATTATTATTATTCATGAATATTAAATATAACCCCCGATAATAAAGTCGGGGGTTATATTTATTTTATTATTTAATTTATAAAGACAATGTTATGAATTATAAAAATTATAAAATCAACAATGAAAAAATCTGCACTGTCAAATTATCTAACGGCATTAAAATAATATTTGATGAATTGCAGAATTTTAATTCAACTTCAATTGCTTTTTATATTAAGAAAGGTTCAAGAGATGAGAAGATAGAACAGGCTGGATATTCTCATTTTTGCGAACATATGATTTTTAAGGGTACTGAAAAATATTCTAAAAGCGAAATTGCTTCGCTTTTCGATAAGATGGGCGCATATTTCAACGCTTACACAACTAACGAACTAATTGTAATTTACAATACTGTTCCATTTTATTATGTCGATAAATCCATTGAAATAATTTTAGATATGATAAATAATTCAGTTTTTATTGAAAAAGAGGTGGATCTTGAACGTGATGTAATAATCAATGAAATACGTGCTGATTTCGAAGATCCACATGAAAAAGTACATGAAGATTTTATATCAAATATTTTTTTTAATTATCCATTAGGAAAACCGATTATTGGATTCGAAAATACTGTCAAAAATGCTAAAAGAGATGAATTGTTTCAATTTTATCAAGATACTTTTATTTCAGATTTTATCACTGTTATTATATCCGGAAAATTTAATAAGAATAAAATAATCGATTCTTTAAACACTTTCAAGTTTGTAAATTTTGTTTCAAAAAATAATTTTGACAATATTAAAGCTGTTCAAACTGACAGCAGTTACAGCTTTACCAAGCTTTCATCTGAACAAGTTCACATTATTTTGGGTACCAGTAAATTTAATATAAACGGTGATGATTTTGTTAAATACAGCTTGTTGAATTTAATATTAGGTGAATCCATGTCATCTGTTTTATTTCAAAAGATCAGGGAAGAGCTGGGGCTTTGTTATTCAATATATTCTTTTATAAATAAGTATAGATTTGAGAATTTATTCGGGATTTATGTTTCCGTAACACCGGAAAATGTAAATAAATTCATTGACTCAATATCCAATATTATTATAGAATTAAAAAATAAAGGTATATCCGATAAACAGGTAGAAGATGCAAAAGACCAGAAAATAGTTGAATTAATTATTAATAATGATATATTATTAAAAAGGTTAAAAAGAATTGCCCTTATGGATATAATTTTAAAAAGAGATTATCATTTAAAAAATTTATTTGGATTAATTAAAAGTATTAATAAGGATGATTTGAATAAAATTGTCAATGATTTATTTATCAAAGAGAATTTCTTTACTCAGGTTTTATACAACAAAAATTTAAAGATGAAAGAGTGCAGCTTTTGAACAACATTAAAATCAAATTATTAAATAATGATGCAAAAATTCCTGCTAAGGCTACGGAACATTCAAGCGGCTATGATCTTTTTTCTTCAGAAGAAAAAATTTTGAAAAGCAGAAAATTTGAATTGATTTCTACCGGTATATCAGTTGAGCTGGAGCCCGGTTTTGAGGCGCAGATTCGTCCTCGCAGCGGTCTTGCTGCAAAAAACGGCATCACTGTATTAAATTCTCCTGGTACTATAGATGCAGATTACAGAGGTGAGGTTAAAGTTATTTTGATTAATCATTCAGATGTAGATTTTTTAATCACTAAAGGCATGAGAATAGCTCAGATGATTTTCAGCAATGTGATAAATGCCCAATTAGTATTAACTAATGAGTTAAATTCAACAAAGAGAAGTTCCGGAGGATTTGGTTCCACCGGTTTAATTTAAATAAATAAAGAATTTTATGCTAAGTTTTTTTAATGTAAATAAAAGATTCGGATTCACTATAGTAACCAGCTATATACTAAAAGAATTTTTTACTACTTTCATAATAACATTTCTGTTTTTTTTTGTTATATTTTTTATTAATAGCATTCTTCTTATTATTCAGCCTTTACTGCAAAAAAAACTTCCTTTAGATTTGGTAATTGGACTTTTGGTAACAACTTTCCCTTTAAATATAATATTCAGTCTGCCTTTCGGAGTATTGCTTGCAACCTTAATGGTTATGGGAAGATTTTCAACTGATAATGAAATAGTAGGCTTTAGAGCATGCGGGTTTAACTATATGAAAATATTTAAACCTATTTTTATCTCCGGATTAATTATAGGTATAATAACTTTTATAATTTATGACAGATTGGTGCCTGCTTCTATGGAAGAAAACTTCAGGTTAAGAAAAAAAATATTTGAGATAAAGCCGACATTAGGTTTTAAATCAAAAACAATAAAGAAGTATGATAATATGACAATATATACAAATATTGTCGAAGATACTGCAATTAAAGGATTGATAATAATCGATACGGATGAAAATAAAAATAAAAGAATTATTACTGCAGAAGAAGCTGAAATTCTTAAACCTGAGTTCAGACGTACCGCAATAGAATTAAGAATGAAAAATGCAATGATTCAATTTGATAATAAAGACAGACCCAATGAGTTTAATTATGGTTATGTGGATGAGATGTCATATTTTATCGCTTTTGTTGAATTTGACGAGTCGAGTTCAAGCTATAAAAATATTGAAAAAACCACCATTGAAAATTTAAAAGATGTAAGCAAGTTTACAATAACATATAATTTGGAAAAAATAAAATTATTAAAAGAATTTACCCGGTTAAAAGAAAGTACCGCTAATTTGTTGTATTCAAATGAGGCATTCTTAAAAAATAATATATCCGAAAGACAATTTAAAAATAATTTTAATTTAATCGATGGCAATATTGAAAAATTAAAACAAAATTATAAAGGATTTACCTATAATAGGATAAGAGATGTTAATTTAAACAGAAGTTTGATTAAGTTTTATCAGAAATTTGCCAATCCCATAGCATGTTTGATTTTTGCGATTTTTGCTGCTCCTATAGGAGTTTATTCTAAAAGAGCTGGATTTTCCATAGGATTCATAGTCGGTTTGTTTTTATCTGCAATTTATTGGTTTTCTTTTTTCGGCTTAATGTTATTGTCATTTAAATTTATATTAAAGCCTTTTTTATCATCATTTTTACCTAACTTAATATTTTTGGGGCTGGGTCTAATATTTTTAATAAAAAGGTTTAAAGAATGAAAGATTCGTTTTATAGTTTAAATAAAATTATTATTGATTATTTTAAAAAACTTCCTTATTCGATATTAAAGAGTGTTATTAATTTAATAAAAGGTACATTTCATTTCATTAAGAATTTCAGCTTCAAAAAAACATTGGCAGACATTATTAATTTTATTAAAAGGCCTATTATTTTAACGAAGTTGTATAAAATGCTGTTAAGAAGTTTTTTTTACTGGTTTTTAATAGCTCAGGGGCTTTTTGTTATTATTTTTTTGATATTTGATTTTTTTAGTAAAGTTTACAGTTATATCGATAATCAGGTGTCCTCTTTTGATATTTTAGCGATTACATTTTTGCTTGCGCCTAGAGCAATCTGGTTTACAATGCCGATAGCTATTATGTTCGGTATCATCATGGCTTTGTCTTCATTATATCAGAACAATGAATTAATCGCCATATTCACTTCAGGGATATCTATTTACAGGCTGGTAATTCCAATAATTATTTTTAACATCTTTTTGTCTATTTTTATGATATTTGCAGATTCATTTATAGTTATACCAACTTTCAGGCATAGAGAAAATTTATATGAATATTTTACAAGACCCAATAAAGATGAATATGACATTACCATTAAGGGGAAAAATAATTATTTCTGGAAAGTCTATCGTTTTGTATCAAGCAATAATACATTGATAAATTTAACATTATTCAGAATAAATGATAGTTTCAATATTACTTTTCTTTTAGAAGCTCAAAATGCAGTTTATACAAAAAACGGCTGGATATTCAAATCAGGCACATTAAGGGAATGGAATGATGACGGTACATTAAAGCATGAAACAAAATTTTATAAAAGAACAATTGAAGATTTAGAAGAAGATCCAAGAACATTCAGAAATGTTTTTAAAAAATCAGATTATGAAATTGACAGAATGACAATACCTGAAGCTCAAGCAAGAATCAAGCTTTTAAAAGAACTCGGAATTGCATTTGATGAAGAGTTATTAAATTATTATAAAAAATTTTCTTTTCCATTTACTTTATTAATAGTTTGTTTGATTGCAATAGGTGTATCCACATTATCTCAAAGAAATATATTAATTTTAGCTTTATTTTTTTCGATTGGCCTGGCTATTATTTATTATGTAATGCAAATGCTGATAAGTGCTTTGGCTTCAGGAGGCAGAATTAATCCCTTTATAGGAGCCTGGTTATCGGTTTTTATTTTTCTGCCGATAGGAGTATATCTTGTTCGCAAAGCTAAAACTTAAGTCTCGGAGAATTTATTGTTTAGGATTTTAAAAAAGGATTATCAATCAAATGCCAGATGCGGTCAATTGAGTTTGAATCATGGAATAGTCAATACTCCGGTTTTTATGCCTGTCGGAACAAATGGTACTGTTAAGACTTTTTTACCATTTGAACTTGAAGAAATGAACATTCAAATCATTTTATCCAATGCTTATCATCTTTATTTAAGACCCGGGGATGAAATTATAAAAAAAGCCGGAGGCTTGCATAAATACATGAACTGGAAAAATAATATTTTGACAGATTCAGGAGGTTTTCAGCTTTTTTCTTTATCAAGATTAAATAAGATTAATGATGATGGAATTATTTTTAATTCTCATATAGACGGCAGCAGGCATAATTTAAACTGTGAAAATGTTATTCAAATTCAGAAAAAAATCGGGTCGGATATTATGATGGTTCTGGATCATTGCACATCAAGTGACACTTCTCATTCTGATGCTCTAAAGGCGCTTAATAGGACTGCTAAATGGGCGGAATTATCAAAAAGATTTTATAATAAAAATGTTGATGATAAAAAACAGAAGATTTTTGGAATTATCCAAGGTAATCTATATAAGGATTTAAGAAAACTGAGTGTTGAGCAGATAACCAGTATTGATTTTGACGGTTATGCTATTGGTGGACTGTCAGTAGGTGAAACAAAGGAACAGTTCAAGGATATTTTGTATTTTACTGCTGACTTAATGCCCCAAAATAAAGCCAGATATTTGATGGGGGTTGGAACGCCTGAAGATATTCTTTTAGGTGTTGAAAATGGTATTGATATGTTTGATTGTGTTTTTCCAACAAGAACTGCCAGAAATGCTTCAGCTTTGACTGCTAATGGGAGAATAAACTTAAACAATAATAAATATAAAGAAGATCTATTGCCTTTGGATGAAAATTGTGAATGTTATATATGTAAAAATTTTTCCAGATCATATATAAGACATCTATTTAAAGCAAAGGAAATTACTGCAGGTAGAATGACAAGTTATCATAATATTTTTTTTATGAAAAAATTGATGGAAAATATTCAAAAATCGATTTATAATAACAATTATAAATCATTTAAGAATGATTTTTTAAAAAAATATGCAAGTTTGAAGAATTAAGTTATGAAAAAAATTAATATAATTTTATTATTTATTTTGCCAATATCTTTATTATACTCTGATAATACTTCAGATGTTATTGAAAATAATAAATATAAAAATTATTTTGAAATTTTAGAATACGGCATTGAGGATGAAATTGTTAATTTTGTTAAAAACTTAGGTGCAAAACCAAGAAATGATTTATATCCTTTACTTTTACAGCGATATAAAGATTTCCTTTTAAATAATTCCAAAGTGTCATTGATTGATTTTTTTTCAAATTGTGAAAATTTACCTCAAAATATTATTGATTATCTTTATGAACAGGCTTTAAGTGAACCAACTGATGTGCAATTTTATACATCTCTTCTTACTTTTTTAGGGAAAAAAGGTCAAAAACGTGAAGGACTTTTGTTAATAGAAAGATTGGATTCTGAAAATAAATTGATATCCATATCATCTGCAGATGCATTATCAAAAATGACTGATATGGAATTAATTGATCCTTTATTGAGCAGATTGAGATTGTCGGATGAAAGTGATGATAAATATCTTTCTGATGATATTAAAAGTAAAATAATCCTTTCTTTTGGAGAAATGAAGGCTATAGGATCTGTTGAATATTTAAAAAGTCAGGTCGAAGATCTTGCTGCCAATAAATATATTGTTATGTATAGCATGGTTTCTTTGGCGAAAATTCAGGATATAGCATCAATTAATATTATTGAAAATAAATTAAGAAGTTCTGATGTTAAAATTCAGGAATATGCAGCTTATGCTTTGAGCCTTTACAAAAGCAGCAAAATAGTGCCTATTTTAAAAAATATGCTGAAACACAATAATGAAAATATCAGATTATATGCTTGTCAGGGTATTGTTTTAAATAAAATCAATGATGCGAATAAAATTCTTTTATATAAATATAAAAATGATCCTGCACCTATAGTAAAAAAAGAAGCATTAAAATCTTTGGTTGCATTGGGAGATTCTGGAATAAAATTGTTAAAAGAACATATTGGTCAAAATAAAATTTTTCCTAATGATTTGTTTGTAATAAGTGAAATTACAGCTATGGAGCCAAATGATTCAAATGTATCATATTTGGAAGAGTTATATGAGAAATCCGATGATAATGAAAAAGAAATTATCGCTCGGGGTTTGACAAACTGTAAAAATAAAAAACTGGATCCGATAATAAAGAAAATATTATTTTCTAATAATTATTTATTAAGATTAGGTGCATTAAGAATAATATTTAACATAAAAGATTCAAATTTATGGACTGATGTTGAAAATATTTCAAAAAATGATACTTTAGAAATAGTTAAAAATGCAGCAAAAAAATATTTAGAATTAAGATAATTTAGATTTAATAATATTTTAATAAATAACAATAAAAATTAAGTTAGTGGTTTAGTTTATGAAAATTAATTTTATAATTATATATTTATTCCTGATATTCTTTTTTAACTGTTCTAAGATTACAAATTTTAGTGTAAAAACACTAAATGAAAAATACAGAGAAATTACTCCAGTGGACTTATTGTATATTAATTCAAATAAAGGTGATATTGAAATAATTGGATGGGCTAAAGATACTATTGAAATAAGAACAAAAAAATATCTATACACCGGTCTGGCTAATGATATTAATTTAATGTCAATAAAATTTTTAAAAGAGGGGAAAAAAATTTCAGTTGATTCGGTAATTCCAGCAAGAGTTGACGGTAAAATTGATATAAAATTTTATATACCATTTATTTTATTAAAAATTTTTATAGATTCAAATATTGGAAATATAAATATATCAAATTATTTAGGTAATTTAGATATAACTAACAACAATGGTTCAATACAGATCGACTTTCAGGGAAATTTTTTAAGAATCAATTCAAATGATTCGAAGATTGATCTAAATATAAAAAGTTATAGTTCATCTGATATGATTATAAATAATGAAGATGGAAACATTAAAATCAATGTTAGTGAAATAGGAAATAAATCTTATTTGGATATAAAATCAATAAATGGAAATATTTTATTAAATTTACAGAATAAAATAAATCATGACTTGGTTGTTTTGAATGAAAATAAAAATATTGACATAAACTATAAATTAAGAAATTATAATTTTATTGAGGGTACAACAAACTATTTATATGGAACAAAAAATATTTTAAATAATAATTTAAATAATTTAAAAATATATATTAAAAATATTAATGGTAAAATTATTGTGAATGAAGTAAATTGAAAATATAAAGGATAAAGAATTATTATGGACATTGAAACAACGATTTTAATTGTTGATGATGCCAAAATAAATCGGGTAATGCTTGAAAATATAATCAATCAATATATTAAATGCCAAACAATTATGGCAGAAAATGGAGAAGAAACATTTAAAATTCTTAATGAAAAAGTTCCAGATCTTATTTTATTAGATGTTATATTACCGGATATTGATGGTTTTGATATAGCTAAGGAAATAAAAAATAATCCTTTAACAGTTGATATTCCTATCATTTTTATAACATCTTTAACGGATGAAGATAGTAAAATTAAAGCTTTTGAATCAGGAGGAATTGATTTTTTAACTAAACCGTTCAGCAGTAAAGAGGTTATTAGCCGTATAACTGCTCAATTAAAATTAAAAAGACAATATGAAGAAATTAATAAATTGAATAAAAAGATCATGGTTGATCTTGCTATGGCAAAAAAGATACAAAATGTTATTATGCCTCAAAGAGAATTTAATTTTAAAAAATTTTCTTTTTTTTGTAAATATCTACCGATTGATGCTGTCGGTGGTGATTTTTATGATTTAATTGAAGCTGAAAAAAATGTTTATTATATTTTTTTAATTGATGTTACTGGTCATGGTATACCTGCAGCATTATATACCATGATGCTTAAATCTAATCTTTATTATCTCACTAATAATTTAAACTCTCCTGCTGAAATATTAAATCAGCTTAATATTGATATTTCAAAGTTATTATTAGATGATTTTTATCCTACTGCAGTGATAATTAAGTTGGATTTTAATAAAATGATCTTTACTATTTCTAATGCTGCACATCCATCTCCGTTGTTTTTATCTGATAATAAATTGACTGAATTTAAAAATAAAAATTTTGCTTTAGCAATAAAACCTGATGTTAAAATGATAGAAGAAAGCTATGAGATAAAGAAAGGTGATAAAATATTTATTTTTACAGATGGGATATTTGAGTTGGATAATAAAGATCAATTAATAGATAAATCAATATTACATGAAGTTATTTTAGAAACAAAAGACAATATAATTAAGCAGCAAATTTCTGAAATTATTAAAAGGATCATAAAAAAATCTGGCAATAGTTTTTTTATTGATGATGTTACATTAATTGGCATTGATATTTTATAATCTTAGTTACTGTATTTATTTCTAATTTTCTTAAATTCTTTTTCAATTGATGAAAAAACCGATACAACTAGTGGATCAAATTGAGATTCTGCACTATCATAAATAATATCACAAGCTTTTTCATGAGAATAAGATTTCTTATACGGCCTGTTGGTTGTCAGTGCGTCATATACATCACAAACTGATACAATTCGCGCACAGAGAGGAATCTGAGTCTTTTTAAGACCAAATGGATAGCCTGTTCCATTCCATCTTTCATGATGATAATAAGCTATATCTTTTGCCAGAGCTAAAATTGATATTTCTCCTACTATTTCATCCATGCATTTTAATGTATCACCACCTATATTGGTATGCAATTGCATTTGTTCAAATTCCCTCTTTGTCAATCTGTCAGGTTTTAACAATATACTGTCTGGTATCCCAACTTTACCTATATCATGTAAAAGTGAAGATATTGAAATTTCTTCTATATAATTTTCAGACAAATAATTATCTTTATTATTTTTAAAATCCAAAAATATTTCTCTTTTATATAATTCATAAGCAATTATTTTTACATAATTTTGTATTCTTTCAAGATGACTGCTGGTTTCTTTATCTTTATATTCTGATAATTTTGAAAAGCCATGTATTATTGCATTTTGAACGGATATTAATTTATTATTCATTAAGGATGCTTTTAAGTTTGATATTTTTAATTCATGTTCTATTTTTTTTTGCAAAGTTATATCTCTAATAATTGCACATATATAATTTAAATTATTTT
The DNA here is from genome assembly GCA_016935915.1 of Spirochaetota bacterium. Taxonomy (GTDB): domain Bacteria; phylum Spirochaetota; class GWE2-31-10; order GWE2-31-10; family JAFGQB01; genus JAFGQB01. Next base: position 30,436 of record JAFGQB010000056.1, read on the forward strand.
TTTCTAAAATAGGAGATAAGGTAATATTAAAATTTTTTATATCATAATTATTATTAATTTCTAAATCTGTTATAATTGGTTTTTTGTTTGTTTTCCATCTATTTAATAAATCTTTAATTCTAGATGCAGAAAAATATTCTTGTATTTTTGAAAAATATAAATCATTATTGAAATTAAACATTTTTTCAAACATTTTATTATGGAATGTGATTTTTCCATCAAGATTTATGATAAATAATCCTTCTCCGATATGATCACCTAAAAATATTTCCTTTTCATGAAGAGATAGAATTTTTTGGTTTATATTTGTATTGATTTTTGATTTTTGTTTTTTATATTTTAAGAAAATATTTTTTATTTCATGATAAAGTTCTTTTGTATTTTTAAAATCATTTTGGGAATTATTTGACCAAAGAGATCTAAAAAAATAAATTTTATTTTTAGTCTTAAATTTAAATCCTATAATATGATCATTTTTTTTTAAAATATTTTTTTTGCAATTATCTAAATATTCTAATTTTTTATTTTTTATATTTTTTTTTATTATATATAGTTTAAATCCTATCAAATTTAATTTTTTATTAATATTTTTTAAACTTTTGGTTTTATTTAAATAAAGAATTACTTTTTTAAAATTCGATTCTTTTATTTTTTTTGACATATTTTTTATATTAGTAAAATTAACAAAGAAGTTATCCTTAAAAGATTTATTAATTAAAAAAACATTATTAGGTATTTTTGTGTAATTTTTTTTTGAAAGAAGTAAAAATAATGATGAAGGATATTTTTTTGCATATTTATTGACTAAAAATGCATTATTGGTTATAAATAAATCATAAAATAATTTATTTTGATCATTGGTTTTATAAATTATTACATTATTGTTTTTGATGATTATATGATTTAAATTTTTAAAAATAGGTCTATTGTATTTTTTATAGAGAAAATTGAAGATCATTTATATAATTATAGTATACAATTGAAGATTTGTAAATAGATTTTATATTTTTATATGTAAATTAATTTTTTATATTTTTTTTTATAATTTTTATATATTTAAAAAATATGTTTTTAAATCAAATGTAATATTTAATTAAAAATTTTATATTTTTATAATAATTTAATTATAATAAAAATATTAAAGGGGATAAAATGAGCAATACAAATAATATAAAAGAAAAGAATTTAGCATATGGCGGTCAGGCATTAATCGAAGGTGTATTAATGAGAGGACAAGACGGATATGCATTTACAGTTAAACAACCCGA
>JAFGQB010000057.1 GCA_016935915.1 Spirochaetota bacterium
GATACTTTCATTCAGATAATATATTTGAAAATGTTCTTTAACAGGATATAAAATATAATTGTTTATGGAAGATTGAATGAATGTATAAATCAATGAACCGGTAAGGGTAAAAATCATATAAAAAATAATGCTGAAAAAATTTAATTTGTTCAAATAATCGAACTTATATACAATTATGAAAAATCCTAACAGGTAAGCCGTAAAATTTTGAATTAAAATAAATATTGAAAGGTTATTTATCCTTTTTTTTGCCAGGTCAAGGATTTTGCTTTCAGGTTTTATTTCCCTGTTAACCAGTTTCAGATATTTATACAATGGGAATATATATATTAAAAAATTCAAACATAATAAGGTAAGCAAAGGCATGACTGAAAAACCTATAAACCTTAGATAATATAAAATAAAGGATTCTTTTGTTGATTGATTATTTATCAGTCCGAAGCTTAAGTAATCCAGCACAACAATAAATGATGTTATTATAAAGATTACAAGAAAATAAGCAGCTAATAATTTAATGACAATTTTTTTCTCATTCATATTTACTCCTTTTTAAAAAAAAATTTAAAGCAATAATAATTTTAATTATTAAAATTTTTAATACATTTTCTTGGAATTTAAGATATTGTTGATTTTTATTGTTATAATTATCAAAAACAATATCCTGTTTAATGCATTAATATTTTAGTCATTTAAAATTGAAAAATCAATTTATTTTTAAAAAAAATAAATTATTTCTAATTTTTTATAATTTTATCGTTTTTATCAGTTTTATTGAAATTATCAGGAATTTATTCCAAATTAAAAATAAAACTATAAAACCATTTAAATAAAATTATAGTTTCATATGTTACATAAATTATGCCAATATATTTTTAAAAGAATTTCCCTTTAAACTTTGATTATATTAAATTTTGATATATCAAAATTAGTTATAAATGAAGAATTGTGGCTTCTTATAATAGTAAAATAGTGGCACATGAGAAAAAATGTGGCAGTATTTTGATGTTATTAAAAGCATACTGTGTTGATTTTTTTATTTGCTTAATGACTTTAATTTTGTTATAAAATATTCATTTAACTTTATTCAAGGAGTTTAATCATGCCAGAACAAGATCAATCGAAAGAAGAGAAAAATTTTTATCTGGATATAAAAGCTAAAAGCAAGGCTTTTTTCCTAAAGGGTTTAAATGGATATGACTGGGGAATGCAGAACAGACTTTCAAATATTTTTAATCCCAAATCAGGCAGAACAGTAATGCTTGCAATAGATCATGGCTACTTTCAGGGACCTACTACTGGACTTGAAAGAGTAGATGTTACCATTCTTCCTTTATTGCAATATGCGGATACTTTGATGCTTACAAGAGGGATATTAAGATCGATCATTCCTCCTACATTCACCAAAGGTCTTGTTTTAAGGGCAAGCGGAGGTCCCAGTATTTTAAAAGAGCTTTCAAATGAACAGCTGGCAATGGATGTTGAAGATGCAATCAGACTGAATGCAGCAGCAATGGCTGTACAGGTTTTCATCGGCGGTGAATATGAAACTCAGAGTATCCATAATTTGACAAGACTCATTGATATGGGCAATAAATATGGAATCGCAACACTCGGTGTTACTGCTGTAGGCAAAGATCTGGTCAGGGATGCAAAATACATGAGGCTTGCAACAAGAATAATTGCAGAGCTTGGTGCTGCTTATGTAAAAACCTATTATGTTGAAAAAGACTTTGAGACTGTTACTGCGGCATGTCCTGTTCCTATTGTAATTGCAGGCGGAAAAAAGATACCTGAAAAGGAAGCCCTTGTCATGGCTTATAATGCTGTTCAGCAGGGTGCATCTGGTGTTGATATGGGCAGGAATATTTTTCAGGCTGATGATCCGGTTTCAATGATCAAATCTGTTAGGGCAGTTGTGCACAATAATCTGAAACCTGCTGAAGCCTTTGAAATGTACAATGATCTAAAAAAGAAAAAATAATTATATAAATTAAAGGTGGATATGAAAGTCGGAATGTATTACAACAACAATAAAGTACTTGTTGAGGAAATGGAAATACCACAGATATCAGATAATGAAATACTTTTAAAGGTTAATGCCTGCGGTATCTGCGGAAGCGATATCATGGAATGGTACAGAATAAAAAAAGCACCTCTGGTTCTAGGGCATGAGCTATGCGGAGAAGTTGTCAAAACAGGGAAAAATATCAATGATTTTAAAGTCGGCAGCAGGATTTTTTCAACTCATCATGTACCCTGTGATAAATGTCATTACTGTTTGAACGGTCATACTACTGCATGCGAAACTTTTCAAAAGGTAAACAATCATTTTCCCGGGGGATTTTCTCAATATATAAAAATTTCAGGAAGAAGTTTGGAGACAGGCACTTTTATACTGCCTGATTCTGTAAGTTTTGATCAGGCAACTTTTATAGAACCTGTTGGAACTGCTGTAAGAGGTTTAAGAGCGGTTGAACTGAAACCTGCAGACAGCGTATTAATACTGGGCAGTGGAATAATCGGTTTGATAATGATAAAACTCGCAAAATCTTTAGGAGCAGGCAGAATAATTGCAACGGATATTGATGAATACAGGCTGAATGCAGCAAAAAAATTCGGTTCTGAGCACACTGTCAATGCAGTTGAAAATTTACCGGCATTTATTAAAAAAGTCAATAATGGTAACCTTGTTGATAAGGTAATTATTTGTACCGGTGCATTGTCAGCATCAAAACAGGCAATTGAATGTGCAGGAAAGGGCGGAATAATAATGTTTTTTGCAGTGCCTAAACCCGGTGAATTAATCAATATTGACTTCAATCCATTCTGGAGAGATGATGTAACAATAAAAACATGTTACGGAGCAGCTCCAATCGACAATAGACAGGCTATGGAACTTATACGAACCAAAAGTATAATAGTTGATGATATGATTACACACAGGTTTCCGCTGGAAGATATAGGTTTGGGATTTAAAACTGCAAGTGAGGGGAAAAATTGCCTTAAAGTTTTGATCTATCCAAATGATTAAGGTTAAAAAAAATAATTTTTCACTGTGCACCGTTTCATCTATGGAAAATGTGACAATATGAGAAATTTTTAGGAGTGTATTATGACATTTGCACATATTGGATTGTCAGTTAAAGATATGGAAATTGCCATTAATTGGTATAAAGATTTTTTCGGATTCAAAGAGATTAAAAGATTCGAAAAAAAGGAACTTGAAATAAAAGGAGCATTAATTTCAAACGGAAATATGAATATAGAATTATTAATGCCTGAAAAGCTAGTTAAAAACCTGATTGAATATTCAGGTTTAAAGGAAACTTTAAGATTTCAGGGATTGAATCATTTTGCTGTAAATGTTGATGATATTAAAGTTTTGTATGATAAAATGATGTCTGAAAAAGTAACATTGTTGACTGAATTAATAGATGACAGGCTTTTTTTCTGTCTTGATCCTGACGGTACTAAAATCGAGATCAAACAATCATAATAATTTTTATAATTTTGTCTTGTTTTTAAGTTGACATTTTAATCAATTTTAAATATAACTTAAATAAATATATAAAAAAAGGAGTGTTTATATGAAAAAAACCACTTTAATAATTTCAGTTCTTTTTTTAGTTATAGTGCTTATTTTTGCTTTTTCATGCAAATCTACAGGACAGACTCAAAAAAAAGAAAAAACTGTGGCAGTTGATAAATCAAAACCCGGTATCATTGAAGCAGAAAGTTATGTAAAACAGGAAAAAGGCGGGGTTGAAAAAACAAGCGGCAGAGTAGATGCATCAAAAGATATTATTTTAAGCTGGAATAATGCCGGACACAAATTAGAATGGAAATTTTATATTGCGGCAGACGGTGACTATAAAGTTGTATTCAGATATTGCCATAACAGAAGCGGTGCTGCTTACAGACAAATGCTTATTGATGGTCAGAGTCCTGGTAAAGATTTTGAAAAGATTAAATTGGTACCTACAGGCGGCTGGAGCAAAGATGCAAATGACTGGTCAAATTTTGTAATTCCTTCAGCAGGAGGTTCACCTGCAATGGTCAATTTAAAAGCTGGTGAACATACATTAACAATTACAAATTTAGGCGGTGACGGACAGGATGGTGCTGCCAATTTTGACAGTATAGCATTCCTTCCAAAAGATGTTGATCCTGCAACAGTTTTAGGCAAAGCCGCAAAGTAAAAATTAAATTATCATGCAATAAAAGCCGTAAGCTTAATATATAGAGCAAACGGCTTTTTTTTATTTAATTAATATTTTAATGTTTGAATTTATTTTACTTATAAATCAAAAAAAGTTATAATAATCAAGAGTTTTATTTCAGGATGTACCATGTTAAAAATGGTTGGAAATACATTAATAAATTATATTCAGGGTGATATAACCAGTGAAAAGGTTGATGCAATAGTAAATGCCGCAAACTCGGGATTAATGGGGGGAGGCGGTGTTGACGGAGCTATACACAGAGCTGGGGGGCACCAAATTTTGGATGAATGCAAAAAAATAATTGCTAATATCGGCAGATTGCCTGCAGGTGAAGCTGTTATAACTGGTGGAGGTAATCTCCCCGCAAAATTTGTTATTCATACTGTAGGTCCTGTCTGGCATGGAGGAGACAGAGGAGAACCTCAAATATTAAAAAATGCATATTTTAATTCTTTAAAGCTGGGTTCAAAACATGAATTAGAATCAATTGCATTTCCTTCCATCAGTACCGGAATATACGGCTATCCGATTGAAAATGCATGCTTGGTTGCAGTAGGTTCTGTTTCGGATTTTTTAAAAAGTGAGAAGCATTATTATAAAGAGATTAGGTTCATACTTTTCAGTGAAAAGGATTACCTTTATTATAAAGGAATAATAGAAAAAATCATTTAGTATAAAAGGAGATATTTTTGCATAAATTTAATTTTGAAAAATCATTGCAGAGACTTGAGGAAATTACCCAAAAACTGGAATCCCAGGATTTTTCACTTGATGATTCTTTAAAGCTTTTTGAAGAAGGGGTTAAGTTGACTAGAGTTTGCGAAAAAAGTTTAAGTGATGCTGAAAAAAAAATGGAAATATTAAAATCTGTTAATATAGAAGATTATAATGAAGAAGAACTTGCGGATGAACATATTAAAAAAAAAAACGAAACTGATTTAAAAGAAAAAAAAAATGATAAAAATAAAAGGAAGGTCTCACAAAATACAGAAAACAGTGAAAACAAGGAGACTTTTCTTTTTTGAATAAAAGGATTTTTATTAAAGATATCAATAATATAGAGTGCAATAATAATTGTTTATTGCAGGGAAGAGTTGTTTCTTTAAACAAAAACAGTTTTTTTTTATCGGATCAGTCAGGCGAAATTTCTGTTTTGCTTAACGATAAAAATATTTTATTCAAAATAGGCGATATTATTGAAATTACTGTTACAAATAAAAATAATAAAATATATCTTGAAAATTATAAAATACTAAATTCAATTTCAGTTAACTATATTAATAATTTCAAAACTACTTATTACAAACTGAATAAAAACAGTAAAAGGCTTATAGAAGTATTATATAAACGGCAATCATTTTTTTATTTTACCAGGGAATTCTTTATCAAAAAAGGTTTTTTAGAGATGCATACTCCCACTCTTGTCGAGTCCCCTGGTATTGAGAAGCATATTGAACCTTTCTGGACCACTTATCTGGATCACAAGGGTAGAGATCATCTGTTTTTTTTACCCAGTTCACCTGAATTTTCCTTAAAGGAAGCATTGTCATGCGGCTTGGAGAAGATTTTTGAGATTGCAAAGGTGTTCAGGAATTACGGAGAGGATTCAGATTTTCATAATCCGGAGTTTTTCATGCTCGAATGGTATAGATCTTTTGAAGGTTATGAAATTATTATGAAAGATTGTCTGGATTATCTCTTGTTTTTAAGTAATATGATTTATCAAAATAATCAAATAAACTTTAAGAAAAAAGTCTGCAAATTGGATGATATTAAGAAGGTGAAGGTAAAAGATCTATTTAAAGACCATGATATTGATCTGGATAATTATATGACTAATAAGAAAAAATTTATAAAAGAAATTTCTGATGTGTTAAATTTAAGCAGGAAGCATATATCAGAATCAAATTTAACCGAAGAGGACCTTTTTTTTAAATTTTTTTTGACCAACATTGAGCCAAATCTGGGTTTTGATAATCCTGTAATAATTTATGAATATCCCGTTGATATGGCAGCTTTGTCTGCGGTTTGCGATGATAATGACTGCTATGCAAAAAGGTTTGAACTTTATATCTGCGGAATTGAGATTGCCAATGCATATGAGGAGTTGATCGATCCAATAGAGCAGAAAAAAAGATTTGATGAAATTTTAAGCTTCAGGTCAAAAAACAGGAAGATTAACCTTCATTCACCTGAGAGGTTTTATAATATACTTAATTTCGGTATTCCCCCATGTTCCGGTATTGCTCTTGGGCTCGAAAGATTATTCATGCTTTTTGAGGGATTAAGTTCAATTAAAAATACAAATTTATTTTTTTAAACATAAAAATTGATGAATAAAACAGAAAACATTATTTTTGATAGAATTAATTTCTGGACAAAGGAATTAATTAAATTATGGAGAAACAATCAATTTACTTCATATAACTTATCAGAAAGAGATTATCGTGATATTTCAGAAAGTGTCAAAGAATTATCAAATGGACTTATTGGGGACAGAGCTTTAATAGGAAAGAAATATTTGGCTGATTTTTCAACTCTCGGTGCATATTTACTTTATTACTGGCCAGTTTCCTATGCTCAGACAAGAAAGATACTATTTGATAATCAGATCAAAGGACAAAATGCTCTTGATTTGGGTGCAGGACCAGGTCCATGTTCAATTGCATTGCTTGATCATGGATTTAAACATGTAACTTCTTATGAAAAAATCAGAAACTCTGCATTAATACTGAAAAAATTGTCGGGTCTGACAAAAGGGAATGTTATCTTAAAGGAAGCTGATCTAGAGAAAAATAGTAAAGCAGTTGAAGGAAAATATGATCTGATCATAATGGGACATTTTATAAATGAATTATGGTCATCCAATGAAAATAAGATAAATTTGAGGAGTGAGTTCATACAGAATTTATTAAATAATTTAAGAAAAGACGGTAAAATTTGTATTATTGAGCCTGCACTAACAAAAACTTCAAGGGATTTGATAAAATTAAGGAATTATCTGATAAAAAGCAATATTACGGTTGTCAGTCCTTGTATAAATAAGGGAGTATGTAAAATTATTAATGAAAATGAGAATACAACTTGTCATTCCGAGTTTAACTGGAAAATAAATCCTGTTATAAGTAAAATAAGCAGAATGGCAGGTATCAAAAAGGATAAATTAAAATTCAGTTATCTTTTATTGCAAAAAAATGCTCATTTTACACTTCCTGATCATTATCTAGTAGTTTCGGATAAACTTATTTCAAAAAGTGGTAAAGCACGGTTTTTTGTATGCGGTAAAGAAGGGAGAGTTAGCATATCACTGAATAAAAAAAATATGGAAAATGGTAATAACATTTTTCTAAAATTAAAACGCGGGGATAAGATTAAAATTATTGATCCCGAAATTACGGAAAATGGATTCAGCATTAAGAAAGAGAGCAGTATAATTAAGATTTAAAAGTTTTGAAAAAAGAATTTTTTTAAACTTTTTTGAATTTAGGACGAATGTCAAATAAAAACACAAAATGAAACCATTTAAGTACACTTAAGTTCACTGAGAATTTATGTAAATTTTAAAAAAAAAATATGAGAACACTGTGTTCTTAAGTGGTTAAAAATTTTATAAATATAAGTAATTCAAAATTCGACCATTTAATTAATTTATATAAGTATAATAAAAAGAGCTGTTCTGTTAACAGGTCAGCTCTTTGATAATTGATTGTTCATATTTTAGAAATTTTCAAGTAAAAAATCCATGTCTATTTCTGGATATAGTACATAATTGTTCAATAGATCCTTTACTCTTTCTTTTGTTTTATTCTTAATACTGTCTTCAATAATATATTTTGCTTTGCTCACCTTATCGTTTTTAACTTCTGCTTTTACATTAGATAAGATGTATTTCATAATATCTGCTATCTCTTCCATATCTTTTTTGCCCATACCCAGTGTTGTTACAGCCGGTGTTCCTATTCTTAAACCGCTTGTGTACCATGGACCGTTTGGATCAAAAGGTATAGAGTTTCTGTTCAATGTTACACCGCATTCTCTTACTGCGCTTTCTGCCTGTCTGCCGGTCAGGTTGAAAGGTCTTACATCTATCAGCATCAGATGATTATCTGTTCCGCCGGTCAGAACTGTAATATCTTTTTTTATTAATGCATCTGCAAGATAATTTGCATTTTCAACTATTTTTTTTGCATAGGCTTTAAATTCACTTTTATTAGCTTCTTTAAAAGAGACAGCCTTTGCTGCCAATACATGTGGCAGAGGACCCCCGAGTATCATAGGGCAGCCTTTGTCAACTGTTTCTGCATATTCCTTTTTGCACAATACTATGCCGCCTCTGGGACCTCTTAATGTTTTATGAGTGGTACTGGTGACAACATCTGCATGGGGTATCGGATTAAAGTCGCCTTCAAAAACTCCGCCTGCAACAAGACCTGCAAAATGTGCCATGTCCACCATTAATACTGCATTAACCGAATCTGCGATTTGTTTAAGTGTTGCAAAGTTGATTTTACGCGGATATGCGCTGTAACCTGCAAGAAGGATTAGAGGTTTAATCTCTTTTGCCTGTTTTTCTATCTGTTTATAATCTAAGAGTCCTGTATCCTTAGAGACAGAGTAGGTATATGCGTCAAAGAGGAATGCCGATATGTTATATTTATAGCCATGGGTCAAATGCCCCCCTGAATAATAATCAAGACCTAAAAGCTTCTGGTTTTTCATTAATTCTTTTAGTTTTTTCCAGTCTTCCTTTGACAAATCCGTCAATGTTTGAACACTTTTTTCGTGTAAAAATTTATCCTGAATTTTATATGTTAAAATCGACCAGTATGCTACAAGGTTGGCATCTGCTCCGCTGTGAGGCTGAACATAAGCATGTTCTGCATTAAAAAGCTTTTTTGCTTCATCACACGCTATCTGCTCGATCGCATCAACATTGTCGCATCCTGCATAAAATCTGTGATATGGAAAACCTTCCGAATATTTATCGGTAAGCAAATTGCCCATTGCAAATTGAGTTGATAGAGAACAATAATTTTCACTGGCAATGAGTTTTAAATTATTTCTCTGATCTTTTAATTCATTGATAATTGATTTTGCAATCTGATTATCAACTTTACTTACTTCGATCAAGTCTGCTAAAAAAGCTATAAACGAGGTGTTGTCGATATTTGACGGATTTTTTTCAAGATATTTTTTGATTAAATTTTCAGGCATAAGAACCTCCTTAACTATTAGGTTCTTTCTGCCCAGACGCGCGGCAGAAAAGTCGTTAAACTTCCTGATGGTTATCCATCTTTAAGCGTCAGTTGTTTTTTTTAATGATTGATATTAGCATTTTTTATTAAATTGTCAAGCAGGTTAAATTTTTATTTTTTAGGGAAAAACCTTTTAATAATTATAAATGTTATTAGAGAGACAACTGTAAATATTAATGTCATTAGTGATATTTTTAATGATAATTCAATATTTTTAGGGGTAAATTTAAATGTTATGCTGTGGACTCCGGGCTCTAAAATCACTCCCTGATGAAGATAATTAACTTCTAATATTTTTTTCTCCACATTGTTAACAAAAACCTTCCAGCCGGGATGATATACTTCGTTCCTCACTAATAAGACTTGATCATTAATCTTAACATTCAAAATTAACTTATTATAATATTTTTTAATCGAAATAATCTGATTTCTTGATTGAAGATCGTCAAACTCTTTTTTGTTGTTTTCTATAATTTTTAAATTCTCATTAAATTGTGGATAATCCAGAGTTATATCATCAGGAAGAAGGGCAAATTTTCTCAAGTCCTCTTTTATGAGTTTTTCCCTATGTAGTAAAGTTTCTGCTTTATAGAGTTTGTCCTGAAAGTATAAATACGGCATTGGCTCATCCAGTGTATAAACTTTAAATACAGGTTCTTTAAATTTATTAAAATAATCTCCAATAACTTTATAAGTTTCAGGCTTCCTGATCAGGTAATATTCAGTTTTGTTTTCTTCATGGTTGTAAATCCTGTTTTCTTCCATTGTATTGTTGTAAGCAAGCAAATAGCCGACATTCATATTACTTAAAAGTTTTTTGGGAAAATCATATGATACAAGTTCATAAGGAAATCGTTCATAAAAACTTTTTAATGCCAGCTTAAGTTTTTTAATAAGTGGTTTGGAGTCATATCCTCCCATACTTTTACCGTTTATGATCCATGAATAACCGTCAACTGTAGTGACATCTGATACCCAGCGGTAATCATTATCCTTTATAATTTCCTTCATTTCATTTATCTGTTTAAAAAAAGGATTTTTTTCTGGCAGGCTGTAGCGGTATCTCTGCATTTTTTCCCAGGCTGTCTGCATCTGTGGTCTCGGGATAACCATGTTTTTATAATAGGTAAGATATCCTACATATAATGCTTCCGCAAAAACGGCAGCAATCGTAAAATATTTAAACTGCTTGAATTTATTTTTTTTATTGAAACAGATATATATCAAGATAAAAGAAGCGGTAATAGAATATAAAAGAGGCTGTGAAAAAAAGAATCCCCATTCTTTGAAATTTGTCAAATATTGGTATGACAGGAATTTTATCGAAGTAGCAGGCAGAAAAAGATAAATAATAACAAAAAGAAATATGAATGCAATATAGTATAAGACATATTTATTTTTAAAATTATTAAAAAATTCTTTTTTGTATTTAATCATCAGGGTTATTCCTAAGACTGCGGATAAGACGGCGCCGAAATGATGGGCAAAATGATAATAATAAGGATATGGTACAATGAAAAACCATGGTAAAATCTTACATAAAATGAAATAGACAGGAGTATATTTGCCCAGCATAACTATTAATGTTCCGATATTAAGTATTAAAGATATTAAGAGCCAGATATAATATTTACTGTCCAGTTTGATACCCCACTGTCTGTGATTTAAGAGGAATATAGAAGCTATAATAATAGAAAAAGAAGTGAAGATGCCGCCTGTTAAAATCCTGTCTGCAGAAAAGATTAAGAGTCCGTCGCCCCATGCATGTGTACTGCTAATTGAACCGTTAAAATTAGGTATGAAAAGTGTTATTAAATGAGCCGGGGGCAGATTGTTTTGAAGTATTGAAACAATGTCAGAATAAGACATCCTCACCTGATCACGTGTGAGACCTATGCCTTCAATTATGCCTGCCCAGACATATGCAGTTAGAAAGAAAGAGGTGATAAATATTAATCCTAATAAAAATACGGTTATTAAATTTTTAATGTCTTTTTTTAAGTACCATATTGAGAGTATTAAAAAAATAACCATTAATATAAAATATATTCGAAATGTATAGTTTAAAGTATAGGCTGAATTTAAAAGAACGGTAAAGATCACACCTGTTATCCACCAGCGTAATTTTTTTGTCGATAAAAACTGCGCTCCTGCAAGAATAACCCATGGCATCAGTGAAAAAACTGTAGTATTGATCGTTGATAAGGAAGACATGCCAAGCGAAGGATTAACCGCCCATAAAAAGCCGAAGAGTATTGAAATTGTATAACTGAATTTAAAATAAAGTCTTCCCAATAAATAGGTGCCGATCCCTGAAATAATTACCAGCATAATAAATGGCAGGATATATAAAAATAAAAAAGAGTTGTTTATATTATCCAGATCTGCCAGATAAAAAAAAGGATAATAAAGAATATTATAAATAGGACTTTCCAGGGAGATAAAATAAGGCTTTCCTCCGCAAAATTCATGCTGATCCCATAAGGGCAGCTCTCCATTTTGAAATGCTCTTGCAATGCCTATAAGTCTGGGGAAAGATACAAATGCTGCATCATCATAACATATCCCTTCAATTTGAAAAAGAAGAGGCATAAAAAATATTATAAGTATTCCGATCAGGATAAATGGTGCAATTAGTTCTTGTTTTAAGTTATAATTTTGGACTTTTTCTGTTTCTATGGAATTTGTTTCAATGTCATATTTGATTTTTTGCGTATCATATCTGTTTTTTTTATGCTTTTTTTTGGACATTATTTTCATCCTGACTTTTTTTATTTTACTGATATTAATATAAAATTACTGATTAAAGTCAAGAAAATTTAAAATAAATAACTGATCAGTAAAAACCATATCTGACTGCATTTATATTTGTCCCTTTTTCCTTTTTTAATGTCGATGTTGATGCGGCTCCGTAATCATGCCCCGGCCAGATAATAGTATCTTCAGGATAAGCATTGAAAATATAATTTAATGAATGTTTCATTTTTGTTCTGCTGCCTCCCGGTAAATCTGTTCTGCCGGTGCATCCTACAAAAAGCAAGTCACCGGTAAATAAATTTTTTTCCGTATAAAAGCAAAGTCCTCCTTTTGTATGTCCTGGAGTATGGACAATATCAAATGTAATACTTCCGACATTGAATTTAGTGTTTTTATCAATTATTATATCAGGTTTTGGGGACATGCTGTACAGGTTTAGCCCAATTTTACTGATATTGAACGGTCTTGTAAGAGGTTTTGCATCAAATTTATGTATAAGGAGCAATGCATTGGTTTTTTCTTTTAGTTCTCTGTTTCCGTTAGTATGATCTGCATGATAATGAGTATTGAAAATATATTTGATTTTAAGTCCATGTTTGCTTGATAAATCTATGATTTTGTCAATTTCACAAACCGGATCAATGACTACAGCTTCTTTTGTTTTTTCACAGCCGATCAAATAAATGAAGGTCTGCATAAATTTCGACAGGATTTGTTTTATGATCATTTTAAAACCTATTGAACTGAAGCAATTATCAATCCAATTCTGATTTTAGGATCAAACCATGTTGATTTTGGAGGCATAAAGAGATTTTGCTTAGAAACTTCCGCAAATTGTTTCATATCAACAGGAGGTAGTAATATCGCATATTTATATTCATTGTTTTCTACTTTTGAAACCATGTAATCAATGTCCTTATTTCCACCTACATAATTAATCCTTTTATCGCTTGTATTTTGAATATTGAAGATTTCATCAAAAATTTTTCTTTGAACTATATTGGAATCGATTTCCTGAACAACATTTTCAGGCTTTATCACATTCATTTTGCATGTTAATTTCAGCCATTTTTTTTCTGTATAAATAAATATGGAGTGAATTTTATCAGGCATTTTTTCCGGGTTTATATTAAGTTCTTGCACTTCAAAGTTTTTCGAAAGCTTTTTTTTAAACTCTTCAAATGAAATGTTGTCATCGGATTTTAATAATCTGTTATAGCTTAAAAGTCCCATTCTTGACATGGGGAAAAATACAGTGAGGAAGTTTTCATAACCAAGACTGGCTGCAGCTGCGCTTCTGTGGTTGCCATCCGCTACAAATGAAAATTCTTCTTCTTTTATTATATTCTGAAAATTTTCAATCTCATTTTTATCTGTTACAAGCCAAAGTTTATGGACATTTTTTTGTTCATCAATAGTATCTATGTCTGGATTTCTTGAATTTTTGTATTTATTAAGCTCATTTAATATTTTACCGTTTTTATCTTCAAGGGCATTATTTACAACTCCTAAAAAGGCTTTGAGCTTTTTGATGTTTTTAGCTCTTCCTTCAACTTTAGCCTGATAAACCTCTTCGTTTCTTATTATTGTGCCTTTTGGATTTTTATCAGTTCTTATTTCAGAAGTCTTCCCCATGCCGCCTATACCCAATTGTACCTGATTGGGATTTCTGTGGCTGATGATTTCATAAACCCATAGAAAGTTGTTGATCTTTTTAACCATATTGCTGTTGATCAATTTAATAAAGTTTTCAAGACCATGCTCGAGCGCCTCATCAGATCCGTCTGTCATGAAATTTTCAGGTTTGTCTACATCGCAATGAGGCATAGAGATGCTTAATATGTTACATCTGTTGTTTTTTAAAATATTGTAAATTTCAAGATCATTTTGAAATTCATCATAATTTGGTCCTATTATTTTTTCTGCAGCTTCATTGTTTGCCGGGATGTATCCTTCCTTTACAGTAGTTAGTGTTGCCAATTTAATTTCTCCTGATATATTGAAAATGCAAATCAAGATAAATTTTATATCATTTTTTGTCAATATAGAATGAAATTTAAATTTAATATCTTTTATAAATTTGTATAAAAAATGACTTTTAATTAATTTTTTTTCTCTGGAAACTAAAAAAAATTCTTGTTTAATTATAATTAAAACAACACAACTAACAAAGTATCCGGTAATTTTATTGATACAGTGTCGTAAGAGTGCTGTCTTTTTCTTTCATTTAGAGTAATAATTCAATATGAACTAAAAAATAATATTATCTATTGCAATATTAATTGAATTTATTTAAAATATAAAACAGGATCTTAATAAAGTAACATAAAATTAAGGGGAAATAATATGGATATATATAATTTTGCGCTTGAATTTGAAAAAGAAAGTGAAGAATACTATATGAAGATGATTAAAAATTGCAGTATTGAACCAATTAAAAAAATATTAGGTTTTTTAGCAGGAGAAGAAAGACGTCATTTTGAAATAATTCAGAAATTAAAACAAAACAACAAAATAAAATTAAATAAGTCCAGTATTATAAAAGATGCAAAAGAGGTTTTTGAAAGCATGAAATTGGATTATGATATAAGATCTACAAAAGAATTTGAAGATCTGTTGACCAAGTCTCAGGAACTTGAAAAAAAATCAAAATATTTTTATCTGGAAAAAGCTGAAGAAATTAATGATTCGGATCAAAAGCTCATTTTATTAACCCTATCAGAAGAAGAAGAGAAGCACTTTAATCTTTTAAACAGTATAAGGGATTTTTATCTTCGCCCTAAACAATGGGTTGAAAATGCTGAATTCAATCATCTTAATGATTACTGATATTTAATAAACATTTAATACAAAAATTATTCAATTAATTTTTAATTTTAAATAATGTTATAAGGATTAATAAAAAATTTATTTATGAAAATAATGATAATATTGGCGCATCCAAATGAAAAAAGTTTTAATCATGCAATAGCCATTACTGCTTTAAAAAGCCTTGAAAAAAACGATAAAAAAGTATTCTTTCATGATTTGTATAAGGAAAATTTTAATCCAATCATACCTTACAATGAAATAGTAAAAAATGGTTATATTGATGAAAAAATATTGGTTTACTGCAATGAACTAATAGAAGCATCAGGTTTGATATTTATACACCCTAACTGGTGGGGTCAGCCGCCTGCAATATTGAAAGGATGGATCGACAGAGTTTTCAGACAGGGCATCAGTTATCAGTTTAAGGAAAATGATTCAGGTGAAGGTGTTCCAATCGGTTTGTTAAAAAACAAAAAAGCTGTTATTTTCAATACATCGGATACACCAGATCAGCGAGAAAAAGAATTTTTTAATGATCCTCTGGATAAAATTTGGAAAAAATGTATTTTTGAATTTAATGGAATAACCGATTATTATAGGAAAACATTTAATATCATTATAACCAGTACGCCTGAAATGAGGCAAAAATGGCTTGAAGAGGTTGAGGAAATAATAAATGATTTTTTCTTATAAAAATAAATTATTTTTTAAATAGAGGTCAAATATGGAAGAAAAAAATAAAAAAGTAAAAACAATTAAAAATATTATCTTGAGAGGTATGATCAGACGATCCGAAATCATACCGAGATTAAGAGCAGCCCAGATAAATGAATATTTTGCTGATGAGATAGCTGAAATGGTTTTAGAGTATAAATCAGGACATAAAAAAAATCTTTCAGGTTATTTTTTAAAAAAAATTTTCAGATTTCTTAATTTTATTTTGACTCTGATTTTTTCTTCGATATTGGCTGTTTTTTCTGCGGAATTTACAGTTTCTAAAATAATTTCAGGGTCATTATTGAAAAGTAAACTGAAAGGCTTTTTGGATAATTTTTTGTTCTGGATAGGCAAAAAATCGGTTGATCTTAATTTGACGGATATGATGCAGATAATTTTTGATCTTTTTAAAAGTACCTACAAAATATTGATATCTTTGATAATTGGTTTTATTATTGGTTTTATTTTATGGAAAATAATTATCAGTGTTATTTTTTTTGTAGTTAAAAGGATTAAATTGAACATGAAGATCAACAGATTATTGTCAAAATATTCTGAAAAGATTAATTCTGAATATCAAAAGATAATTAATGTATAAAATTAAAGACTTCGTAAGTTGAACAGTAATATTTATATTGATTTTTTCATTTGTTATGCTATTTTATTTCTTTAAACCGCATGAGGGGAAATCAGGTAATGTTATATGGAAATAAAGTTAGCAGGTTTTAACATTGACATTGAAAATATAAGCAGATTAAAAAAAATATTAAATAAATATCCTGAAATCAACGAAGATGATATGGATATTTTAAAAAAGATTGAATGGACACCTGAGACCATCAGTGCTTCCTATGCCCGCATCTCAAGGGATCCGCGCCCAATAAATGAGCTGAGAGAGGAAGCATCAAAAGAGATAAAAAAAGCCAGAAGATCAAACCATGCGATTATTTTTGAAATGGGACATTCTTCCATCGCAGAACATGCCGTTTTTAATTTTGACATAATAGGCATATCAAGACTTGCCGCAGAATACCTTGAAAAATCAAGGCTTGTATCATTTACCGAAAAGTCGCAGAGATATATTAAAATAGGTAATGACAATCTTATACCTGAAGAATTCAAGTATGATAAGGATTTCTTTAAGGAATATAAATCACTCTTGGAAGAACTTTTTTCTTCTTATGAATTTATACATGACAAACTTCTTCCATATTTTAAGTCACTGCATCCTGATGTTGATGAAGGATCTAGGGATTACCGTGATATTATAAATTTTGCAAAGGAGGATGCAAGATATATTCTTCCTTTGTCAACTCTTACTCAGATAGGCATGACTGTAAATGCCAGGTGTCTGGAAAAAATAATCAGAAAATTATTATCATCAAAAATATGCGAGCTGAATCAACTAGGCATCGGATTGTATAAAGCAGTAGAAGGTTATGCACCTTCTCTTGTGAAATATACAGATCCGAATGATTTTGAAAAAAAAGGATATGATTTTTTACATGATATAATTACAAATGAAAAAATCGATAAAAATAACGAAGTCAAACTGGTTCATATTGATGAAGAAATTGAGGAAAAAATATTAGCTGGATTTATTGTAAAAAATTCCGGTTTGAGTTTATTAAAAGCATATGAGTCTGTAAAAAAAATAAACAATAAAAGAAAAGAAGAAATCTTTAATGAAATATTAAAAGATATTAATTCATTTGATCCAGTTCAAAGGGAATTTGAATTGTCTGATATTGAATTCAATATTATTCTTTCGGCTTCATGTTTTGCTCAGATGAAAAGGCACAGAATGGCAACTATCATTGACGGACAATATTCGCCTGAACTGGGTGTTAAAGTTCCGGAATCAATCAAAGTCAATAAACTTTCAGATTATTTTTTAGAAAAGATAAATAAAATTGACAAATTGTTCAAAATGGCTCAAATCCAATACGGATCGTCTGCTGATTATATTCTATCAAATGCCCACAGGAAAAATATAATTTTAAAGTGCAATTTAAGGGAGCTGGTTCATATTTCTAGGTTGAGGCTTGATAAACATGCTCAATGGGATATCAGAAATATATCGGTCCAAATGATTGATCTTGTTAAGCCTTATTTAAAATTTACTGGAAGAATATTGTGTGGAAAGGATAATTTTGATAAAAATTTCAAAAAAATGTAAAACAGTGTTGACTAAGATTATAAAATATGTAATTTTATCGTTTGATTATTGTTGTTTTTTAATTTTTTAAGTATCAGTTTTTATAAGCTTAAAAAAGTATAAATTTTTGTTTCTTTATGTCATAAGGAAGCAAAAAAAATATTTTTTGATTATAAAATTTAAGCTTTTTAAAATATAATTTTATTTATAAAAATTTATAATAAACAGGTGAAAAATATGATAAGTGTAAAAAATCTTGTCAAATCTTACAACAACGTACCTGTTGTTAAAGATGTTTCTTTTGAAGTTAATAAGGGTGAGTTAGTCGGATTGCTCGGTCCTAACGGTGCAGGGAAAACTACCATAATGAGGATTTTAACATGTTTTTTAAATCCGACTTCAGGTGAGGTTAACATTAATGGCATGAATATTTTTGATTCTCCGATTGAAATTAAAAAGCTTATCGGTTATCTTCCTGAACATACTCCTCAATACGGAGACATGACCACAATTGAATATTTGAATTTTATTTCAGAAGTCAGAGGGATTGATAAAAATAAAATCAAATCATCAATAGACGAGATGATAAAATTGACTTCTTTAGAAGATGTGGTTTCAAAAAAAATAAGCGAACTTTCAAAAGGGTATCAGAAAAGAGTAGGACTTGCTTCTGTTATGATCCATGATCCGGAGATTCTTATTCTGGATGAACCTACAACCGGACTTGATCCAAATCAGGTTATAACTTTCAGGAAGATGCTGAGAAGATTGAGCGAGAAAAAGACCGTAATTCTATCAACTCATGTATTGTCCGAAATTGAAGCGACCTGTGAAAGAGTGATCATAATAAAAAAGGGTACGATAGTAGCCAATGATACTTTACAAAATTTAGTCAATAACTTTACAGATGAGTTCATTGAATTTTCCCTAAAAGCGGATAATTTTACAGAAATTGATAAGGAGATTTCAAAATTAAAAGGCGCATGGAAGCTTGAGTTTATGAAGAAGGATGCTAAGGATATTTTCAGATATAAGGCTTTAATATCAAAAGATTCAGATTTTGATAAAAATTTAAAGGATTTGATTAAAGAAAAAAATTGGAAATTAATTGATGAGAAGAGAAATAAGGCTAATCTGGAAGAAATATTTTTAAAATTAGCAGGAGAGGAGGAATAAAATGGATAAAAGAAGTTTTTTTAATACATTAGCCGTTTATAAAAAGGAAATTCAAAATTATTTTTATTCACCTATAGGATATGTTTTCATAGTTTTATTTTTATTTATACCTAATATATTGTTTTTTTTCTTTGGAGGTATTTTTAAGGAAAATAATGCAACGATGCGTATGTATTTTGCCATGCTGCCGATTATTTATATTATTTTCATACCTGGTTTGACAATGGGAACCTGGTCAAAGGAAAAAAATGACGGTACTTTAGAGTTATTGTTTACTTTACCTTTAAACAGATATGAGATTTTGATCGGTAAGTTTTTATCAACGTTGACAATTGTTTTCATAGCATTAATTGCTACATTACCTATACCATTGATAACTCATTTTTTGTTAGGCAGTTTTGATATAGGACAGTTGATTTCTCAGTATATCGGTGCTTTACTTATGGCAAGCTGTTATATAGCTATTTCTTTTTTCATATCCAGTTTAACAAAAGAACTGATTGTTTCTTTTCTTTTAAGCACTTCAATATTGGCTTTATTTACATTTATCGGTTATCTTGCATACAGTGTAAAATTTTTTACTCAACTTGAGTGGATTAAAGGAATACTTACTGAAATCAGTTTATCAACTCATTTTCTTAATTTCAGCAAGGGAGTTATTGATTCGATTGATCTGGTTTATTATATTGGAATGTCTATTTTGTTTTTTTACTTAAATATTAGAGTTTTAGAAAGTAAAAGATGGAGCTAAAAAATGAAAAATAATGATAAAAAAATTGATAAAATTAAATCCTATAAAATGGAAACATGGTTGATTTCATCTTTATTCATAGCAATAATGATCATTATAATTTTTGTAATTACCAAGTTTTTTTATTTCAGATTTGATCTGACAAAAGGGAATAAATTTTCAATCAGCAAGCCTACAGTAGAACTTGTAAAAAAAATCAATAATAAGCTGATAATTAAATATTATTATAATGATAACTGCAGGGAACATGTAGGTATGTCTAAAGTTGTTCAGTATATTAATGATTTATTAAAAGAATATAAGAATTATTCCAAAGGCTATGTTGAAATAATTTCAGAAGAACTGTCCACTCAAAGGGACAGAGAAAAACTTGATGAACTTGAAAGTAAAGGATTATCATATAAATCTTTAAGTGAGGCAAGTGCAGGTGAAGCAAGACTTTCTCAGGGTATGTCAGGAATTATTATAAACTATGAAGGAAAAGAATCCGTTATACCTCAAATTTTTACTGATGTAGGTTTTGAATATTTGATCGATAAGGAAATTAAAAAGATTATTAATGATAATAATGCAAATATCGGTTTGATTCTGGCTTACGGAAATAAGAGCTTTGAGAATGAGTACAGCTATTTGAAGCAGATATTAGAATCTGAATACAGCAAAACAACCATAATTAACAGCGGTGAGAATATTCCGACTGATATAAATGTAATTATGGTAATAGGAGCCGAACAATTAACTGATTATGATGTTTTTAAAATTGACCAGTTTTTAATGAACGGCGGAAAGGCATTCTTTACCACAAGCGGCATTAATATTCTTTATAACCAATATTCACAGATTGCATTACCTAAAGACGGGAAATTATTTGATCTTTTAAATCATTATGGAATAACAATAAATAAAAATTTAATCGGAGATAATGAATCTTACAGAGCAGTACCACGAAGTATTCTTGAAGAAAGCAGATATCCGATATGGCCAATAATTACAGGAGAAAATATTAATAAGACTAATCCTATAGTTAAAAATTTTAAAAATTTAGGTTTCTTTTGGGTATCTTCAATAGACATTGATGAAAAAATAAAAAATAACACTGAAATACTTTTAAAGACAACTAATAAAGCATGGGAAAAGAAAGACAGGATGGAATTAGGTCTGGATAATTACAAATATCCTATTGAGCAGGGAGATAAGCAGTTTAATATAGCCTGTGCATTTAAAGGTTCTTTGGAAAGTTATTACAAGGGAAAAGAGATTCCGAAAAATGAAAATGAAAATATTAAATATGAACTTGGAAGGAAAGACAGCGGGAATACTCAATTAGTAGTTATATCAAATGATATGTTTTTTGAAAACAGTATATTGGATTCCCGACTGGTAACTCAATCCGAGATTAATTTATTGATCAACTCTTTTGACTGGTTGACAGAGGATTTATCTTTAATACAAATTAGAGACAAGAAAAAGTTTTTAAATGAACTTGATAAAGTAAAGCCTAATACTAAGCAATTTGATACAAGAAAAAATATTGTTATTGCTGTTTCTACATATATAATGCCATTTTTAATAATTGCAGCTGCTATACTTATTAATTTGTTAAGATATTCCAGAAGAAAAAAAATTTTAGAAGAATATAAAAAATAATAATGAGGTGCAAATAATATGAAAATTTCAAGACTTAACAGTATTAAAATTTTAACTATTTTATTAATAATTTTCATTTTAATTACTCTGTATTTTCAATTTTTCTCTCCGCAAAAAATAATGATGAGATCGTACAGTAAAAAGCTGATTAAGAATTTAAATAAAGATAATATCACTTCAATAATAATATCTGACAAATCAGAGAATTTTATATTGGAGAAAAAAGAAGATATTTGGTTTGTTAAGATAAAAGATAAATATTTTCCGTCTAAAAATCAAAAAATACAGAATTATACAGAGTTATTAGAAAAATTAACTCAAGGAATTATTGTTGACAAAGGTGATAAACCTGATAATGATAAAAAATTCGGATTTGATGATGAGAGAGTTCAAAAAGTAGAAGTTAAAACTTCCAATAATACTGATTTTTATATAATGGTAGGTACAGCAGGAACAAGTCCCGGAACATCTTATATTAAATTAAGAGATGAAAAAAAAATAAGGGAAGTAAGATCATCAATTGCTGCAGAAACAAATAATTCAGTATCTGGCTGGGCAAATAAAAGAGTATTCAGCGATGATATAAAAAGAGAAGATATAGAAAAGATTGAGGTTGAAAGTTATAATTTCAAATGGTACAAAGGAAAATATACAATTAAAGCTGTAGAAAATAAAGAAGAAAACAAAGATAAAGATACATCTCAAACTCAAAAATATGAAATTATTCCTGCACCTAATGGAGAAATTAAAGATTACCAGAAACAAAATATTGTTGAAACAATTTTATTCTTAAATGCCTATGACTTCAAAGTTGAAGGAGAGCTCGGGAATCGAGAAAAACTAGGTCAGATCAAGCTGTATTTAAAAAATAATTCAAACTTTACAATGAGTTTTTATAATAAAGATCCAAATGATATAGCGGATTATATTATTTCGGTTGATTTTAATAATTATCTTTACCTGGTTCTTGAAGATTCATTGAAAAATTTTATTAAATCTCCGGATGATTTGGTAACAAAAAAATAACTTGATATAATTTTATATAAAAAGCGCTGTTTTATAATAGCGCTTTTTATTTTTCATAACCGAATTCATCAAATATAAATTTTAGTTCATTATAAATTTTATTCTTTAATTTATTATCAATACTGTATTTTTCAGGTTTGTAATTTTCATAACTTTTTGCAAATTGTACAAATTGTTCTTTTACTTTGTCAAAATTTGTAATTTTTAATTTATTATATATTCTTTTAATATGATAAATAGGTTTTTTTACAAAATCTTCATAACGGATTTCAATTAAGTTTTCTTTTTTTATTTTTTTTCTGTCCTGAAAATATTTTTTAAATCCAGCCTTTGCAAAGTTTAAAATTTTTTCCTCCAATTCTTTATCAGTAATAGATTGAAAAGACATGTTTTGAAAAATAAATTTTTTGTATAATTTTTTTGTTGATAAATAAACAGAATAAGGATTACGATAGATAAAAATAAATTTAGCATCAGGGAACATTTCTTTTAATAATAATATTCTGTTTGCATTTATTAGGTTTTTTGATAACATTCTTTTCCCATTATTATAATAAATGGTCTTTTGAAGAATATACTTGTAAACTTTTTTCCATTTATCTATTATTTTACTTTTAACATTATTAAAGAAAGAATAGTCATAATAATATTGATCTATATTTTTAGGAAAATATGCTCCGATATTCGGTGAATAAGGGCAAATATTTGCAATTGCAAATTCATCTTCCTGCGGAAGATTATTATTTAGTTTCATATTATCCATTGGCCTTTTTAATGGTAATACAAAGTTCATGAATTTATTTATGAGCTTATTTAAAAGAATAAATATCGAAGGGAAGATTGTTTCTGCAGTTGTTAAATAACAAAATCTTTTATCCTGACTTAATAAATAGTGAAGAAATGTTGTTCCGCTTCTCATGTGTCCTATTATGAAAATTGGAGATTTAACATGAATTTTTTTTATTTTTTTATCATATATAATTTTTTCAAGTATAACAAAAGGCATCAAAAAAAATGTTGCAAAAGTGGTCAAGATAGCTCTAGGAATAAATTTAAACTCTATTTTAAATTTTATTTTAAATAAAATATTTATCCAATTAGTGAAAGTTGATCCTGCTGAACAAATTAATTTAATTTTAGGTTTATTATCCACATTAAAATTTTCATAATTAGTGTTATCAATATTATTTTTTTTTATAATTTTTGTTATTTTTTTTTCCACATTAACCTCTAAAAAAATAAAATAAATTAATCTGACTCAGTCATTAAATCAAAAAAAACTTTAGCGTCATTTATTGTATTTATTATTTTTGAATATTCATTCGGACCATGCATTTTCATGTCTATTGTTGACCATAATGCTGCATGAAAGCCTTTCATTCTAAAGTAAGCAGCAACAGTACCTCCTCCAATTCCGATTGGTTTTGCATCAATATTCAATATTTTTTTGACTGATTTCTTTAACTTTTGTACTATTTGTGCATCCGTCGGAGTAGGAATTGGTGCCTGTAATTTTATTTTTATTTCAATTTCGATCTTTACTTTGAATTTTTTTTCTATTTCCTTTTTTATTAATTCTATTTGGGAAATAATATCATCTAATTTGTAATCAGGCAATATTCGGCAGTCATAACATAGAATTTCACTGCCAGGTATAGTATTAATATTTTCTATATTGTTGTATCTTCTTGTCGGTTCAAAAGTTGAATAAGGCACATCATACATATTATCAATTTTATCGAATTTATTATATAAATTATCCATTTTTACACATAAATAACTTGATGCTCTGGCAGTATTGATTCCAAGATCAGGTCTTGAGCCATGAGATTGTTTACCCGAAATTGAAAAGCTTATCCATAATATTGATTTTTCTGCAATTTCTATTGTATTGCCTTCTGAATTGCCGCCGTCTGGAACAAGTATCAGGTCATTCTTATTGAATATATTTTTATTTTTCAGTATCCACTCGATACCGTATTTACTTCCGACCTCTTCATCTGCTACGAATAATAATTTTACATTATAATATGGAATGATTTTATTATCAAAAAGTGACTTTGCAGCCAATAAAGAGCTTACCAGTGACTGCTGGTTATCCTCTGTCCCTCTTCCATAGATTTTGCCGTTTTTTACTGTTGCATCAAACGGAGATGTTTCCCATAAAGTTGATTCGCCGGGAGGTACAACATCTGTATGAGTTATTATCCAAAAATTTGTTTTCGTTTTGCCATTGATAGATGCAATTAAAGAGGGTCGTGTTTTTGATTCGACTCTGTCATCGTAAACATCAATTGTCTCTATTGAATCAAATCCCCAGTCTGAAATCAGGTTTTTTAAATATAAATATTTTTTATACTCACCTTGTCCGCCGCTCTCAGGTGCAATAGCTGGTATTTTTGTCAATTGTTTTTGAATTTCTATTACTAATTTTTCTTGTGATTCTATGTATTTAAAAATTTCTTTCATGATTTTTCTCGAGTTTTTATATTAGCAATCAATAAATATATATTACAAAATTCAATTAAATAAAAAAATATTATTTACATTTATCTTTATTTATTCATCAATAAGAATTGCTTTTATTCTTCTTATTCCTGCTGAGGATGATTCCTCTTTTATAATTTTAAATTTACCCAGTTCTTTTAAATTGTTGACATGAGGACCACCGCAAACCTCTTTGGAAAAATCACCGATTGTGTAAACTTTAACCTTACTTTCATATTTATCTGTAAATAAAGCTGTGGCATGTTTTTGTTTCGCCTCTTCCAATGTCATGATTTCCATTTTTATGTCCAGTTCCTTTTTTATCTGTTCGTTTACCATATCTTCGATTTTTTTTAATGTTTCATTGTTGATTTTTTCAGGATGAGTAAAATCAAATCTCAATCTTTCACTTGTTATGTTTGAACCTTTTTGATTTACATGTTCGCCAAGGATGTTTTTTAATGCCCTGTGCAATAAATGTGTGGCTGTATGAAGACGCGTAGTTTTTTCGGTATGGTCAGCCAGTCCTCCCTTAAAGTTTTGAGCTTGAGCCTGCTTTGATAGTTCTTTATGTTTTTCAAACGCTTCATTAAATCCTTCTACATCAACCATTATTTTTTTTTCTTCTGTTATCTCTTTTGTAAATTCCAAAGGAAATCCGTATGTATCATATAATTTAAAAGCGATTCTGCCTGATAAGATTTTTTGATTGTTTTCATTAAGCTTAACTAAAATTTTTTCTAGCTCCTGTAATCCTGATTGAAGTGTTTTTTCAAACTTGCTCTCTTCTATATTTAGCTCATCACTAATTCTTTTTTTGTTTTGCTTTAATTCAGGATAAAATTCCTGCATTAAAGCTATTACGACTTCGGAAATTTCTGATAAAAAAGGGGACTTGATTTCAAGTTTTTTACCGTATCTTATTGCCCTTCTTATCAATCTTCTTACTACATAGCCTGCTCCGATATTTGACGGATTTATTCCTTTTTCATCTCCGATAATAAAAACCGCTGTTCTAATATGATCAGAAATGATTCTTATTGCCTTTGTAATATCTTCATTAAAGCCGTATTTTTTACCTGATAGATCTTCAATTTTTTTTACTATCGATGCAAAGCTCTCTGTTTCATATACTGATTCTTTACCCTGAAGCATAGCAACAGTTCTTTCAATGCCCATTCCGGTATCGACATTTTTTTGCGTTAATAGAGAATAGCTGCCGTCTTCGTTTTTATTATATTGCATAAATACATCATTCCATATTTCAAAATATTTTGAACATCTGCATCCCGGACTGCAGTTATCACTGCATTTTTCAATACCTGTGTCAATGAACATTTCAGTGTCAGGCCCGCATGGTCCAGTATTGCCTGCAGGACCCCACCAGTTGTCTTCCTTTGGCTTGTAATGAATTCTATCATCAGGGATACCGAGTTTTTTCCAGTAAGATGCCGACTCTTCATCCCTTGGTGCATCATTATCTCCTTCAAATACTGTAATATGCAATTTATTTATATCAAAGCCGAGTACATCCTTTAAAAATTCAAAGGAATATTCTATTGTTTCTTTCTTGAAATAGTCACCTAAAGACCAGTTGCCAAGCATTTCAAACATTGTCAGATGTGAAGCGTCTCCAACGTCATCAATATCACCAGTTCTGATACATTTTTGCCAGTTAACAAGTCGTTTGCCTTCCGGGTGTTTTTGCCCCAAAAGATACGGTACCAGAGGATGCATGCCGGCTGTTGTAAATAAAACGGTCGGATCATTCTCTGGAATTAATGATGCCGATGGAATATGAGAATGATTTTTACTCTTAAAAAAATTTATGTATTTGTGCCGTAATTCTTTATAATCCATAAGTTTGCCCTGTTGAATTTTATCATTATTTAAATGTTTAAGCAGATTACAATTTTTTATTGAATGTGTCAATTTCTTATATGCATATACTAATAATTTATTTAATAAATTTTGAGATTATCCAGAAAATTAATGATAAAATAATGCTTAAGATAATTGATGTTACAATTGGGAAATAAAATGTAAAGTTTTCTTTCTTGATTGTTATATCTCCAGGTAATCTGCCTAAATTAAAAGGTAGTTTTTTTATAAAAAACAGAAAAAACCCGATCAAAATAAAAATAATTCCTGAAATAATAAATAATTTAGCAATATTGTTCATTAATGAATATCCTTTTATTCTTTATCAAATCTTACAATTCGATAATCATTCTTTTATTTAATTTCCCA
>JAFGQB010000296.1 GCA_016935915.1 Spirochaetota bacterium
AAAAAAAATTGATTAATAAATGAAAAAGGTATATTATTTATTAAATAGTTTTTTAAAAAAAAGGGGGAGGGCGCTTGTCTAAAGAGTTGACTAAAAGACAGGTTGAAATATTAAAATTCATTGAAGATTATTATAATGAAAATAATTTTCCTCCTACGATAAATGAAATAAGCAAATTTTTTAAGATCTCCGTAAAAGGCAGTTATGATCATATTAAAGCCTTGGAAAAGAAGAAATATCTTTCCTATGATTCAAAAAAGAAAAGATCCTTCAAACTCCTTTATGAAACGGTAAACAGTAAAACTTATAAGAAAGTAAATTATATTGAAATTCCCATACTTGGGATTGTGCAGGCTGGGTTACCGATTCTATCATATGAAAATTATGATGCCAAAATCAAAATTGACAAAGATATGTTTGGATCAGGTGAACTTTTCGGTCTGAAAGTCCGAGGAGACAGCATGCTTGATGCCGGCATTCATGAAGACGATATTGCAATCGTAAAGAATAGTCAGATTTTTAATAACGGGGAAATATTGGTTGTTGAAACGGAAAACGGCGTGACAATTAAAAAAGCCTATAAGCAGAAAAATTTTTTAAGATTGGAAGCATGTAATGATGACTATCCTACTATCATAAGCAGAAATCCCAGGATTATCGGCAAACTTACCGGTTTAATCAGAAAGTATTAATAATATTTTTAACCATTTTTTTAAGTTTCATAATTTAGGATAAAAAGTGAAAATTACAAGTAAAGAGTTAAGACATCACATTGAAAATTCAAATATTGAAAATGTGTATTTGTTTAATGGTCCTGAAATAGGAGAAAAAAAAGAGATAATTGAATCAATCAAAAAAAAAGTTTTTAATGAGAGATCACCTGTTGTTTATACTTATTATTGTGATGAGAGTCTTAATAATGCAGATTTAATTGATACTTTAAGCTCAGGTTTATTATTTTCTGATAAAAAAATCATAATATTAAAAAGCATAGAAAATATAAATTTTAAAACAGTAAAACAGCTTGAAAAATTTATTATCTCAAATTGTTTTAAGTCTGATGAATTTGAGAATTTAATTTTAAATAAGCTAAATGATAATAACAGAAAGTGTTTGTTGTCATTTTATTCTAAAGATAAAAATAATTATGTGCTGTCTGATTCCGTCAAAAAGAAGGATAAGATTAAAATATTGCAGATATTTAAAAGCATAAATTATTTTGTTAATAGAGATACTTATCTTATAATGCTCAATGAAACTAATGAAAAAATTCTGGATGAATTAATGGATTTGATTTTACCTGAACAAAACATTATGTTCTGGGAAATGTTTGAATCACAGAAAGTCGAATGGATCAGGAATGAATTCAAGAAATTTGGTTTTTTTATAAATAATGAAACAATAAATTTTATTTTAGATATGATACCGAACAATACACTGCAGCTTCGGGATGAAATAGTTAAGATCGTAAATCTCTTTAATGAAAAAGGGAATAAAAAAAATAATATTATAGAACTGTCCTTTATAGAGGATTATCTGGAATACAGCAAAGAAGAATCAATATTCAGTTTGTATAACTCTATGCTTAACGGAAATCTGGAAAAATCATTGATTATTTTAAATAATATTATTAATTCCGATGAAGCAGGCTTGTTGAACGGCCTGGCCTGGGCGCATAGAAGATTTTTAAGAGTGCTTGATCTTTATGAAAATCAGGGAAAGACGTTAAATGAAATTTTTAACAACTTGAAAATTTTATCCAGGAAAAATCAGGATGATTTAAAGAAAGGTATTGAAAGATATGAATTTGATTTTGCGGCAAATATGTTTTATCTCATTTCAGAACTTGATTATTATTTGAAAATTTTACCTGATAAATTAAAATTGATTAAACTTCAGGAATTTATAATAAATTTCATCGGCAGGATGAAATTGAACAAGGTTTTGGATGGAGACCTTCAATTAATTGAATATTAAATAAAAATAAATTTAATTTTAAGGATATAAATTTTTGAGCAGTGAAGAAAAAAAAGATATAAAAAATAACAGTGAAGAACCTAAAAATCTTGATTATTATTTCAGGCTTATTGAAAGTTATTTTAAGAAAAAAGAAGCTTTTATAAGGGAATATAAGCATATACCTCTTGAAGTTATCATAAAAAATGCTCCTAAATATTATTCCATAGTAAGACTTATTGAATCAATCAATATTTTTTTAACAAAGGACAAACTCTGGCTTCAGCATTTTGTTGAACGCAATAAAATAAATTTCAACTGGAAAGAATATGAAATATGGAAGGCTGGAAAAAGTTATGATGAGGCAAAATATGATGAAACTTTATCCCCTGCAAAATGGATCCATGTTCTTCAGGAATTTTTTATTGATCTTTTAAAGGATATTCAGATTCTATTGGTCATGGAATTTTATATCGATGAAGATGATTATAAGAAATTTATTAAAAGAGATTCTCATCTCTATTATAAAATCATGGCAAATTACAAGGTGTCATCAAAACCGACTGAAGAATTGTCAGTATTCTTTAAACTGATCGATTACATTTTAAATCTCAACGTTGAATATAACTTTTCGACCAATCTTGTAATTGATACTGCTTTATGCATGAAAGTTTACAGGGAAGTTGATAATTCAAAGATTATTGACTTGTTAAAAAGAAAAGAGTTTTATGTCAAATATCATGTCGAATATTTGAAAAAAACCTCCCCTGCGGAAAGGTCAAGTATTCCTTATGAAAAAGATGTAATCAAGGTGGCTGAAAAATTTCTTCTTACAATTGCGGATTTGAGATTTACTTACAGCAGATACAAGATGGGGTTGATACAAAAGAAAGAAAGTTTCATGAAAAAAAATAAATGAAATGAGTCGGGGTTCTCCTACTCATTGTGAGGATAGATTGATTTGAGTAATGAGATAAAAAGATGCAAATGGGCAGAAGTGAATAATCAGTTGTATATTGATTATCATGACAGGGAATGGGGAGTGCCTGTTCATGATGATAGGGTTTTATTCGAATTTCTTTTGCTTGAAGGGGCGCAGGCTGGGTTGTCATGGAGTACTATTTTAAAAAAAAGGGAAAACTTTCGAAAAGCATTTGATGATTTTGATTATGAAAAAATAGCAAACTATAGTGAAAAGAAGATTGAGTCGCTTCTCAATGATAGGGGTATAATAAGAAACAGACTTAAAATAATATCTGCCGTTAATAATGCAAAAGTCTTTATACAAATCCGGAAAGAATTTGGTTCTTTTGATAAATATCTTTGGCAATTTGTCAGTTTTAAACAGGTAATTAACGAATTTGCAACAGTGAAAGATATTCCGCCAAAAACAGCACTATCAGACAAAATTTCAGCTGATTTAAAAAAAAGAGGCATGAATTTTGTCGGGTCCACTATCATTTATTCCTTTCTACAGGCAGTCGGAGTTGTAAATGACCACACAGTTGACTGTTTCAGGTATAAGGAAATAAAAGTGAAGAAAATGTAGGACAGGCAATGTAGACAATGCAGGGATTCAAGATTTTGATTACCTACACCGGAATTTCATCGGAAACAAAGGGTTGTAACCTTTGTCTGCATATATGTTCTTAGAAAATCATTTGAAGAAAATTTAAAATATTTTTTATGTTCCGCAGAGACGGATTTCATCCTTCGGTTACAAGTAAACACGTCTCTACAATTAGATGTTTTTTTTAAAAATATTTCTTGACAAATCATGACAGCGGGTTTATATTTCAATCATTAATATTTAAAAAGTAAAAAATAAAAATTATTAAAAGTTAAAAAGCAATGTTAAAAGGAAACAAAAGAACAGTAATCAATACTCGGTAAACACAAAACTGCATTAAAGTAATGTCATTTGACAATTGAGAAATGCCTTCAAGCAGACGGGAAATGATAATTTACAATGAAGAAATAAGAGCTGACATTAAAGAAACGGCAAATAACAATGAAGAAATGCCATCTGACATTAAAGAAATGCCAGCTTGCAATAAAGAAACTGCATTTGACAATAGGGAAATGACTACTGACATTTAAGAAATGACTTCTGACTGTCGGGTAATGCGAAACGGCAGTTACGCTATGCGAAAATGTAGCAAGTAAATGTGATTTGACAGAGAAGAAATGAGAAAAAATCTGAGAATTTTGCTATTTGAATTAAAAGTTTCATAGTTTATGAAACTTTTATATAAATTTTATTAAAAATGTTTAAAAAATCTTATGTAAAAAGGAGGTTTCTCATGACTAAAAGAGAAATCAACAAGTACTCAATGTACAAAAGTTTATTGACTGTTTTAAACGGCAGCAAGGAAAAAATCGTTAATATCGAAGGCTTGAAAACGTCATCCGATGAACTGACCGCTGTAACAGCAGAAATAAGCGAAACGGACATTAGGTACAAAAACCTTACCAAAGGGGCAAGAGATGACAAGTACAGCTCAAAAGAGTCTCTGATCACATCGCTTTTAAAAACAGCCAATGTACTTTATGTTTATGCCAAAAAAAATGATAATTTCCCACTCAAAGAAAAAAGCGACTTAACAGAATCGGGACTAAAAAAGATCAGGGAAAATGAACTTTTACAGAAAGCAAAAACAGTGGTAGAAACTGCTGAACAGAATGCAGGTGAAACAGCTGCAATTCACAAGGAGTTCAGCGAAGAGCTGAAAAAACTTAAGGAATCATTAACCGTATATGAAGCAAGCATAGGCAGCCATAGCAGCAAAACGACCGAAAAACAGGCTTCAAGGGAAGCCCTGACTGAAGCTTTCAAAAAAGCCGACGATATCATCAAAGAACAGCTTGATCCTCTCATTGAGCTCATCAGAGAAAAAGAGATTGATCTTTACAACCAGTATTATGCGGCAAGAACAATCAAAGACCTGGGGGTAAGAAAAGCAGTGAAAGAAGATGCTGCGGTAGGGGTTCAAAATCTTGAACCCCTACCAAATGAGAATGGAGAAGTAAAAGAAGAATGTTTGAAGAATTGAAGAAGAGTTGAACTCAACCCGCTTTTATTTGAATTCATAATTGATTGGTGTTAATAATCTGCCCCTCTCTGATGTCTAAGAGAGGGGCGGTTTTTTTGTGATGTATAGTTGAATTGAGGCGCATAAACTGACTCTTTTTTATTGTCTTCCTTGTCTTTTTGTATTTACTCAGTCAACCTGCTGTAATCAGCCGGAAACAAGGGGTTGTAACTCCTTGCGAGCATTGATTGTATTGCAGGGATTCAAGATTTTAAACCCCTGCAGTGTTTTTGTGCCCGTTCTGCTGTATGGTCGGGCAGTGCCCGACCATTACATATTAAAAGAAATTAATTCATAAAACATTATTTATTAACTGTTATTTTTATCTTGCTAATCATGGAAATATTTAATAAAGTATAATAATTAAAAAATTCATTTATATAATGATTTTATTCATTATCAGGGACGAAACTTTAAATATAACAGGCAGCAATAATGTTCGAACAGGCATTTAAAAACATTGACGATATTCTTCACAAAGATGCAGG
>JAFGQB010000297.1 GCA_016935915.1 Spirochaetota bacterium
CCTACAAGAATGGCAACCATTAAAAGTGAACCTGCAATCATAATAATCCCCTGTATAAAATCGGTCAATGTTATTGCAAAATAGCCGCCCAATACAAGGTATAATCCTGTTATGCCTATCATAATCAAAAGGGCAATATCATAATTTATATTGAAATTTATTTCAAACAAATGTCCCAGACCTTTAAAAACCGAAGCGGAATAAGGCAGTAAAAAAATGAAAATGATCAAAGCACTTATTATTTTCAAGTATTTTGCATCATATCTTTCCTGCAAAAACTCAGGCATTGTCATTACTTCAAGTTTTTTTGTCATTATTCTTGTTCTTTTTGCTAAAACAATCCAGGCTAATAACGCTCCGAATACCGTGTTTCCTGCTGCAATCCATAAAGCATTAATTCCGAATGCCCACCCGAGACTTCCGGCAAACCCTATAAAAAGTACTGCTGAAAAATAGGTGGTTCCATAGGCAAATGCGGAAATCCACGGACCAATGCTTCTGCCTCCCAAAAAGAAATCATCAAGATTTTTTGTCTTTTTCATTGACCAGATACCGATCGCGATCAAAATCAATAAAAACAAGACCAATACAATAACTGAGATCATACAAACTCCTTTTAAATAAAAAAGATATAATATAAAATTAAAATAATTTAATTTGTAACCTTGGTTATTTCTATATTCACATTTTCTATTTCAATACCTGTGAAAGACTCAATTTTTTCCTTTATGATCTTCTGTATGTCTTTGATCACATCTGCATTGTTCATCAAATAACTCACCGATAATTTTATAAATAAAGAATAACTCTCATCCAGTTCCTTTACTAAAACCTTTAAAAGCTTTATATCCGAAGAATATTCATTTATGCAGTGATTGACCATTTGAAGAAGGGCAGTTTCTGATATGGATATCCTGCCATTCTCTCCGTAATTGGGTCTTACTATTGTTTTTTCTATGAGTTTTTTCCTGTTCTTTTTAAAGAAGAAGCCTTTAGGTTCATTGATAAAAAAATGAATAGCATGTAAAATAATATTGGGATATTTCTTTTTGACCTCGATCAAAGGGATTGGCATTACATGTTTTCCGTGTTTCTTCCTTGTTAAGATAGCTTCTTTTATTTCATCCTCTGTAGCAATATCCTCGATCTTAATGATCTTTGACGGAAAAGGAACATGCAATCTTGTGCATATTCTTTTAAGCATAAGTTCCGAAGTACCGATCACAAGTACGCTTGTAAATCTCTCTCTGTATAAAGCCTTTCTCACCTCTCTGGCATGCTTAAAATCCTGAAAGATAGCCCTTTTAATAGCAGTAACCCTTAAAACCTCTTTTTTGGCAGACCTGCCGGCAATTATTTTCTGCCCCTTTATCAACAAACCGTCATCTATAATGTAATCTATCTTATATCTGTCTGCTATTAAATAAGCTCTAAAGCTCTTTCCAGAGCCTGGAGGTCCAACAAGTCCATATATTTTTTTAGGTATAAAACCCCATACTAAATCTTTAACAAATTTAACCACAAAAAACCTCAAAGTTAAATTATACAGATAATTTTACAAATTGTCTGTATATGCCTTAAAAAGATTAAAAATGACCGACTCTAATATTTATTTTTAGTTATAAATTGTACCCATTAATTTAAAACGGATACAAAATATGACTTTTAAGAATATAATATTTTTTTTAATTTGACTATCGTTAATTATATTTTTGATAATTTTTATTGTTTTCTCAATAATGATATAAAAAATATTTGTCTGTGTTAAAAATTGATTAGACTGAAATAACTTTTTACTATTGCCTTCTTATAAATCTCATCTTTTTTACGATCATTTCCTTAATATAAAAAAATGAGGGCAGTATAAACAGCGTTGCAAAAGTGCTGTTTAAAAGGGTTATAGCAAGAAGGATACCGAAAAACTTCAACGGTTTAAAAGATGAATAAGAAAACAATACAAACCCGGCAGACAAAACAAGTGTTGTAAACATAACAGGTCTCGAGGTATATTTAAGAGTTGACAGGATGATCTTTTTTGTGGACGTATACTTCTTTTTATATGAATTATAATGAATAATAAAATGAAGCGCATTGTCAACACCTATACCTATGCCAATTGCCGCTATCATAACTGTGGCAATATCAAGAGCTATATTAAATACCGACATTATTGTAAAATTCATAGCAACACCGAAAATCAAAGGCACCAGTGCAAACAATGAATCTGAAACAGACCTGAACAGAAGCAAAGTCAGCATAAAAACAAGCGCAATAGTAATTGATAATGACACCCTCTGGTCCTGTGTAAGGAACCTTGATATCTTTGAAATAAGGAAAACTTCGCCCCAGACTGCTGCCTTGAAACCGCCGTCTTCTTCGGCAATTTTATTCAGATCATTTTTTACCTTGTCATAAAATTTCAAAATGTCATTCTCTGTCATAAAATAATAATTTTCTTTTTTATCATAAAACATTCTTAGTGTAAAATTTACCGAAGTGTAATCCCTGGATATTAGATTTGAAGTAATGTCATTTTTTTTGCCCATTTTTAAAAAGCTTAAAAATCTTTTAACGATTGTTTCATTTTCAGGCAGTTCATAATTCCCCTTCATCGTTTTATTTATCTCTTCAAGAAGAGTGATAATTGAAAAATTCCAGCCCAGTGTATCATAGCCGTTTATCTTAACATTTCCGTCTATATATTTTTGAATTTTTTCTGCAGCCTTTAAACCCTCCATGCTTTTAAAAAAGTCCTTCCTGTCGCTTCTTAAAGTAATATTGAACATTGTTGTACCTTTAAAATTTTCCTGGATGAACAGTATGTCCTTTTTTACCGGATCGTTCTTTTTAAAAAAATTAACAAAATTCGTCTCAACTTTAATATTGGGAAGTGTGACAGAAAATAAAACAATGCACACAAAAAACAGCACTGCCCAGAGCCATTTCAATGGGATCACAAGCCTGTTGAAAAAATTTAAAACTTTTGAGAATTTATCCTTTTCGATAGTACGTATAACCTGATTTTCAGGAAGTCTCTGCAATGACAAAAGCTTGGATATTTTAAAGAAAGTGAAATAAAGAGTTATCATAATGCTGAATATGATCAATAGCCCGAATGACTTGATCGCTTCGATATTTGCAAAAATAAACGAAGCAAATGAAACCATCGTTGTCAAAGCCGCATAAAGAATAGTGTTGAAAATCTTCATGGTTGACTGAAAGATAAGCTCATCATGGTCATCATATAAGCCAATATGAAGATAATAAGAGTTCAAATAATGCAGAGTATATGAACTTCCGATGATCATTATAAGTGATGGAAGTATAGCTCCCACAACAGTGAGTTTGATCCCGAGCCAGCCGATCAAACCGAGTGTCCATATCACACTCATGCTTATGATAAGCACTGGCAGAAAAACCCCGGACTTTGTCTTGAAATTGAGATATAAAAGTATAATGATTACCATAAGAGAAGGAAGCATTAAAATGATCAGGTCCTTCATCATGTAATCCT
This sequence comes from Spirochaetota bacterium, assembly GCA_016935915.1. Lineage (GTDB taxonomy): Bacteria > Spirochaetota > GWE2-31-10 > GWE2-31-10 > JAFGQB01 > JAFGQB01. The sequence goes on from JAFGQB010000297.1 coordinate 3,515, forward strand.
TGCTTTTATTTTCATAAACAGGCACGCCTGTGTAGTGAATGGTTAGTTTATCAGTGTATTTTGATATTAAATTTTCAATAGATGCGGAAAAATTTGACCTGTTTATAAGCTTTTTCCCGTATTTTTTAGGGAATATTAATTTTAAAATCTTAAGAAGGATATTATTTCCTTTATATTCCGTATATGCCTTTTCATTCATATATGCTATGATGCCCAGCGATTTTTTGTCATAGGACAAAACAGTACCTTTTAAATACCTGTGGCTGTCAAGATCATTTATAAATTCATTAAGCTCTTCTTCATTTTTCGGATAACCTAATGAAAGCTTTTGTATTTTATAGAGATTGCCGGACTTTTTAAAAATATCCATATCGAAACAGGATATTACTGACTTTACCGTGTCAAGATTCTTTAATTCTTTGGTAAAATCATAAACTGTTTTAATTTTCTCAAGTGTGAACGGATTGCCGCTGATCGCTATGAAAACAACCTGATTACCAGGGAATTCCTTATTGAATTCATTGAGTTTGTTTATTTCAATCCTTGTCTCTTTATTTAAAGGCAGAAGGCTCATAACATTGTTGTCTATCTGAATATTGAATATCCCTAATGCAAAAAAGAGAGTTAACATGGATGAAATCACTATAAAAATAATCGAATGTATTTTATTTTTAGGAAGAATAATATGTTTAAATCTTTTCATGTTTTTTTCATTCTTTTAAATGCTCAGTATAAATATGATTTATTTCATAATTTTTTTATTATGTCAATAAAACAAAGATAAAGAAGGTAATGAATTTATAAGTTAACAATCTGAACAGGAGCAGTCTGTATTATTTTTTTGCGATTTGTCTATCGCTTCGATACCCTCTTTCAGGGCAAAATATGCAATGCCAAGGCTTCCTATAATATCGATCAAACCTATTTTAAAGACTTCATATAATATGCTTGATAACAATAAAATAATGGATAGATAAAAACAGGTCATTGAGCATTTTGCGTCTGCTATGATTGCATCTGACCCGAGCTTTTTGCCCACCTTTATCTTTGATACTATAAGAAAAAGCATAAAAGATATTGATATAAGTGAAATGATTATGCCGGGTAAAGTTGTATAAGGTTTATTTTTTTGTATAATGTTTATAACAGAACCGATAACCAGGCTTATAAAAAGCAAAATAAAGCTGATACCGGTTATCAGCAATGCCTGTTTTTCAAATTTATCCCTTTTTTCAATTTTATCGTATTTCAACCTCATTGTAAAATGAAATATACCGATGCCTGAGATTACTTCAACAAAGCTGTCTATACCGAACCCGAACAGGGCAAGACTTTCCTCCCCTGCCCCGAAAAGCACCGAAACAAGCCCCTCAATGACATTATAAAATATGGTGAAAAAACTTAAAAACATTGCAATGTTTATCAGTCTGTTATTGTTCTTCATGATTGATCCGTGATTATTATATAATAATCTAATGACTTAGGAAGGATTTATAACTTTACTTTTACAAATGAGGCATATTTTTACAATTATGTAACTTATCAGGTATTCTAATTGATTTTGATCAAGTTCTTGCTTGATCCAGATCAAGTCCATTATCTGATCTAGATCAAGTCCTTTTCTGATCTAGATCAAGTCCTTTTCTGATCTAGATCAAGTCCTTTTCTGATCTAGATCAAGTCCATTATCTGATCTAGATCAAGTCCAATGGTTTTTATATATCAGTCATTGATATCATATCTATTAAATAGTAAAAAAACTATTTAATAAAACAACTCTTACACTTCTTCATCATACTTCTTTCTCTTTATTATATAATGCCTGTACTTTTCAAAAAACTTTTTGTCTTTTTTATGTGTCAGTAATTCCGATACTTTGTCAGGTTCAATCCATACGGCTGTACGTATGCTTGTATCAATAGGATTTAAATTTTTATCCTCGGTCTTGAATAAAAACATATATATTATTTTTAACTCGCTTTTATCATCACCGCCTGACAATGCTATCCTATGCCTTTTGTATTTACCGAGATCTTTAATAAACATAAGATCACTTATTCCGGATTCTTCGAACACTTCTCTTTTGCATGCCTCTATTGCGGTTTCATTTGGATCGATATGCCCCTTGGGCAGACTCCATGAGTTGCCGTTCTGATTAACTACAAGCACTTGATTTTCCCTATTTAATACTATAGCTCCTGCTGATTTTGTCTTTAACATATATCTCTCACTTTAAAAAGTTATTTACAAACTCCCCTACCCTTTTGCCTAAGTTTCTTACTGTTATCAACCCGTAATCGTCATTTTCATAACTGTTATTATTGTTCCATAAAGTTCCGCCGAAATGGGCATTGCCGGGACCGTCACTTACAATAATAAAATCATTAATCAATAATCCTGCATGTATAACCTGTATTGCTATCTCCTGCCCGCCGTTCCTTGAACCGCCGACAGTTAAACCTGCCCCGACTTTATTTCTCAATAAAAAACCGTTCCTTCTGAACATAACTGTTCTGTCCAGAAATGCCTTGCATTGTGATGTCGCACTTCCCATATAAACAGGTGTTGCTATGATCAACCCCCTTAGATCCTTATCATTTAGCTTGGGGATAAGCTTGATGAAATCATCCTTTATATTGCAGTCCAGTTTGTCCCTGCAATGACCGCACCCTTTGCATCCGTTTATCTTTAACTCTGATAATTCGATCAACTCTGTATTAATATTTTTATAAGTTCCATTCAATGCTTTTAAACATTCATTCAGCATAAAATAAGTTGACTTGCCCTTTCTGGGGCTGCAGCTTACACCTATGACTTTCATATCTGCTCCTTAAAAATTATTAATCAAATAACTCTATTTACTCAATGCCTAAA
>JAFGQB010000298.1 GCA_016935915.1 Spirochaetota bacterium
ATGCCTATTGCCAATGCAACAGCGCCCCCTAAAGTTGCAGAAGGCAGACCTGCAGCCAGAGCGCCAAAAGCAACGCCTACAGCAAGACCTTCGGGAATATTATGTAAAGTTATAGCTAAAACCAAGAGAACACTTCTCTGCCAGTGTGTTTTAATACCTTCAGCCTCTTTTGTTTCAAAACCAAGATGAAGATGCGGTAAAAATTTATCTATGACCCTTAAAAAAACACCGCCAAGCAAAAATCCGACAACAGCAGGAATAAAACCCGGGATGTTGCCTTCATTTTCAGCCATTTCAATAGCAGGAGCAAGCAATGACCAGAAACTTGCAGCGATCATTACACCTGCAGCAAAACCAAGCATTGAATCAAGTACTTTCCTGCTTACATTTTTAAATAAAAATACAACTGCAGAACCCAATGCAGTCAAAAACCATGTGAAAAGGGTTGCATACAGAGCAAGCAAAATCGGATTTATTGATTTAATATATTCTAACATTTTGACTCCTTTTTATTTTCCAAATTCTTTATAGTTTTTAAGATTTATCAAAACTTGATATTATAATCAATCTTGTTAATTCTGACACTCTTATCCAATAAATAATCCAGCAAACAAACCCTGCAATTGCAGTAAAAAAGTTAATACATGGTATTATAAATAAACAGGATAAAATACAATATGCTAATCCTATGTTGTATCCGAAATCACCGTTATATTGTATATTTCTTGTTAAAAATTCTTTGTGATTAGAATCTCTTACTGCAGTTACAATAAAAAAATTCCAGACAATGTTAAATAAAGGAATCAAAGTAAACCAGACAAAATTAGGTTCCATGCTTCTGTTTTTGAAATCTATCAAAGTCAAATTTTTTCTTATTGTCAATATATAAAAAATCAAAGGAATATATGCAATTGCAACAAAAATAACACTAATTATAATATCCTGATATCCAAAACCCCGTTTTAATCCCTCTTCCATAAAAGGAGTATATGTTCTCATTGATAAATACCTCGCTTTTTTTCTAAATATAATAAAAAAGTTCAAAAAAATCAATTATGGTTTAAATATTTTTATTTCTATAATTTAAATATTCATTTTAAAAATAGTCAAACTTATAACTTGACAATTTATCGATAAAAAAATATATTTTTTTAATTAATCAAGGAGAATTTTATGCCTCAGGTAAAAATTGAAGAAAAAGTCGATGAAAAACTCGAAAATATAAGACATTCAATGTCGCATATACTTGCAATGGCTGTCCAGAAGTTGTTCCCTGACACTAAGGTTGCAATCGGTCCTGCCATTGACAATGGTTTTTATTATGATTTTGACTTTAAAGAACCGATATCTGAAACCTCTTTCAACAAGATAACAAAAGAGATGAAAAAATATTTAAGTCAAAATCTCAAATTTGTTCAGGAGTTCATGACAACGGATGAGGCAATAAAACTCTTCAAAGAGATGAATGAAACCTATAAAGTCGAATTAATCGAAGAGCTTAAAAGCAAGGGCGAAAAAGAGGTCAGCATTTATAAAACAGGAGACTGGTTTGATCTCTGCAGAGGTCCCCATGTAGAAAGCACAAAAGAACTATCTAAAGCGGCTTTTAAGATCGACAAGCTTGCTGGTGCTTATTGGCGCGGTGATGAAAAAAATAAAATGCTTACAAGAATATACTGCCTATGTTTCAATGGTGAAGAAGAGTTAAATAATTATATAAAACTTCGCGAAGAGGCGCTTTTACGCGACCACAGGAACATAGGGAAAGATATGAATTTATTCGGGTTTTATCCCGAAGGTCCGGGTTTTCCTTTCTGGAAACCCAATGGTATGATACTTTATAACTCGGTTTTAGACTACTGGAGAAAAATTCATACAGAACACGGCTATCAGGAGATTAAAACTCCAATTATATTGAATGAAGAGCTCTGGCACAGATCGGGTCACTGGGACAATTACAAAGAAAATATGTATTTTACCACAATCGATGAAGCGACTTACGCAGTTAAACCTATGAACTGTCCTGGAGGTCTTCTTATTTTCAAAGACGGCATTCACTCATATAAAGAGTTTCCTTTAAAACTTGCAGAGCTTGGTCTAGTACACCGCCATGAAAAAAGCGGTGTTTTGCATGGACTTTTTAGAGTAAGACAGTTTACACAGGATGACGCTCATGTTTACTGCACCGTTGAACAGGTAAAAGATGAAGTCATTAAAGTAATAAATCTCACCCAGAAAATATATTCTGATTTCGGATTTAAAGATGTACATATCGAACTTTCAACAAGACCTGCAAAATCAATAGGTTCTGATGAAATGTGGCAAACAGCAGAAAAAGCTCTGGCTGATTCACTTGATGAATTGAATATTTATTACAAGTTAAATCCAGGTGATGGAGCTTTTTATGGTCCGAAAATCGATTTTCATATAAAGGATGCAATTGGAAGAACATGGCAGTGCGGAACAATTCAATGCGATTTCTCAATGCCTGAAAGGTTTGATATTACCTATGTGGGACAGGACGGACAGAGCCACAGACCTGTAATGCTTCACAGGGCAATATTCGGTTCCATTGAAAGATTCATAGGGATATTGATTGAGCATTATAACGGCAAATTCCCTCTTTGGCTCTCACCTGTTCAGATCGAATTCATACCGATATCACAGGTTCATAATGATTTTGTCGAAGAAACTGCTAAA
>JAFGQB010000299.1 GCA_016935915.1 Spirochaetota bacterium
TGAATCTAATGGCTCTTACAAGCTCCTCATGAGTAAGTTTTCTGTCATTTTTCAATCCTGAAAACGGAGATACAAACTCAGGCATAATAATACTCCTTATTCTTTAATTTATGTTTTGCCGTATCTTAACAGAGTTTATAATAAAAAGTTAAATCTTTCAATCTATTTTTATTACAGTTGTAAGACTTATTCATATAACTTGTTATTATTGTATACCGATGTCGAGAAATACCATTTCTCCGTCACATCCGTCAGGGAAATTGATTCTTATTTTATTGATGCCGTCTGTAACTATTTCCTCAGGAACGACCCATGCTCTTAAACTCTCCTTATTTCCGAGTCCTTCCTGATATTCCGTAGGATAAGGTTCTGATATATCATTTGTTGACTTTAAACTTTTACCATTGAAAAAAACATAACAGGGATATCTTCCGAAAGAAGGTTCCATCTGGATCCGAAGTCGCCCGTCATTTTTCCAACCTTCAGTCGGGGGTGCCATGTCCATGGCAAATGTCTCATTAAAACCATATACAATTTTCTGTTTGAACCTTTTACTATTGTAATCGGAATAGCTTAAATAATAATGCTGGGGTTGTTTAGCTGTCAGTAATGGATCCCTAATAATATTAAATATTTCAAACGGTGGTTCAGCCACTGTACCGCCCCTGCGTTCACCATAGTTTCTATAATAGACGAAATTAAACACAGATACACCCTGAGCGCCTCTCTGATATGCAAGATGAGCTAAAGTATAAAACTGCTCAAATTTCGTCATTATAAAAAGATCAGGAGAACTCCTGCTCATTAGACGGGATTTGTCCCTGGGCTGATATCGCAGGACGGTTTGAGATGACTCGATGTATAAAATTGCATCTGGTACTGTCTGATGAATACGGTACAGATCATTCTGCTGTTCCATCACATAATCACAGGAAAGATTAAACATATCGACTCCTGCTTCATGCCACATTTTAATATCCAAACCCATCCTATCATGATCAGACAATCTGAAAGGCACTCTTACACAAAGCCATCTGTATTTATCTGTTAAAGATGTTTCATCCAATATTTTTCTAACCGTTTTGATATAATCTGTCATAATCCGTTTTCGATGAGCTGAAGTTGTTCTTGATTCATCAAAAAGCCATTTATGTCGGACAAAATCAAGCTCAAATCCGTTGATGTTATAATTTTCACAAATCTCCCTTATATAATCAAGTTTCTGCTCGCGCACCTCCGGTATTACCCAATTTAAAATATTATTGGATTGTATTTTTGACATATATTTCTCTGAATACTCTTTCGGGGACATATCTTTTCTGGGAGGCAGATCATAAACATTCCCTATTCTGAAGTCTGGATGATCTAAATAAAATTTGCTGACTGCAAAAGATCTAATGGGAACTATATGATATCTTTTGTACTCTTCAGATGTAAAGTCCACAACATGCTTATAATGTCTGTCATTCATGCGGAGAGATATAAATCCGTTCATGTTTTTTTCCCTGCAGCGGTTTATAAAGTCTGCAACAATATCCCCTCCTTTCAGCATATATTTGCCGAACTCCGAAACATCCGTTTGGAACCGTTGCCTGTACCATTTTGCATGCTCCTTATAAGGATAAACACTGCTCTTCCACCACGGTACCCATCCCATTCCGGGCTGAAGCATGTGGACATCAATACCTGTATTGATGGTTTCATCAACCGAAGCATTCAAAACGCTTTGAGAAAAAGGCTCTCCTCTTTTATGATAAGGACTTTCACAACTAAGGATATTTGTAGTATCATTGCTGAATATTATCCTGAAAGCAGGTTTTGGTCTGGAAATTTTTTCAGGATTATACTTATCATTGATTTTAAGACCGGTAAATAATAATAAAATAATAAAAAATAGATTGAATATAGATTTTTTTTTCATTTGTCTTATACCTCAATTTAAAATAATCATCTTAAAAAAATCATTTTTAACTTAAAGATTATTCTTGTAACTTTGATAACTTCTTTAAATAATATCAGATAAATAAAATAAAAATCAATTTTTTTATTTATTATGAAAGAATGTTAAAAAATTTAAATATAATTATTTTCCGAAATTTAATATAATTCGCTTTTATTTATTTTATATTATTTGACTTTTAATTTTTTATGTTTTATTTTAATTTTAATAGAGGTTAAAATGAAAAGGATTTTTCCTTTAATTATTCTATTGTTTTTCACAATTGAAGTTTACTGTCTGCAATCTCCCAGAAAAAAAAAGGAAAACAGTGCTGTCATTGGAAGGGCTTATATATATTTGGAAGAGAACTGGTTACTCTTACCAAAGCAAAATTATTATAAAATCAGGATTTATTTACAAAATAAAATAACCAAAAGAATTTATACACTGTTCACGGATAAAAAAGGTTATTTTAAATTGTTGAATATACATCCTGGAATTTATTTAATTAAAAAATTTGATTTTTATTATACAATAGGTAATTGGGAATACTCCATAAAAGATATTAAAATATATAAAAAAGTAAATAATGAATTTATCGAAGGTTTATATTTCGGGCTTCATGACAAAACAATAACCGTTATTAATACTATTATTATTTGTATAGAAAAATACGGAGAGAACAGGGTATTACCAATTTATTATAGAGTTGATGAAAAGGATGAAATTATAAATTTTTTTAAGAAAAAAGATAGAAGAAACAGATGGACTGAATATGATTTTGGAGAATTTGAGAGCGACTGAATGAAAATTTATAAAACTACATATAAAATTTAATTTTAAATTTAATGTTCCTTTCGGCTTATTTATTGTCATTTTTATTGTTTTTAATCTTTAATATTATTAAAAAGATTGCTATTCCGGTAATAATAATTATTCTTAGTATAAAATCAATCTGCACAATGGTCCATTCCATATAGCAGTTTGTCCATTGAGGCACTTTTTCAATATTTCCGATATTTTCCGATATCAAAA
>JAFGQB010000058.1 GCA_016935915.1 Spirochaetota bacterium
GCGCTGAGGATTACCGGAAACGGCCGTTTTTCAAATAGATTTTATACCTTTTTTTATATATTATAATCATTAATGTTTTAATTCCAGATTAATTATTAATAAATAAAAAATTGACTTTTTTAGAAAAAAAAGTTAAAAAAGATAAAATTCAATATACTTATTATTATCAGATATCATTATCGTCTTTATAAAAAACAAACTGGAATTTTTAAAATCAAAAATACTTATAAAGGACTTATTAAATGAAACTTAATTATGAAACAATTGAAAAAGAAAAATCACAGGTGTCATTAAAAATCACTGTTGATAAAGAAGAGATAAAAAATGAATATGAAAAATTAATTTCAGATGTACAGGACAAAGCTGAAATAAAGGGATTCAGGAAAGGTAAAGTTCCAAGAGCAGTTTTGGAATCTAAATTCAAAGAAGGCTTTTTAACGGATGTGGCATCCAAAATAATCGATAATGCTTTTAAGGAAGCAATTGAAAAAGTTGACAAAAAACCTATAGCCTATTCAATGCCAAAACTTGAAAATTTCCAGCTGCCTGTACTTGAGAGTGATTATACATTCGAATTGATCTATGATGTATTTCCCAAAATTAAAATCGGTGATTTTAAAAAAATTGAAGCAGAATCAAATGAAATAAAAATAACCGATGATGATGTAAAATCAGAAATAGAAAAATATCAAAAAGAGTTTTCAACAATTAAACCAAAGGAAGGTTCGATCGGTGATAATGATATTGTCAATATCGAATATACAGTCAATCATGAAGGAAAGGAATTTTATACAAACGAAAATGAATATATTTATATGGATAAAAAATATGATATGTTCAAACTGGGAGAAGATATTAAAGGTTTAAAAAAAGGTGATGAAAAAGAATTTTCCAAGACATTTTCCAAAGACGAGATAGAAAAAATCGCAGATAAAACATTTGATATTAAGCTAAAAATAAAAGAAGTAAAAGAAGAAGTAAAACCCGAACTAAACGATGATTTTGCAAAACAGGTCAATGAAAAGTTTGATACAATGGAAAAACTAAAAACCAATATCAGGGAACAGCTTGCAAAATATGCCGAAAATTTAACCAAACAGAAAATCGTTGATGAAATCTTTGATAAATTATGCGACACTTTTGAAGGCGAAATACCTCAATCAATGATTGAAGAACAAAAAGAATTATTTTATAGAAATATAGTCAACAACTTCGGCGGAAACGAAAAAAAAGTAGAACAATATTTAAAAATGCAGAATCTCACAAAAGAATCTTATAAAAATCAGATGGAAGAATCAGCTGTTAAAGAAATAAAAAGAGGATTGATTATACAGGACATAATAAAAACGGAAAACATCAACATTTCTGATGATGATGTTAAAGAATATATAAAACCTTTCATTACAGATAACAGTAAAAATATAGACGAAATAATTGATAATTATAAAAAAAACAGACAATATGAAATGATAAAAGAAGAAATAGAGATCAAAAAAGCCATAGATTATATTTATAATAATGTTAAAATAAAAAAAGGTAAAAAATTAACTCTGGATGAATTTAATAAACAAAGCGATAATAAAAAGAAAAAAAAATAAAATTATTTAAATAATTAAAAAGATTATATTTTTTTTTAAAAATTATGTATTTCTTAAAAAAATGCACTATAATTAATATAATTACAATAATTTTATGAAGTTAAACAGAATCATTATTAAAAAAAAAGGATTTTCAAATGGATTTTTTAAAACAATTAAGTCATGGTCATTTACCCAGAATCGTTGAAAAAACAAGCAGAGGCGAAGAAGTATGGGACATTTTTTCAAGACTTGTAAAAGACAACATAATCTGGTGCGGAGGAGTTATCGACAACTGGCAGGCTGATATTATCATGGGTACACTTCTCTTTATGGAAAGCCAGGATCCAGATAAAGATATTTATCTTTATATAAACTCACCTGGAGGTTCAGTAACAGCCGGTTTGGCGATTTATGATACAATGCAGTATATAAAACCAGACATCTGTACTATCTGTATAGGACAAGCTGCAAGTTCTGCTGCTCTTATACTCGCATGCGGAACAAAAGGCAAAAGATTCGCATTGCCTCATTCAAGAATAATGCTTCATCAGCCATGGGGCGGAGCCGGAGGACAGGCAACAGACATTCAGATCCAGGCAAAAGAAATAATCAGATTAAAAAAAGACATAATTGACATTTTATCAAATCATACTGGTCAACCGGTATCTAGAATTGAAAAAGATGTTCAAAGAGATTATTTTCTTTCTCCAGATGAAGCTGTTAAATACGGTTTAATTGATAAAATATTAACAAGAAATGAAAAAGAAAGTAAAATCAGCTGATACATTTTCCTGAAAAACTTCGGAGATTTTTTATTATGAAAAAAAACCAAAATTATAATGCCATATGTTCATTTTGTGGAAGAGAAGTAGAAGATTTTAATTTAAAATACATAAGAGGACCAAAGGCTAATATCTGCAGTGATTGTGTTTTAAGATCATTTGAAGCAATAACAAGATCAGAAAAAATGTCATCAAATGATATATTCGATATTAAATTGCCCGCTCCAATTGAAATTAAAAATTTTTTAGATCAATATGTCATAGGGCAGGAACATGCAAAAAAAGTTCTTTCAGTTGCAGTTTATAATCATTATAAAAGAATTAAATATAACAGTCAAAATAATAAAAACAGTGAATTTGATGATATTGAGCTTGAAAAATCTAATATATTATTAATTGGACCAACAGGTTCAGGAAAAACAATGCTTGCAAGAACATTGGCAAAGAAACTCAATGTACCGTTTGCAATAGCTGACGCAACTACCGTTACTGAAGCCGGTTATGTTGGTGATGATGTTGAAACCATTTTATTAAAATTAATACATGCAGCTGACGGCAACATCGCATTGGCAGAAAAAGGTATAATTTATATCGATGAAATTGATAAAATAGCTAAAAAAAGTGAAAATGTATCTATAACAAGGGATGTTTCTGGTGAAGGGGTACAGCAGGCATTATTAAAGATCATTGAAGGAACTATAGCGGATGTGCCACCTCAAGGCGGCAGAAAACATCCGCATCAGGATTTAATTAAAATAAATACTAACAATATTCTATTTATTTGCGGAGGAGCTTTTGTAGGTCTTGATAAAATCATAGAATCAAGAATCAGTTCTAAAAAAATAGGATTTGGATCTGATGTTAAGGCAAATAAAGAGCAGGCATATGATGAACTTTTTAAAGAGCTTCATCCGGAAGATATTATAAAATATGGAATGATCCCGGAATTTGTCGGAAGACTGCCGATTGTATCAATATTAAAACCATTGACAGAAGAAGATTTAATAAGGATAATTAAAGAACCAAAGAATTCCATAATCAAACAATTTAAATGGGTATTGCATTTAGAAGACAATATTCAACTTGATTTTAAGGAAGAAGCAATAGAAGCTATAGCTAAAACGGCGATTAAACAGAAAACAGGAGCAAGAGGCATCAGGACAATAATAGAAAAAATCATGCTTGATATTATGTATGATATCCCTTCACAAAACAACATCGAAAAAATTATAATCGATAAGGATGTAATCGAAAAAGGCAAACCTGTAGTGTTAATTAAAAAAGAAAAGGAAAAAACTGCATGAAGATATTAAAAAACAGATCTTTAAATAATCTTAATCCAATGGAATTCCCTTTACTGCCTTTAAGAGAAATGGTAATTTTCCCGCAAATGTCTAAAACCTTTTATGTAGGAAGAAAGGATTCGATAGAAGCTGTTCAATTAGCCGCTTCTCAATATGACAATCAGATTTTTATAATAACTCAAAAAGATTCAAACATTGAAAATCCCAATTTGAATGATATATTTGAGATCGGAACATTATCCGAGATAAAAAAAATAACAACAGGACCAGACAAAAAAATAATTAAAATAACAATTACTGGTTTGGAAAGAGCCAAAATAAAGGATTTTTATGATGAGAATATTATTAAAAAAGTAATTCTAGAAAAATTAAAATCAAAACCGCTTCAGGATACCTTAGAATCTGAAACTATATTGAATTATCTCGTGAAAGATTTTAAAAAATATATCAATCTTACTAAAATCCCTTTTGAATCGATTAAACAGATCAGTGAATCAAAAGACGAAGATATGCTTATAAATTCAATTATTCAGCACTTAAAAACAACTATTGAAAAAAAGATTGAACTATTATCAGAAACTGATCCAATTAAAAGACTGACAATTCTCGATAAAATTATAACCGACAATATAGATATGCTTTATCTTGAAAAAAAGATTAATTTTGAAGTAAGAAAAAAAATTGATAAATCCCAAAAAGAATACTACCTTAACGAACAGATTAAAGAAATCCAGAAAGAACTTGGCCAATTAACAGACGATGATTTTTATACTGAAGAAAATTTACTAAAAAAGCTTGAAGCATTAAAAACGCCGGAATATGCAAAAGAAAAAGCATTAAAGGAATTAAGAAGATTAAATAAAATACCTGCATTATCTCCAGAAGCAGGTGTTATAAGAACATATATTGACTGCATTCTTGAGCTGCCATGGGGAAATATTTTAGAAGAAAGCAATGATCTAAATAGAGCAAAAAAAATATTAAATGAAGAGCACTATTCATTAAAAAAGGTAAAAAATAGAATTTTAGAATATCTAGCAGTGCGACAGCTTAATAAAATGACCAAAGGACCTATATTGTGTTTTGTAGGTCCTCCAGGAACAGGCAAAACATCATTGGGCAAATCAGTTGCACATGCCGTAGGTAAAGAATTTATCAGAATTTCACTCGGTGGTGTCAGGGATGAAGCTGAAATAAGAGGTCACAGAAGAACGTATTTAGGTGCGTTACCAGGTAAAATTATCCAATCAATGAAAAAAATTTCATCAAATAATCCTGTTTTTTTACTGGATGAAATCGATAAAATGAGCTCTGACTTCAGGGGTGATCCTTCAAGTGCATTGCTTGAAGTTTTGGATCCCGAACAAAATAACCAATTTGTTGATCATTATCTGGAAATACCTTATAATCTGTCAAATGTTATGTTCATTACAACTGCAAACTCTAAACAGGGCATACCCTACCCTCTCTTGGACAGAATGGAAATAATTAATATTTCAAGTTATACTGAAATAGAAAAACTCAACATAGCAAAAAAATTTTTACTGCAAAAGGAACAGCTTGAGAATGGCTTGACCAATATTGATATTAAAATCAGCAATGCATGCTTAATAGAAATAATACGTTCCTATACAATGGAAGCCGGAGTAAGATCATTACAGAGACAGATTGCAACAATTTGCAGAAAAATCGCCAAAAACATCGTACTTCATAAAAAAGAGATCAAATCAATTGTAATCACTAAAAGAAATCTGGAAAAATTCTTAGGAAAGAAAAAATTTATTCAGCCGGAAATTGACAAGGTTCTTGACATCGGCGTTTCTCATGGACTTGCCTGGTCAGAATTCGGCGGATCAATTTTACCGATTGAAGTTGTTTTATACCCGGGTACAGGCAAGATTAATTTAACCGGTAAAATCGGGGATGTTATGCAGGAATCAGCTCATGCTGCTTTTTCATATATAAGGGCAAATGCCGATCTTTTTAATATAAAATATAATAATTTTTATAAAGATTATGACGTTCATATTCATTTTCCCGAAGGAGCAATACCAAAAGATGGTCCTTCTGCCGGCATAGCTATAACATGCGGTATACTTTCTGCCCTGACAAAAGTTCCTGTCAATGCAATTATTGCAATGACAGGTGAAATAACCTTAACCGGTAAAGTTTTGGCAGTGGGCGGACTTTTAGAAAAAACAATAGCAGCTTTAAAACATAGAAAAGAAAAGATAATTATTCCTTTTGAAAATCAAAATGATATTTTAGAGTTTCCAAAAAATATAAAAGACAGGATTGAATTTATTTATGTAAAAAAAGCACTTGAAGTAATCATATTAACTTTCAACGAAAAAATATTTAAAAACAAGGTAGAAAGAAAAAAAGCTTCATTGCCTCAAGAATACAATAAAAAGAATCAAATCAAGGGAAATATAAAAGATAAAATAATTTCCGACAAATTAAATACTATCATAGAGAATAACAATATCATAACTCAATGAATTTCAAGATAAAATAAAGTAAATCCGTATTAACCAAAAACACTGCAAATAATCCGCTTATTAATCCTATTAAAAAACCAGCGACACAATCACTTAAAAAATGGTAGCCGCGTGATATTCTTGAAACAGAAACTAAAAAAATTAAAACTAAAAAAATAATTGATATTATCGGTATGACTGAAGCTGATGGAATAAACAAGGATAATCTTGAAATATGACCGGAGGGGAAGGAATAGGGATCATATTTTTTAATGAATTTGCTTTTATCATTATATTCTATCCTTCTTCTTTTTACAGTGTATTTAAAAATAAAAACAATGAATGTGCTTATTGTCAGACTTAAAAATGATATAACTGAAATTAATTTTGAATTAAAAAAAGGTGAAAAATATAGCATAATAATGATAAGCAGGCAAAAAATAAAACCACCGATATGGCTGAATATTTTAGTTATTAAATTATTATTGAGGATTAAAAGTTTTTTATTTACAATATTATCAATATTTAAAATAAATCTTTTGATTCTTAAAAAAAATGAAATAAGTTTCATAATAAATCATTAAAGCTTTTTCTTTTATCTATAATAAATAAAAAATGATAAAAATCAATAATAATTTTTGATTTATATTGATTTAATTTACATAGACAAAAAAAACTATAAATGTTAAACAATTATAAAATTTGATAATAACTGGATACAATTATGCTAGAATTATTAAAAAAACGAAGAAGCATAAGAAAATATAAAAAAAAAAGTGTTGAAAAAGAAAAGATTGATATTATAATCAAAGCCGTTTTATTGTCTCCCTCATCGAGAAATTTAAATCCATGGGAATTCATAATTATTGATGATAAAATATTATTGGGAAAGCTTTCCAGATCAAAAGTTCATGGTTCAAGTTTTTTAAAAAATGCTCCTTTAGCGATACTAGTTATAGCTCAACATGAAAAGTGTGACGTCTGGATAGAGGACTGCTCTATAGCTTCAATAATCATACAACTTACAGCCGAATCAATAGGATTATCAAGCTGCTGGATACAGATCAGGCAGAGGTTTCATGATTCTGGAATAACTTCAGAAGATTACATTAAAAAAATAATGAAAATTGATAATAAATATAAAATAGAATCAATTATTGCCATAGGCTATAATGATGAAATAAAAATGATCCATACAGAAGAAGAATTAAATTATAATAAAATACATAAAAATTCTTTTAAATAAAGAACAATCAATATGGTTTTAAATAACAGTTCAAAAAAACAGTTGAATGAATTTTATTCTGGTATTATCTATACTTTGTTATCATTTGTCATTTGGGGGGCACTTCCTCTTTACTGGAAATTATTTGAAAGTGTAAAAGCTTTTGATATTCTAATTTATAGAATTATATGGTCTTTTATATTTTTGATGATAACAATCATTGTTTTAAAGAATTATATCTTTTTAAGACTTCTTTTGAATTTAAAAAGTCTATTATCACTATCATTGTCAGGTATGGTTATAGGAATTAACTGGTTTTTATTTATTTTTGCTGTTAATTCAGATCATGTGGTGGAAACCAGTCTGGGATATTATATAAATCCTTTGATCAGCATCTTTTTTGGAATGATATTTTTGCATGAAAAATTAACACGGATCCAATGGACTGCTCTAATTCTGGTATTTATATCAGTTCTTTATCTTACATTAAACTATGGTAAATTCCCTTGGATTGCCTTATCATTATCCATATCATTTGCCACATACGGTCTTTTAAAAAAAATATTTAAATATGAAACTTTAGCAGGTTTGACCATAGAAACTTTGATACTTTTTCCGATAGCATTTGTTTTTTTTATAATTTCTTATTTTAAAAAATCAAGTTCAATAATTTCACTTTCACCTGATTTTCATTTTTATTTAATTTTATCCGGCATTGCTACCGTTGTACCATTGGCATTATTTGCAATGGGCACTAAAAGAATACCATTATCAACTGTTGGTTTTATACAATATATAGCGCCTACCCTCATGCTTTTAGAGGGTATATTTATTTACCATGAGAGCTTTTTAAAAACCCATTTTATCAGTTTTTCTTTGATCTGGTGCGCTTTGATTCTATATTCAATTTCTCTGTTTTATAAAAAGAGCTAATCAATTATTTTAGTATAAATAAACTCGTAATTTTTTTCAGATATCTTTTTTAATAATATATTCTTGCTGACAGTTACTTTATAATTATTTTCATTACCTGAAGCAACGATAACATCAACATCATCCGTTTGATTCGCAAAATCGATTGCTCCTCTTTCGCCCATAACAAATAACGCTGTAGCAAGCGCATCAGTTTTTGCAGGATTACTGCTGATGACTGTTAAAGAATGAACTCCATTAAAAGCAGGATAGCCTGTTTTCGGATCTATTATATGATGATAATTAACTCCATCATTGCCGGTAATAAATTTTTCATAATCGCCTGATGTGATTATACAGACATCTTTAAGCTGAATACTTCCTATATAATTGTTTTTATCAAACGGATCGGTAATGGCAATTTTCCATAAACGTTTGTTCTGATATTTTCCTTTAATGAATATATCACCGCTTGCATTGATTAAAAAATCCTTTACTCCGTTTTTAATCAAAAAATCTGCTATTTCACCGATTATTTTACCCTGTGCTATCCCGCCAAAGTCAAGAGAAACATTATTTAGCAATCTAACATTATTATTATTTATTATGACATTTTTAAAACCGGTACTTTTTAATGCATATTCAATTTCTTCTCTTGCAGGTATTTTAGGACCTTTTGGAGAACTGAATCCCCATAAATCCGTAATGTTGAACAATGAAAAATCAAATGCGCCATCGGTCAATCTAGAATATTCTATTGAATCATTTATAAGTTCAAGTGTAAAATGATCATTTAATGTATCTAAAGTCATTTCCTTTTTTTTGTTGAGTATTGATATCAATGAATCAGTATTTTGACTGCTTATTTTTTTTTCAAGTTCATCTGAGAGATTAAATGCAGTGTTCAATAAATTATCAGCCTGTTTTTTATCATCAGAAAATAATATGATTGTCAATGTACTTCCCATTGCAAACCTTGTATCAGAATATTTTACATAACTGGTTTCAAGACATGAAAAATTTATAGAAACAACAATCAGTAAAAAAAACAGTAAAAAATGCTTAATCATGAAAATCCCTGCTTCCTTTCCTTAAAATTTTGTATGGTTTTACCCTCAAGTCAACAACAGCAGATGCTGTCCCAGAAATAAAATTTTTGTCCAAAATTATCAAATCCGCTTTATCCTGAAATTCATTAATTATACTTTTTATGTCATTTAAAGCTTCCTCACCGCTGTAATTTACGCTTGTTGATATTAATGGAGAGTTTACCTGTTTAATTATCTTTCTTAATGCATCTGAATCCGGCATTCTGACTCCGATACCCTGCAAATTATCATCAAGAATAAATGTAAAAGGTCCTGGCCAGTATTTATTTAAAATATCTAAACTCAAATCATTTAAAATGCATAAATCAGATAACATCCCAATTTCATTAATTAAATATAAAAAAGGCTTGTCATCTCTTTTTTTTATTTGTCGAAGCTTTTTTTCATTTTTAGGTAAAGCCAGAAAGCCATAAACAGTATCAGACGGCATTATTACTATCTTATTTTTTTTAATATATGCTGCAATTTTTTTTATAATAACACTATTATAATCATTTATCTCTAATATTTCACTATTCATCTTTTTTCTTAATTCCAAAAATAACTATAAAAATAAAAAATCCGAAAAAAAGGAAAAAAAACAGATTCAAATAAAATTTTATTCTGTCTATTTTTTCATTGTAATTATTTTTTTTCTTATATTCATTGAAAATTTTATTAACTTCATCTAAGCTGTTCTCATTTTTTGCATAAAGATCTATTTCATCGATTATTTTTATGAATTTATAATCATCTTTATAAAAACCTAGTTTTTCGGCAAAATCATTCAAGGCATTGGGATGATCTTTTAAGTATTTGATATAATCTGAGAGTTCATCTCTCTGTCTTTCCAAAAGACTTTTATAATATAAAGCCATTTGTTTTTCTTTTTGAGTTCTGATCCCTTCGATTAATCCGTTTTTACTTAATATCAACTGAAAAAAAATCAGACCGCTGAATAAAGTAAATATAAACAAAAAAAATTTTTTCATATTTTTAATTTTAATTATCGATTGTAATATTTTTATAGCAAATTTTTAAATTTAAGTCTATTTTGAATTAATAACTTTACAATAATTAAAAATATTTGTATTAAATAAAATAATATTTAAATTTTTATGAATAAATTTGATGCAAAAAAAGACATAAAAAAAATTTCCTATTTCACACTATCCATTTTATTTTTATTATTAACATTCATCCTTTTTTCAGCAATTATTTTATTGCCGATATATTTAATCAGCAAATATAATGTCAAAATATATTCATATACAGCTTTAACAATAATACTCTGCTTAATTAGCTTTGCAATAATAAAAAAAATAAAGGAAATTAAAAATATATATGAAAATAATTATATATTCATTCTTAAAATTATCATGTCCCCATTAATTATTTTTATAAGTTTGACATTATTTGGATTTGAAGCAATAATATTTAACCTGTTAAAAATAATATTTATCTATATCCCCGCCAAATATATTATATTACAAAATATTTTATTAATTCTAATCAATCTTGAAAAAGTTATCTATCTTCTCACTTTATCAATAAATTTTTTTAATATATATCTGCTTTTGCCTTCCGTAATTATTCTTTTGCAGTCTTTATTTTTTAAGTCGCTATATGAATTATTTTCATTTATACCGGCAACAATTTTATTATCTGTAATTGATTTATTCTTAATCGTTATTGCTGTTTTATTATTCAGAAGATTATTATTTTTATTTAAAAATCTTTTTGATAAATATAAAAAAGTTGACTAAAAAATTCTTAAAAATTCATATAAAATATTCTGATTATAATTCTCTTAATAATAGTTCTCAAAGAATAAAAAAGCAATTTTGAAAAAAAATATTTCATTTTCTTATAATTAAAATTACTTTTTATTAAAAGATACCAGTAATAACCTGTAGTATCTTTAAATTGCCTTTCAGGATAAATTTTCAATTTATTATTTTTTTCGATCATTTTTAAAAATAAATTCTTAATGATTGTTATGTCATCATTTTTGATAATTAAATCTTTGTTTATAAAAAAACCGATTATAATTTTTTCTCTCTCAGTTAATTTTATTCCAATTTTTTTATAGTTATTTTCATAAATTTTTTCAAGATATTTGACATAAATATCATTATTTTTTCTTCTTAAGCTGTTATTTGATATTCTGTATTTTAATAAAACCTTTGGAATATTATAAAATTGTAAAAACTCAACAGCTCTGGTCCATAATTCAAAATCTTCTGCATGGATAAAATTATTATCATATAAAAGGCAGTAGTGCATAAGTTTTGATTTTCTTATTATAAAAGATGAGTTGATTATTGAACTGTTAAAAAAAAAATTAGATCGGATATGTTTATCTGTTACAGGATATCTCCATATAATTTTATTCTTATCAATAAGCTCTGCCCATGATCCGCATATATCTATATTTTTATTTTTCTCTAAAAATTTTATTTGTATTTCCAATCTCTTGTGAAGACTGATATCATCAGCATCCATTCTTGCGATGTATTCGCCAAGCGCTGTTTTAATGCCAAAATTCATGCAAAAAGCAACGCCATTATTTTTCTTGTTATTTATAACTTTAATTCTTCCATCATCATATGAATTAATTATTTTCAGGCTGTTGTCAGTTGATCCGTCATTTATTATCAAAAATTCAAAATCTTTAAATGTCTGATTTAAAATACTATCAATAGATTCCTTTAAAAACTCTTCTGCATTATAAACAGGCATTATTACTGATATTTTTGGGATCATATTTGAATCCAATCCTGAGGAATTAAGTCACCAGTATCAATTGTTTCATTGAACCATTTTGAAGGACAGATAACAATTTTATTATTATATTCCGACAGCCATGCAGACCACCAGCTGAAAGAACTGTTAGCTGTAATATGATGCCGGCAGTTCTGCATTAATCTAAAATCATCATAATCATTATTCCCTTCAAAAATCTTATATTTTATATCCAGTTTCATTTCTTTCTTTACAGATTCAAAATCATCAGAAAAAATATAATATACCGGGTTTTTTATTTTATCACCAATAATATGTACTGCCTTTTGATAATATTCCAGTGGACAAACACCATGATATTTATTTGTCTTTGGATTTGTGATATAGTCGCCTCTTCTTACATGAATAGAAACAGAATCCTCATTTTTTATTTTATTTAAAAATTTTACTATCTTTTTATCAGGCTTGATTTTTATTATAAAATCCTTTTTTATTATGTCTTTAATATCAATAAAATACTTTTCTGACTGCCAATAACCTTCAAAATAAGCATTATTTAACTTTATTATACTTAAATTAGCATTAAAATTAAACTTTTTCTCATTAAAATAACATTTTTTGAATAAAATATTATCTTTTGTTATTTTTTTTAATAAATTGTTTACAAAAGGCAATTTAATTTTATATTTTAATCTATTTATTTCTCTGTTATTGGCAAATTTTTCTTCTATATTGAAAATATTGAGCATATATTTTCTGCTGTAATTACTTTTAGAAAACCATGAAATATCAAATTTTAATTCTGTTTCATTTTTTAAAGATAAAAATCTTCCAAAAGCATATTGAAACATCTGGTTGCCCAGACCACCCATTAATTTAACTATTATCATAATATCACTTGCTTTATATTTTCATTGTAGAAAAAAATAAAAAAATTTGTGGCAGCTTAAATTATTTTTTCAGCATCCATTGTAAAATCGGTGCTATGATACCGGGTCTTTTTATCATCCAATATGATGAATTGCTCAAACCTCCTTTAATATTTAAATTAATAGAAGGATTATCCTTGCTCGGCTGAAAAATCCATTTTCTGAAATGAAGGCTGCATATTAATTCTAATCTATAATTGCCTTCGTTCAACAAATTATTGGGAAATTTACAATAAATAGTGTTATTGCCTTTTTTTAGTTTGGGCCAATTTGTATCCTTGGTATCAGTTTGATAGCTCCAGAAAAGGCAATTATTTATTTCATCAAAAACCGCAAATCCGATAGTTAAAGAATTATCAAGTTCATTTATTTCTCCCTGAATGTAAATATAAAAATCTTCATTATTTCTTACAGGCATTGTAAGCAAATTACCCATTTTATCACCAATATAAAATTTAATAGGTTTAAAATATTGATTTATATAGATATTTTTAATATTTTCCCAATAAGATGATAATATTAATTCATTACTAAGGTATTTTTTTATAATTTCAGAAGGATCAGATGAAAAAAACTTGATCTCTCCATTTTCTAAAAGTAAGCATTTGCTACAAAGTTTTTCAATTGCACCAAGATTATGACTTACAAATAAAATTGTCCTGCCCTGCTTATTTGAAACTTCTTCCATTTTACCAAGACATTTCTTTTGAAAACCTACATCGCCGACAGCCAATACTTCATCAATTAATAGTATATCTGGATCCAGATGAGCAGCAATTGCAAAAGCAAGTCTCACATACATACCGCTTGAATATCTTTTGACGGGCGTATCAAGAAACTTTTCCACTTCGGCAAAATTGACAATTTCATCAAATTTACTTTTAACTTCAGCATTCGACATTCCCAATATTATGCCATTTAAAAAAATATTTTCTCTTCCGGTTAATTCAGGATGAAAGCCTGTACCTATTTCTAGAAGACTTGCAACCTTGCCATTAATTTTCAATTTGCCCGTAGTCGGTTCAGTAATGCGGCTTATTACCTTTAATAAGGTGGATTTTCCTGCTCCATTCCTTCCTATAATACCAATTCTTTCTCCTGATTTTACTTCGAAATTGATATTTTTTAAAGCCCAAAATTCCTCTTTTTTATGCTTTACATTTTTTCTAAATAAATATTTAACTTTTTTGGACAGATTATCTCTAAGTGTCTGATATCTGTCTTTAACTTCATGTGAAATAATATATTTTTTACCAATATTTTCAAGTTTAAGATCAATGTTCATATAATATCCGCAAAAAATTTTTCTGTTTTTCTAAAATAAAATAAACCAAATACTAACATTATTAAAGAAATAACAATTGATAAATATAAAGAAGGTAAATATAAAACCGTTTTACCTGTTATTGCCCATCTGAAGCCGTCAATTATTCCGACCATAGGATTAAGCGAAAAAATTATTTTTAATTCTTTAGGGATTATACTTGTTGAATAACCTACGGGAGATAAATATAATCCGATTTGAACTATGAACGGAACTATATATCTAAAATCCCTGTATTTTACATTTAATGATGCAACATATAAGCTGAAACCGGTGATAAATAAAAATCCTATGAAAAAAAATACAGGAACTAAAAGAATAGTAGCTTTGGGTATAAATCTAAAAAAAAGCATTAAACCAAGTAATAAAATGAAATTAATTATAAAGTCTACAAAACAGGTTACTATTGAACTTATTGGTATAATGATTTTAGGAAAATAAACTTTTGAAATCAGATTGGAATTTGTGATTAAACTATTGCTTGATTCTGAAAATGAATTGGAAAAAAAACTCCATGGCAATAAACCGGAAAAAACCAATATTGAATAGGGTATTCCTTCAGATGGTAATTTTGCCAATTTGCCAAAAACTACAGTAAAAATTAATAACGTTAAAAGAGGTCTGATTATACTCCAAGCCAAACCAACAGCTGTCTGCTTATATCTTACTATTATATCACGCCATGACAAGAAATAAAAAAGTTCCCTGTATTTCCATATATCAAGCCAGTAATTCTTTTCAGTTCTTCCGGCTTCGATATTAATTGTTTGTTTTTTGGTTTCTTTTCCCATTTAAAAAAAATTACTTTATTTTCTTATTTGTTGTCAAGATTATTTTTTATTCTTTTTATTAATCATGTTTTAATTCTTTTCATTATAAAACTATATCATTGTTCAACAATTTCATCATTATCAACTTCTACAGCTTGCTATTAAAAAAATACTGATCAAAACTATAATTATATTAATAACAATGCAAAAAATTAATAAAATATTGAAATTTATTATTAAAAGCAATACAGAAATGATCAAAGTAATTGATGAGAGTATAAAATTGATAAAATAATATATAAAAACCGGTATTATCAATAAAAAAAGATAAAATATTATAGGAAATTTATTAATATAAGTAGATCTAAATCTCCATGCAATACTGATCATTATCAAATTAATTGCAAAAAACAAAAATAATCTGGATACTTTATCCAATATTGCAGTTTCAATAAGATGTTTATTCAAACCAATAGAATAATTATCATTTTTATTTTTAGAATTTTTGTTTGCCGAAATTTTTCTTAAGCTAAACAAACTTATGATTGAAGTGTTCAATGTTTTTTCATAATTATAAGAAAATTCAAATAAATTGTTCAAACTGACTGGTATTTCTATAAAAATTTTATCATATCTTTGTCTTTTATTATTCACAATAATACTCGGATAATATTCTTCATTCCTGTTTGATTGAGAAAAAGTATACAAACTTATTTTATTGTCAGACTTTGTTATTCCGTATTTAGATTCTATTATATAATTAACTTTAAAATCATTGTTTATATTATATATCCTGATGTTGTAACAATAAAAATAATTAAAAAATTTTGATATTTCCTCTATATGTAAAAAATCATTAGGTCCTATAAAAAAAATAAAATCATACTGCTTCGGATAAAATCTGGCTAAATTAAATTCTGATATTTCTCCTGCTGTTTCTTTTAATTTTGATAATGACAGCTGTTTTTTATCAGCTATATCACGAAGATTCTGGTTTATTTCCAATATATCATTATAAATAAAATATGCTTTTTGATAATCATTTTTATTAAAATAATTATCAGCTCTTTCCTTTAAAACATAGATCTTTTTTAAATTTTCATCTAATTTATTAGTATCTATTACATTAGTACTTTCATTCAGATTTTTCTGATAATTTAATATCTGTTTTATTGATTGTATTTTTTTTAATGCATCAGCTCTTTCACTGCCTCTAGTTTCAGCAACATACTTGTAATAATATAAAGCAGAAGCATAATCTTTTTTTTCATAATAAATTTTTGCTAATTTATTATATTCTGTTATTGTTGAAGTTACATCTTTATATTCATTATTCTTTTTTTCTAATTCAGCATTTTTTTTATTTTTATCAAATTCTGCACCTTTAATGGTATTATTAATTTCTCTTATCCTGTCTTTTATAATATCATCATTTTCAATCAAATTTATATAGTTTATATAATAATTCAGTGAATCTATATAATTTTTTTTGAAATATTCTTCATTTCCTTTTTTTAAAAGATTTATTGAAATTGTCGTGTCATTTTTTATTGATTCAATCTTTTTTTGAATCGGCTTGTTTAAAAAATCAAGAGAAAAATAATAAATTATGTTAAAAAAAATTATAATATAAAGACCTCTTGAAACAATTTGTGAAAAGAGGTTTTGACCACCATCGCTATTTATTAAATCATTTTGATTTATAAAAAAAGAAAAACATAAACTTGAAAATAATAATATTATGAAAAATAAATTTTTAAACAGTAAAGATAATGTATTAATGAAAATAAAATCATTGCGTAAAACATTATGAATTTTGTCTTCTACTATATCAGTTTTATTATATAAATAACTTTGATCATATTTAGGTATTATTCTATTCACATAAAAATGATAATAAGAAATAATAATAAATATGATAATGCTGACAATTAAAATAAAAAGTAATGACAAATATGTTTTTCTAAAAATCCTTGATAAATTTTCTCTTGTTGTCACCTAATTTAATCCTCATCCTGTTTTTTTAAGAATACAATTCTTATTGATTGTAAAATTAATGAACAAAATAATAAAAATAAAGCTAAAAAAATATCCCTTAATACAGACCTTGATAGAATATTTAAAAATAATTTATTATAGAGGTCAAAAATAAAAATAAATCCATAATAAAAGAATAATAAAAATATTATATTATAAATAAAAGTTAAAAATTTGTAATTTTTAAACTTGAAAATTAGAGTAAATGACAATAAAAAAAAAGATGCCGATAACCACAAAAATAAATTTATATATATATTTGAGGAAAATATGAATTTATAACTTATACTTTCAAACAGATTCAATAAATTAAATCTGTTGAATTTTGAGAATGATTTATATTCACCTAATTGATCCTTATCAAAATAAATACTTCTTGCATTATTATTATTGTCAAT
Source organism: Spirochaetota bacterium (assembly GCA_016935915.1). Lineage (GTDB taxonomy): Bacteria > Spirochaetota > GWE2-31-10 > GWE2-31-10 > JAFGQB01 > JAFGQB01. Next base: position 17,575 of record JAFGQB010000058.1, read on the forward strand.
ATAATTAACAGTTACCTGATCTTCAAAAAAATTTACATCGGCACTTTGAACAATATTCAGTTTTCTATCATCCAAAATGATTATTTTTTTGATATTATCCTGATAAATATCATTAAAGAAAAACTTTTTGTCTTTATATTCAAAAAACACCTTTTTTTGAAAATATAATCTTGCATCATTTACCTTATTAAAATTAAGGTCTTGATAAGATGGTTTTAAATAAAATAAAACCAGATAAATAAAAATTGAAGATATAATCAATGGAATAAAAAATGCTATAAACCTGTTCCTTCTAAGATTATTATAAATCATCAGATCAAATACAAAAATGGATATTATCAATGAATTAAAAAAAGTATGATAAAAAGCAGGTATCGCAATGGACCAAAAAACATTCGTTATTTTATGGTACCCGGAAATAATAAACAAAACAGAAAAAATCTTTATGATAAATACCAATGCAAATAAAATAATAAACAATGCAATAAATATCAATAAATATTTTAATATAATTATAAATATATTTTTTATCATCATAGTATTTATATTAATAAATTAAGCAAATAATCAGACCATTTTAAAGAATCAATTGCCCAATCAAAATTTTTTTTTAACAAAATTCAATAAAAATGATCTTTTAACTTTTAACATTTATTTTATATTTTCATCAATAAATGTTAAATCCTTCTTAAATTTACAAGAAAAAATCTTTTAAAATTTAATCTTATATTCCAATTTAATCTTCGTAATTTTAAAAATAAAAAATAAATTTTTTACTCAAATTTATTTAAGTATATAAAATATATTATGATATTTAAAGTTAAATTTATTTTTATTTTTTTTATAATATTTATTGACATTTTTATAATTCCGATAATATAATAATGATATATTGGGGAGGGAGTATAATGGGGAATCATTGTTCAACTAACTGCGAAAGAAAATTATATTTAAAAGATTTTAAATCTTACATGAAAAAACAAATCTCTGAAATCAACAAATATAAAGAAATCAGATTAAAGGAAATGCCGTATATTGACTCAAATCAATGTGTTTTTGAATGGATTCAAAAAAATGCTAAAACTTTCAGAGACAACTGGGCTAAAAAGATTAATTACTAAGAGTTTTTTTCATATCTTCTATTAAATTCTCGCCTAACTGCAGTCTTATGTCAAAATATATCTGGTATTTCCAATTATATCTCTTTTTAAAATATTCATTATTTGTAATGTCTTTTATATATAAATCATTAAAGGCACCATTAATTATCATTACATTATCCTTAAAAAATATAGAAAATATAACCTTCTTCTCAATGAATTTCTGATTACATCTTATGGATACAGGAAGAACATATCTGCCGCTTTTGTTATATGATATTTTTTTTATTGTGAACAATATCTCTGATTCAAAATATTTAGGGGTAAAAGGCTCCTTTTTTATATCATCTTTTTTTATTAGAATTTCCAGATTAAAAGTATTTTTTTGAAATCCAAAGTATATATTATATTCATCTGATAACGGAAAATAGAATAAAAATACTCTAGAATAGACTTTACTCCCAGGCAATAATAAAAAGCTTTTAGAATCTGTCTGCTGGGAATAAAATTTAAAAGAAAATAATAATAATAAAAAGTTAATAATAATAATCTTTTTGTACATTGAACAACCAATAATAAATAAAAAATTAATTTATAAGCATATTAACAAAAATAATTTTATTTTTATATTAAAATTTATAAATTTTTTATAGAAATTAATAATAAATTCAGGTATTTTTAATAATATTATGGGCAGTAATTATTTATTTTTAGACAATAATAATCTTGAACTTTTTTTTAAAATTTTTACCGATTCATTATCCGATTATTATTTTAATGAAATAATAAAACTTAAAGATTTCATAAACTTCATTAAATATTTAAATGCTAGTGAAAAAACCTCATTCCTGTTGTTGGGAAAAAATGAACCTATTGGTATTTTTTTAAGTACTATAAAAAAAAATGAAGGATATATACCGGCACTTGGTATTAAAAAAGAATTCAGAAGCATGGGATACGGGAGAGTGTTGATGCAGAAGGGGTTGTCTCTGCTCAATGAAAACAGTGTCAATAAAGTATCGCTGGATGTATTAAAGGACAATAATTATGCCATAAATCTTTATAAATCAGAAGGTTTTAAAATAATAAACGAAATAAACAACTTCAGGAGTGAAAAGAATTCATTTTACAGTAAAGAATATTTTAATGATGTCCAAATAATAAATACGGATAAATTCGGATTTAGTATAATCCATAAAAACTTTCATTTAAATGAAAAACTACCATGGCAAAAACAGCTGAACTGCCTTATTAATAAATTTGAGTTTTATGATCCCGATCTTTTTATCATTAAAGTATCCAAAAGCATTGCAGGGTATGCAGTAGTATCGCGAAATAAAAATTATATGCAATTGCATGATTTGTCGTTAAAAAAAAATTATGATTTTTTATTCAGATTTTTTTTAACAGGTTTATTGAAGAATGAAAATATCGTTCAGGCTAACGGCTATTATAAGGATAATTACATTTCAAAATTATTCACAGACAACGGATTTTACATTGATAATCAGCAATATGAAATGCAGAAGGTCATATTATGAATAAATTTAAAGTGAAATCAAGTTTTCAACCTGCAGGCGATCAGGAAGAAGCTATTGAAAAATTATCAAATAATATTAAAAATAACGTTAAATTTCAAACTCTTTTAGGCGTTACAGGTTCTGGCAAGACATTCACAATGGCTAAGGTCATTGAAAGGGTGCAAAAACCTACTCTTATAATTTCACATAATAAAACGCTCTCTGCCCAGCTTTACAGGGAGTTCAAGGATTTTTTCCCTGAAAATGCAGTGGAATATTTTGTAAGCTATTATGATTATTATCAGCCTGAAGCATATGTTGCAGCAAGGGATCTTTATATCGAAAAAGATTCCTCTATAAACGATGAAATTGACAGGATGAGACTTGCAGCAACAAGTGCGCTTCTTGAAAGAAATGATGTAATAATAGTAGCTACAGTATCATGTATTTATGGATTGGGTAATCCCGAAGACTATAAAAACTTAAGCATAGAAATACAAAAACGAATGAAATTGGACAGGGATGATTTTATCAAAAAACTAATTGAAATCCAATATTCTCGTGATGATGCAGTATTTCAAAGAGGCAGTCTAAGAGTTAGAGGCGATATAATCGATTTATTTCCTGCTTACCTAGAAACAGGTATAAGGATAGAATTCTGGGGAAATGAAATTGATAAAATCCATAAAATCGATATTTTAAACAACAGCCTGATAAAAGAAATTGATAAAATAATGATTTTCCCTGCAAAACATTTTGTTACACAGAGAGAAACAATAAAAAGTGTAATCCCTTTAATAAAGGAAGACCTTGAAATGAGAGTGGAAGAACTTTTAAAAGAAAACAAAGAACTTGAAGCAAAAAGATTAAGGATGAAAACCGAATATGATCTTGATATGATCCAGGAGATCGGATACTGTAAAGGCATAGAAAATTATTCAAGATACTTTGCAGGAAGAAAATCAGGATCAAGGCCATCCACATTGATTGATTTTTTTAAGAATGATTTTTTAATATTCATAGATGAATCCCATGTTACAATCCCTCAGATCGGAGGTATGTACCAGGGGGATAAATCAAGGAAAACTTCTCTGATTGAATACGGATTCAGACTTCCTTCGGCTCTTGATAACAGACCTCTTTATTTTGAAGAATTTGAATCTCTTATTAATAAAGCAGTTTTTGTTTCAGCCACCCCAAGAGAATATGAAAGAGAAAAATCTCAAGTTATTGTGGAACAACTTATAAGACCTACAGGGCTTGTTGACCCCGAGATAATCGTTAAAGGGACAGAGGGACAGATAGACGATCTTTTAAATGAAATAAAAATCACAACTGACAGAAATGAGAGGGTGCTTGTAACAACACTGACTAAAAAGATGGCTGAAGATTTAACGGAATATCTTGCGGATAACGGAATCAAGGTTACATATCTGCATTCTGAAATAGAAACCATTGAGAGAGTCGAAATAATCCATGATTTAAGGAACGGAAAATTCGATGTACTTGTAGGGATCAATTTATTACGCGAGGGACTGGATCTGCCCGAAGTTTCTTTAGTTGCCATACTTGATGCAGATAAGATCGGTTTTTTAAGGTCCGCCATATCTTTGATACAAACCATAGGCAGAGCCGCAAGAAATATAAACGGCAAAGTGATAATGTATGCAGACAGAATGTCCGAAGCCATGACAGAAGCACTAAATGAAACAGACCGCAGAAGAAAATATCAGATTGAATATAATAAAACCAATAATATAACTCCAAAATCAATAGTTAAAAAAGTTGAAGCAATATTAGAGCGGAAAAAAGAACTCGAACGAAAAGAAGAGGAGTTTGAACTTGAAGTATTAAAAAGAAAATATAATCTTTTCAATAAAAAAGAAAAGAATGAATTAATAAAAATCTTAGAAGAGCAAATGCTGGAATGTGCAAAAAATCTTGAATTTGAAAAAGCTGCTGTAATCAGAGATGAAATTAAAAAGATACAAGACGGGATTATATAAAAATCAGTTAATAATTCGAATTGTTTTATAATATAAAATTTGACTTTTAAAATAAAAATATTTATTTTATCAAAAATAACTATTTATTACAAATGAGGTATAAATGAAAAAAAACTTTTATTTCAAAAAAATCCTGATTTTAACATGTACTTTTCTCTTTATAATTTCAGCAAAAAAGAATACAAAAACAGTTTTACTTCCGCCAGAAAATCTCTCGGTTCCTTTTATGGGCGCATCAGACAATTCAATCACCTTGATTTGGAATAAACCTGCAGAATATTCAAATATTGCAAGTTATGATATCTATCAGGATGATAAATTAATTGCAAACAGTACTAAATTAAATTTTACTGCATCAGATCTGTCCCCAAATACAACTTATTCTTTTTTTATAAAATCAAAGGATATAAACAATAATCAATCAGCAGAGAGTAATAAAATATCAGTTGCTACTTTGAAACCTTTAAAAGTAATCGATATAACAGCCTATGGCGCAAAAGGCGACGGAAAAACTCTCAATACAAAATTTATACAAAAAGCCATAGATGAATGTAAAAACGACAGTATAATTTTTATTCCAGAAGGAGTATTTTTATCAGGAGCAATATTTTTAAAAAGCAATATCAATTTAAAAATACAGGGTACACTCTCAGGCAGTGATAATGTTGAAGATTATCCTTTTACAAGTAAAAGATTCCCTTATTATGAAACCAATAATTATATGGGATTGATAAATGCATATACAACTGATTATGGATCATTAAAAAACATAAAAATTTACGGTACAGGTACAGTAAACGGAGGAGCATTATCAAAAGATCCTGCTCTTACAGAATTAGCACTTAAGCAGATGAAGTTAAAAAGTGATCCTGCCAGAGCAGATTTGATAACAATAAAAGGTGTTAATAATTTATATATAGGCGGCATAAAATTAATAAATCCTGCAGAACATACTATTTTCATTAGTTACTGCAAAAATATTACAATAGACGGCATTGACGTAAAGACTTATGATATTCACAATGCCGACGGAGTTGATCTTGCAGTCAGTGAGAATATAAATGTCTTCAATTCTTTTTTTGATACAGGAGATGACTGTATAAATTTCAATGCGGGTTTTTGTTATTACGGAGTTCAAGAAAACATACCCTGCTCAAACATAAGAGTTTTTAACTGTGAAACCAAAAGGGGTCATGGAGGAGTTGTTTTTGGAAGCTATACCAGCGGATGGATCAAAAATGTACTTATAGAAGACTGCATATTCAACGGAACAGACAGGGGCATAAGATTTAAAACATCAAAAATAATAGGCGGCGGAGCAGAAAATATTTTGATCAGGGACATAGTTATGAAAAAAATAAAAATGGAATCAATAATATTCGACAGCAAATATACCCAAACAAAAGCAAAACCTGCTGAAACTGCAGGGCAGTTCAAAAATATTACCATAAAAAACATTGTCAGTGAAGAGAATAATATGTTTGGAATTTACATTGACGGACTTAAGGATTTACCGAATACAAATATTAATTTTGAAAATATAACATTAAAAAATACAGTCGGAGCAAAAATAAAAAATTTAAATGACTCGACTTTTACCAATGTCACAATCATATCCGACAATAAAAATCCATGGGACATAACGGATTCAAAAAACTTGAAATTCGTAAAATGCAAGCCGAAACCAAAATATAAAAAATAAGGTCACCTGAAAGTATCTAAGCGCATAATAGACGATACCTATCACTTTGGGAAAATGTAACCTGACAGTCCCCAGATATGACTTCGCTCTGGGATGTGTTTACACTTCAAGCATCCATATGATTGAAAAAATTGAGATATTTATGTTTTTTGATAAATGAACTTAATTAAAAATATAATAATAAGTTTTAATAAATGAAAGAAGATTAATTAAGTAATTTTATTAAAATTACAGAATATTTCCTGTCATATTGTACGGCAAAATGTTTTTTCAACGACAATTGTCTTACCATCACCTTTTTATGCCATATCTTTTCATTTCTTTTTATATTTTTCCATTTTTCTTCAGCTTTTTTCAATATCTTTAAAAACCTACTTAGCCCATATCTCTCCACACCTCTAATGAAAACTTTTATTATATATCTTAACTGTGATGCAATGGAATACGTATTGTTATCTTTATGTATAGTTTTTAGTTTATTATACAATTCCTCTTTGCTTCTGTTTATATAAACATGCAAATGACAATTCCAGTTTACTATTTCAACAGCATTATTTTCCTCTTTATACAGTAAATGCATTTTATTAAATAAAGGTGTCATGTTTTCTAAAATAAATATAACTGTTTTAGATAATTTAAGTTTAAAATTCTCACTGATGGTCATAAGTTTATTTTTTAAAGAATCATTAAGGACAAAATGATATTCAATAGTTTTCAAGCGGTTTATCATAAAAATCTCCTTGAAAATATTAATATCCAAAATGTTATAATTCTTTATTTCTTTTAAAAAAAAAATGAGATTAAATTAAATTATGTTACACAAAGTCCCGAAATCTCTACACTTTGTGAACTCAATGCATCAGTGAGAAATTCTCGAGCTAGTTTCGAACTTAATAATGATGCCTGCAGGATACTATACGAATACAGTCATCTTCAATCAGATATACCAGACGATGTTCTTTATCAATTCTTCTTGACCAGAAATTGCACAAATTAAATTTTAAAGGTTCCGGTCTGCCCATTCCTTCATATTCTAGACCAGATAACTGAGTTCTTTGAATATCCTGAATTAAATTATTAATTTTTTTTAAAATCTTTTTATCGGTATTTTGCCAATAAAGATAATCTTCCCAGCTGTCAGGCGTAAAAACAACTTTCAAATTACAACCTCAATTTTCTATTCAAAAAATGTTCAATGTTACTAAAATTTAATAATAAAAAGATTAATTATTATAAATTAACTATTTATTTGTGCTAAATATTTAACTAATTTAACAAAAACCGTTTAATCAATAATTGTATAATATTACTCATTATTCAAAAATTAGTCAATTAAAAATAGCAGATGAAAACATAAAAAGAAAAATGATAATACTATAAAAGTAAATGATTTTAAATCATAAAAAATTTTATATATACTTTTTTAATTTCTTATTGTATATTTTTATCAATAACAAAAATTCATTTTTAACTTTTTTTTATAAAATAAAATATAATGTCAAAAACTAAAGATGTCTTTCTATACAATGATTACTTAAATTTCCTGAAAAACAAAAGAAGCATTAGAATTTATAATAACAAAAAAGTTTCTCAAGATGACATTTTAAAAATCATTAATGCAGGTATTCAGGCTCCAAGTCCTACAAATACTCAAGGATGGAAGTTCAAAATTATAGATGATCAAAATGAAATATATGACCTGACTTTAATAATAAAAAATGAAATTGACGAATATCTTATTAAACTTGATGACGGCTTTTTGAAACAAAGTTTTAAAGAGTACAGCAAAAATTTTACTTTCTTAAAGAATTCACCTTGTGTGATTTTATTATATTCAATAAAACCAAGAAAAATCTTAAGAAATTTCTTTAAATCAAAATTAAATTTTTATAAAGGTGAAGGTTCTTTGTTAAGTCTAGGTATGGTAATGCAAAATATGATGCTATCAGCTTATACCCTCGGTATTTCAAGCTGTCCCTTGACCGGACCTCTTATTGCCGAGAAAAAAATCACAACTAAATATCCTCCACCAAAAAAATACGAATTGTCGGGTTTAATCACGTTCGGTTTTACCAATAATTTTCCTATAAATCCAGGCAGGAAACCAATGGAAAAATTTATTATCTGATTACTTTTTATAGGGTACTTTGAAAAAACTTCTTTTTTGTAGTAACATTTATAAGGAGAGAAATTGATTTTAATAGTTTTTCAAAAACATCTTTGACTGGTTTTTAGAAATATCTTATAAAATTAGTAAAATTTTCAAAAATTTCACACATTTCAATTGATAATATTGACATTTTTTATTATTATATATTGGCTTAAAATTAATATATATTACATATATTTATTACATCCAAATTTAATCATTTCTATTCATATAAGGAGTAAAATAAAATGGCAAAAAAACAAACAATTGATGGTAATTTTGCAGCAGCTTATGTGGCTTATGCATTCAGTGAAGTTGCGGCAATTTATCCGATAACTCCCTCTTCAACAATGGGCGAATATTGCGATTTGTGGGCAACTCAGGGACAAAAAAATATATTTGGACAAGTTCTGCAGGTTGCTGAAATGCAATCTGAAGCAGGAGCTGCAGGAGCTGTTCATGGTGTATTGACAGGAGGAACAATGTCAACTACATTTACTGCTGCTCAGGGCTTGCTTTTAATGGTACCCAGCATGTATAAAATAGCCGGAGAATTACTGCCGACAGTATTTCATGTATCAGCAAGATCTTTAGCTATACAGTCATTATCAATTTTTGGTGATCATTCAGATGTGATGGCAGTTAGACAAACAGGTTTTTCTCTTATTGCAGCATCTTCCATTCAGGAAACAATGGATCTTGCAGTTGTTTCACATCTTGCTACACTTGAAGCTTCTATACCCTTTTTAAACTTTTTTGATGGCTTTAGAACTTCTCATGAAATACAAAAAGTTGAAATGATAGATTATGAAACAATGAAATCCCTTGTGGATATGAAATATATAGAAAATTTCAGAAATAGATCATTGAACTCTGAAAGACCTATGGTAAAAGTAGCACAGCAGGCACCAGACGTATATTTCCAGGGAAGGGAAGCTCAAAATAAAGTTTATGAAGCCGTGCCTGAGATAGTTCAGAAATATATGGATAAAGTCGGTGAAAAAATTGGCAGACATTATCACCTTTTTGATTATTTCGGTGATCCGAATGCAGAAAAAATCATTATTGCAATGGGATCAGGTTGTGATACAATTGAAGAAACAGTAAATTATCTTGTAAAAAAAGGTGAAAAAGTTGGTTTAATAAAGGTTAGACTTTACAGACCATTCTCAGTAAAAGATTTTATCAATGCTGTCCCTAAAACAGTTAAAAAAATAGCTGTACTGGACAGAACAAAAGAACCGGGCGCCATAGGCGAACCTTTATATCTTGATGTTGTTACTGCACTAGAAGGTAAAAACATTAAAATCATTGGAGGCAGATACGGACTTTCATCTAAAGAATTTACTCCTTCCATGGTCAATGCTGTATATGATCATCTTGATGGTGAAGCATTTCATAACTTTACAGTGGGTATTGATGATGATTTGAGCAATAGATCACTTAAAATTAAAGAAATAATTTCAACAGAACCTGAAGATGTTATAAGATGTATCTTCTGGGGTCTGGGTTCAGACGGAACCGTAGGGGCAAATAAGAACTCGATAAAAATTATCGGGGATTATACGGACATGAATGCTCAAGGGTATTTCAGCTACGACTCAAAGAAATCAGGCGGTATTACAATAAGTTATTTAAGATTCGGTAAATCAAAGATACAGTCTCCATATCTCATAGCAACTGCAGACTTTGTAGCATGCCACAATCCTGCATATATAGGAAGATATGACATGCTGAAAGAATTAAAAGAAGGAGGGATATTCCTGTTGAATTCAGAGTACCCTAATGAAGAGGTATTTGAACACTTAACACGTGATATGCAGGAAACCATTATCAATAAAAAAATCAAATTTTACAACATTAATGCATTAAAAATAGCAGGTGAAGTCGGCTTGGGCGGAAGGATCAACACTGTTATGCAGGCTGCATTTTTTATAATATCAGGCATTCTGGATAAAAAAGAAGCAATATCTTTAATCAAAAAATATATTGAAAAAAGCTATGGAAAAAAAGGACAACAGATCGTAGAAATGAACTGGAAAGCGGTAGATAAATCAGAAGAAGCTTTGGAAGAAATCAAAGTCCCTGAAAAAGTTACAGATATTAAAAAATCATTCACAGAACCAAAACTTATACCTGATGATGCAGGAGAATATGAAAAAAGAATCATTGAAAAAACAATGAGGCTTAAAGGAGATACAATCAGTACAAAAGATCTGGCTGATTTTTCAATTGACGGTATGCTGCCTACAGCGACCACAAAACTTGAAAAACGCGGTATAGCACCATATGTGCCGAAATGGATTAGTGAAAACTGCATACAGTGTAATCAGTGTTCATTAGTTTGTCCTCATGCAGCGATCAGAGCAAAACAGATTGAACCTGAAAATTTAAAAAATGCTCCAAAATCTTTCAAAACATTAAAATCAACAACCAAAAATGATAAAAATCTTGAATATAAGATACAAATTTATATTGAAGATTGTACAGGCTGCGGAAATTGCGCAAACACATGTCCCGGTAAACAGAGTAAAAAGGCACTTGAGTTCTCTCCGATTGATACAGAAAGAAAAGCAGGAGAAAATGACAATGTTGCTTTTTTTGATGAACTGCCTGATAATATACTTGACGGGACTCAAATCACTCAGTTTAAAGGCACACAGTTTAAAAAACCGCTGTTTGAATTTTCAGGTGCCTGTGCAGGATGCGGTGAAACGCCGTATGTCAAGCTTGCAACACAATTATTCGGTGAGAGAATGATCGCAGCAAATGCAACCGGATGTTCCTCTATCTATGGCGGAACCTTTCCGACAATACCTTATGCAAAATCGAAAGAAGGTAGAGGTCCTGCATGGGGCAATTCACTTTTTGAAGATAATGCAGAATATGCATACGGAATGAGGCTTGCTGTTGATGCCAACAGAAAATATTTAAAGCACAGCATTGAAAAGGTTTTATCTTTAGGAACAACAAAAGAACTTACTGATGCATTAAAAAAACAAATAGAGATTTGGGATAATACTGATGATGAGGCAATTAAAAATTCAGACAAAATAAAAAAACTTCTTCCTGCTGCTTTAAAAGATGCAAAAGGCGATGCAGCATGGTGGATTGGCAGAATAAATGAATTTAAAGATTATATAGTTGATAAATCAATCTGGGCAATTGGCGGTGACGGTTGGGCTTATGATATAGGCTACGGCGGACTGGATCATGTTGTTGCAATGAACAGAAATGTAAATATTCTTGTTCTTGATACTGAAGTTTATTCAAATACTGGAGGTCAGTCATCCAAGGCTACTCCTTTTGGTTCAATAGCAAGATTTGCCGAAGCAGGAAAAAGAACAGCAAAAAAAGATCTTGGTTTAATATGTATGAGCTACGGTTATGTTTATGTTGCTTCAATTTCTCTTGGCGCTAACATGAGCCAGGCTGTTAAAGCATTTATTGAAGCAGAAGCTTATAACGGTCCTTCATTGATTATAGCTTATTCACCATGTATTAACCATGGACTTTTAAACGGTATGGGACGAAGTATCGAAGAAGAAAAAATTGCTGTCTCTTCTGGCTATTGGCCTTTATATAGATATAACCCTGCCTTGTCATTGGAAGGTAAAAATCCTTTTATCTATGAATCAAAAGATCCGACAACAAACATGCTTGACTTCCTGATGAATGAAACAAGATACACCGCTTTAAAAATACAGTTCCCTGAACAGGCGGATGCATTATATGAACAGGCAATAACTTTAAAAAAACAAAAGCATGATTTTTATAAAAAATTTAGTTCAATATAAAAAAATATTTTTATTAACCCGCATTATCAATTGCGGGTTAATAATTTTATAATGTTACATTTATAAATAATAATAAAAGGTGTTAATATATTTATGAAAAAAATAGTCTTATCTGGCATCCAGCCTTCCGGTACACTGCATATAGGTAATTATTTTGGCGCAATGAAACAATATCTGGAGCTTCAGGATGAATGTGAATCATTTATTTTTATTGCAAATTATCATGCAATGACAAGTATTAAAGATAAAAATTTATTAAGGAACAATACAATTGACGTTGCATTAAATTATCTTGCAATAGGACTTGATACAGAAAAAGTAACGCTTTTTAAGCAATCAGATATACCAGAAGTCTGCGAACTTACATGGATATTATCAACAATAACACCTATGGGACTATTGGAAAGATGTCATTCATATAAGGATAAAATTGCAAATGGTATGTCTCCTGACCATGGTCTATTTGCCTACCCTGTACTGATGGCGTCGGATATTTTGATCTATAAATCAGATATTGTACCTGTAGGTAAAGATCAAAAACAGCATGTTGAAGTAACACGCGACATTGCAATAAAATTCAACAATACCTTTGGAGAAATATTAAAAGTACCCGATATAAGATTAAATGAGGATACTGCCGTTGTTCCGGGCATAGACGGAAGAAAAATGAGCAAATCTTATGATAATCATATTACTATGTTTGATGATGAAAAGACTATTAAAAATAAAATCATGAGTATTGTCACCGACTCAACACCATTGGAAAAGCCAAAAGATCCTGAAAAGTGCAATGTTTTTGCATTATATAAACTTCTTGCAACTAAAGATGAAATCAGTAAAATGCGTGAAAATTATTTAAAAGGCGGATATGGATACGGGCATGCAAAAAAAGAACTATTAAATAAATTTTTTGAATTTTTCGAAAAACCGAGAAAAAAATACAATGAATTAAAAAATAATCTCGATTATGTCGAATTAATATTAAAAAAAGGTGCCGAAAAAGCAAGAACTGAAGCTGTAAAAACAATGCAGGAAGTCAGAAAAGCAGTCGGTATTTAAAAAGCATAATAGGAAAATTTATGGAAGATAAAAGTATCATAAAACCTATTTTAGATGCCTTGGAATATTTTAATGCAAGTAAAGAAGAAATCAATTATTTTTATAAAATTATTGATAAATTTTGCGCTAACTGGTTTGGCAAGAATATCAATATTAATAATTTAACATCAAATGAAATGACCCTGATCCACGACCTCTTAGGCGAATATATCAGGTTTGAAGAAAACAATAAAAGAGTTGCATTATGGTTATTGTCAATAAACAGAGTCTGTTATAATTATAGTGTAGATTTATCCAGCTTAAAAGAAGAATTAAATTTACAATCTGAAATTTCTGATCAAAATTTTGATTCAACATTAATCGAACCTATTTTAGTACAGCTTAGAATGCTCAATGTCCTGCATAAAGACGCAGGGAAAAATGACTTGGGGCAGTCTGATATTATTTCCAATTTTCTGCAATGGGTTATGGTTTATTCAACAATTATTTATCCTTCACTTGAAAATAAGTTCGATTTTTATGATAATACAATATTAAAGGCAATGCATTTTATACTTTTAGAATTCATTAAACAGCGGTCAAATGATAAAAGAATGGCATATCTTATAATGGCGATCATTGAAGCATGTAAAAATTACTCCATTCAAACGGACAATGACTGTTCAAGTTTTATTAATACTTATAATCCAGAAGAAGGCGCGGTAATCCCCGGACAGGAAGAAACAATGATCAAAGAACTATTGGAAAAATTAAAGGATCAAACTATTCAGCAGAGGGATAATGAGGAAGATAAAAATAACAACTCAATTGAATCATATATAAAAAACAGATATGATAATTTTATTGATACATTATTAAATGATACAGAAAAAGTAAATAAAAATTTCAACAGCTTTATAGAAGATTTAACAGAAAAAGTTATATCACTGGAGATTGAAAAGACAATTGCATTTTTTAAGATATTATTCAGATACAGATCTCATACAAAATTATGCTTAAATCAGCAAATTATAGATATTTTAAAAAATTCAATTGATAAGCTTCCAGATAACAGTAAAGACTGGATTAATAAAAAGATCAAAAATTTTTCAACAGAAAAAGAACAATATATAAAAAATATAATTAAATATAGAAATAAAAAAAGATCAGAGTTTTTTAAATATGTTAAACCTTATATAATGATCTTTTTAATATATAAACTTGAACTTTTTAGTTGACTTTTTATTAATTAATAATTTTTTTTTTAAAGTTTAAACCATTAAGGAAAGTAAAGATGAAAGTGAAAAATATTAATATTTTATTATTTGCAGTTGTCCTTTTTTATATCTTATCTTCGGTCAATTGTCAGATTAAGGTTAAAAATAAAGATATAAAAAAAATTTTAAAACAGCAGATAAACCACATCAACCAGAAAAATATGTTGAAGATCACTTCAATTTCATTCAATGATCTTAGTTTAACAGAATTTCCAGAAATAATTTCATACATGAAAAATTTAGAGACTCTGGATTTGAGCGATAATAAAATTTCAAAAATTCCAAACTTTATTAAAAACAACAACAAGCTTCTGCAAATTAATCTAAACAATAATGAACTGTTAACCTTTCCAAAAAACATTTTAAACATAAAGTCATTGGAAAAATTATATCTTTCGCATAATAAAATCTTCGAGATTCCTGATGGTATTAATAATCTGGTAAAATTAAAAGAACTTTATATTTCAAATAACGAATTAACAGATATATCAGAAGATTTTATCGATCTTTATAATTTAAAATACCTTGATCTTTCAAATAACAAACTCACCAAAATCCCGTCATATTATAATCCCTCCCTTCTATATATAAACCTTGAAAATAATCAGCTTTCATCACTGCCCAATGAAATATTTACAATAAATATAATTACGATTAAAGCCGGCAATAATAAAATCACAAAGATAAATAATGTTATTTCAAAATGTACTTCTTTAAATACATTGGAACTTCAGGACAATAACATTATATATTTCCCGGAAGATACAGAAAATATAATATCACTGAGAAATCTCAACATCTCAAGAAACAATCTTACACATTGTCCATATCCTATCTGCAAAATCTCCTCCCTGGAAAATTTATGGCTGAACGGCAATAAAATAAACACTATTCCCACTTATATAATATATTTAAATAATCTGAAAAAATTATATCTGGATGACAATCTATTATATTCTTTTCCTGAATCATTGTATCTATTAAAAAATAAATTAAGCGAACTTTCCCTAAAAAACAATTACATCTCATATATTCCGTATGATATAAAAGAAAAAACAAATTTGAATGTTCTGTATCTTACAAATAATCCGATAAAAATTATCGATAAAAATTTAATTACATGGCAGAAAAGAGAAACAGCTTTAATTTTATTAAATGAATCTGCAAGTAAAAATGTAATAATATTATAAGAGAGCTATCGAATTATTTTAAAACTCTCTTTTAATTTGATCTCAAATTTTCATTTTATCTTTTTTTAAATATTGATAATTATTTTTTCACTTTATTTTGGCGCATAAAAACTATCGCTTTTTACGCATTAAAAGCCATTATACCTTTTAATTTAATTACTCCAGAAAAGTTTTTAAAAAATTATCCGGATAATATGAAGTACTGAGTTTAATATTTTCATTCATCAATATACTTTTTTCAAATTTATATTTCATATAAAAACTTAAATTCATGTACCAATCGCCAAAATATTGTTTTTGAACTGAAGTTATATAGTTTTTCATACTTTCATTATATTCAAACTCAGAGCTTCTGTATCTGTCGCTTCCCTGTTTTATTGATACTGACGACAAAGCAAAAAAATCAGAAACATCTTTTACATCAATCATAATGGTTATAATATTATCTTCAATATTCAGTGAATACTGAGGTTCAAATTTTTCTATCTTCATTGATAAATTTAAATCTTTATTTACTTTAATATTTTTTATATATGAATAATTTATGACATTCATTGATGTTTCATTTTTATATGACAGACCAAAATAATATAAATTGTAACTACCATAGCTGACTGAAAGCTCTAAATAGTCTTTAAAATCATAATAATATTGATGTAAAGATTTGTCTTTAATATCAATATTTTCCAAAAAAATATGATGATAAACAGCATTATTCAATTCATTGTTCATTATGATTTTTAAATCGGCTTTTTTTAAATGCAAATTTTCATCAATATAATTTGAACATGAATTCGACATGGATATAATAATTATAATAAATTTAAAATATTTTTTCATGTTTATGCTCCTTTAAAATTATTAATGTGAATATCATAGGGAAAACAAAATTTCTTAAAAAACTTTCGTTAAAATATTTCTCAGCAATCTTTTTAAAACTCTATTTCCAAATATTTATAAAAATATTTTTTTAAAAAAATTTAATATTACTTTCATATATAAATCCATTTATTTGTAATAATTCTTTACCCTAAATGTTATAAATTTGAAAAAAAATAAAATTAATGATATAAAATATATTAAAAAATATGCATAATAAAAAAGAACCTGTAATTAAAAATAAAAATATCATAAATTATCCTTCAAGAACATTGGATCCTCCCATATCACTTATAGACTTAGCAAAAGAAATCGAACGATCCGAAGAAATAATTAAAATAAATATTAATGGAAAATTAGATTTGATATTAAAAGAGATTAACAGGTTAAAAGAAGAAGCAAAAAAAATTATTGAACAGACATATAAAGACCTTGAACTGCATAAGGTTAAATGCAATTTTCAAAAAATTCCAGGAGAAATTATCTACCTTTATAAAAAAACCAATGAAGAATTTTACTTTTCAAGATTATCCTTTTCAGACTGGAAAAACAATCCCCCGGATGAATTTATAGATGCTTACATATATAAATCCGACAGGACTTTTGAAAAAATAAAAATCTAGCTTCTTTCCCCTAAAATTGCCTTTATCTCTCTGATAGCTTCAGCAATCTTTATTTTAGGCATAGCTGCATACTTTTGAGGTATCATATTTACATGAGTGCATTCCAGTACTGATACAAGATTCTGCAGTTCTACTTCATACGGATAAACTGCAGGTATAAAATTATTGATAGCTTCATTTATATGTTCATTGTCAACATAATCCAAACCGTCGGATACACTTATGCTTTTAGCTCTTACCAAAATAGCTTCAATATCCGCACCTGAATATTGATATTTTTGCTTTTTAAATATATCATCATCATATTTGATATTGGTATTTATATTTAATTTTTTCAGCATGATTTTAAAAAGATCTTCTCTTTCCTCAAGAGTAGCCGGATAAAAAAGTGCAAAATGCTCTTCACATCTGCCCTGACGTTTTATATCGATCGGTAATAAATCTGGTCTGCATGTTATTAAAAACCAGATGATTTTTCCTCTGTAATCTGTATTTCCCATAAACGATGAAAGTTGCGCAAAAACCCTGTTGGAAGTACCACTGTCGCCATCCATGTTCCTGTCGCCCAAAACAGCATCTGCTTCATCGATCATAACAGCAACAGGAGCCATAGCTTTTAAAATATCCAATATCTTTTCAATATTGCTCTCTGTTACACCTACATATTTTGATCTGAAGTTTAAAAATCTTACCACCGGTATACCTATCTCTCCTGTAAAGCATGATACAAGATATGATTTACCTGTCCCTACAGGTCCTGCTATTAGATAACCCATAGGCAAAACATCGAGTCTTCCATGTTTTATATTTTCTGCAGATCTTTTTAATGCTTTTTTTACATACTCATGCCCGCTTACCATACTAAGATCACTGTCGGATTTTATGATTTCCAGTAATCCTGCAGATTCCGCTTCAATCAGTTCCTTTTTTCTTTTTCGTAAATATTCCATTGAAATATTTTTCTTTTCCTGATAACTCTCTGCAATAATCTGGTTTATATTTACCAAATTTAATCCACCGGTGATCTTTGCAACAGTTGATTCTGTCAAACCGGGTTCCAGATAAAGTTTCCCTTCCCGTTTATTGAACTCCAGAAAATTAAATCTTGTTTTTTCATCAGGTAAAGGTACATGTATGCTTATAACATTGGGACATTTGACAAGATTTTGATTTAATTCGGATAGATTTTCTGTGAGTAAAATAGTTGTTACATCCTTATGGATAAAAATAGGATTATAAGCCCATCTTTTTATTGTAACAAAACTGAATCTGTCATCCTCTGAATAAGATGATCCGATATTTGTAGGTATTATAGTTTCTGCAAAATCAACAATAAAAACAACTCTTTCTTTTTGTTTGATCTTTCTATAAAAATATTTTTCAATTAATTCAAAGGCAGCAGTTACTTTTCTTGTAAACAGTTTCCTTGTATCGCTTTCATCCGGCAGATATCCTGATAAAGAATTTACAAAATCTTGTTTTGTGGATGAACCTGTTTTATTAAAAGGGTTTTCAACAAATCCTATACCTGAAGATCGGTCAAAGCAGACAATCCTGCCCTTGTAGCCGAATAAAACATCAGCGATATAATCCTGAATTTCCACAAATTTAAACTCACTTACTCCGGTTCTCTGGGCTAAAAAATCCCTTATATTTCCATGAAAAATATAAGTACTTGCAGTATTTGAACAATATTTAATAGCAAAGGTCTTTGCCCATTCGGGAAGTTTTTGTATAAAGCTGTAATTTTTCTGTATTAAATGCTGAGCCATAAAAACCTGTTTTTAAAAAAATATCAGGTAAAGTTTATAGTATAATCAATAAAATGTCAAACATAACATTATAATTAATTACATTTTTTTTTATAAATTAATATTGCTTATTTTTAAAGATGCTGAATAATTTACTAAAGTGTATCTTTACGTAATTTGCGCTATTTTTTGCGCAAAAACTATCGCTATCGAAAACAAGACAGCGGCTTTGCAAATAATAATATTTTAAATTAACAAATCAACTTTATACAGTTTTATTTATATTGACATTCTCTGTATAAATGTTAAAATAGTTTTTAATTATAAAAAAATAATTTGAAATGACATTTAAAAATGAAAAAATTAAAAATGACTTAGATTTAGTAAATTTAATTAATAGTTCATTGGATTTGTTAAAAATCGGCGAATTTAACAGGGCAATTATTTCATTTAACAATGCATTAAAACAAAATTATTCAAACTTAATCGCCGAATCCGGCATAAAATGCTGCAAGTATTGGATAGCAAGATTAAATAAATTTAATAATTTAAATGAATCTTATAAAAAAGGTAAAACCTTATTAGAAGAATGGTTTAAATTTGAAAATTTTATACAAACAATTAAAAATATTCAATCTAAAGTTACGACAAATATAATGCATTTTATATTTAACACAGCTTTAGATGAATTTAAAAAAGTAAAATTAGAAAATAAAATATTTGATTTAGATATAACTTTTAATATTGCATTATGTTATAAAAAAATTGGAAATTATACCGAAGCAATAAAAAATTTAGCAGAAGCAATGAGTTATGAAAATGACAACTCAAATGTTATGTGTCAGCTGGCTGATTGCTATGCTCTGATTGATGAAGAAAAAAAGGCAAAATTATTATTCAGAGAAGCTTTTTTTATAGATCCTTCATCAATTGAATTGAACTTACTTGATTCAAATATTATTAATTATATAATTGCAAAAATTAAAGATTATAAAATATCAAGTAATGAAATTAATTATTGGATACCTGTTTACGGTAGAATATTAGGTATATTAAATATTTATCGGGAATTGCTCCCGATCGAAGCTGCAAAAATAAAAAAAGAAATTTTATCTATAGAAAATAATTTTGGTTCAACTTTGGATGATGATAATATTTTAAAATCAAAATTATTGAATTTGTGCTTATGGTATTATGATTTTGTAAAATATTATAAAAAAGACAAAAGTGATCTCTCTGAGATCGAATATAAAATAAAAAATACATCTGAACATATATATAATATTTTTTTTAAAAATATGAAATAGGAGATAAAATTGAAAGAAAAAATAATTGAAAAATTCGAAACAATGCTCAATGAAGAAAAATGGACAAGAGCTACAATTAATAATTATACTATTACAAATTTTGAAAAATTAAATGAGCTGATTAATGAATTTAAAATAAATAACATGCTCAACGAAATTAAGGACATCGGTGATGAATATTTAAAGCATAATAAAAATTCTATAGTTGCTTTGTACGTCAATTCAATCATTCAGCTTGAAGAAAAAATCATAGATGAACTTATGATCTACAGTTTAATAAAAATATTTTCAGATAATTTAAAATGGAATATTGTTGAATATTTATGTTTAAAAGCTCTTACTTATGTAGAAGATAAAATATTATTAAAAACTTTAATTACAACATATATTAATCTAAATAGAAAAGATGAATTGCCCCCGCTTTGGGAAAGATTAATAAAAGTTGATTATGAAGAAGCGGAAATTGTTGTTAATCTGGCTAAGATAAGAGAAGAAAACAATGAAATTGAAGATGCTGTTACCTACTATAAAAAGGCTATAAACAGATTTATTTTATCTAAGAACTTTATACAGGTTGAAGAACTTTGGAAAAAACTCTTAACTTTTGAAAACATCGGTAATGATTACTATTTTAATTTGGATCAAAAGATTTCAAAAAACTTCAGTATTGAAAGATCTATTGAACTTTTAAAATTATTATATCAGAATACAATTGCTAAGGACGATTATGATTCCAGTATAAAAGTCTTAAAACTCATATTGGATAAATCAAATTCTGATGAACTGGCAAGAAAAGAAATAGTAAACATCTATAGAAAAAAATACAAAGATCATTCTCAACTTGAAGAATATATAAGAATCAGCAATCTTGAAGGCTCTTGGAGAAATATATTTGATGCATTAGACAGTTTTGAAAAACATATAGCTTTTGATAAAGGAAATTTTGTTTATCACAGAAGCTGGGGTATAGGAAGAATTGTAGATGTTTCAAAAGATATTTTTACAATTAATTTTCAAAATAAAAAAGAACATAAAATGTCTCTAAAAATGGCATTAAGTTCATTACAGATACTTCCAAAGAATCATATATGGATTTTAAAATTAAAAAATATTGATTTATTAAAGAAAAAAGTCAAGGAAGATATTCTCTGGGCATTAAAAATAATTATACAAAGTTACAATAATCAGGCTACTTTAAAAAATATACAGGAAGAACTTGTTCCGGATGTAATACAAGAATCAAAATGGTCATCATGGTGGAATCAGGCAAAAAAAATACTTAAAACTGATCCTACTTTTGGAACCAGCATGAATTCCAACAATACATTTGAAGTAAGGGAAAAACCCCAAACATTTGAAGAAAAAACCTTTGAATCTTTTAAAAATGCCAGAGATTATGGTCAAAGATTAAATTTAATTCTTGATTATCTAGAATATACAGAACCAGAACCCGACCCTGACTTTCTTGAAGAAATGCTTTCTTATTTTTCATCCTTTTTAAATTCAAAAAACAACGTTAATGAAAATACTATAATAAGTTATATACTTGTAAAAGATGTGATAACCAAATATACTTTTATCAAACAGTCTATTCCCTATTCTTTCAATGATTATTTTATTAATTTAGAAGATCCTATTAAAATTTATTCAGAATTGCCAACATCTGATTTTAAAAAGGAATTTTTAATCCAGATAAAAAAATCAACTGATGAGTGGATTGATTTTTTTATAAAATTATTTTATCTTTTCCCAAATAAATTCATTTATGATGAAATCTTATATAAAGATTTTAGTATTATTGAAAAAATAATAAAAGATTTAATTACCCGATATAAAGAATATTCAGATGCATTCTTTTGGATCGTTACAAATGTTCTTGAAAAAAATTTAATTGAAAAACTCAGCATTAATATTGATAATATAGTTTTTTCAGTGCTTCATTTGATAGAAATTACAACAAAGAACATAAATAATAAAAAAGAACTAGTTAAAAATAAAAGACTTGTTAAACAGTTAAAAGATTATCTTACAAACAACAATTTTTTAATTAATTATATAGAAAAAGCTGATAAGGAATTTTCAAAAAGGCTCTATGGAATTATTGATGAATTGATTTATTTAGACAGTGAATATGTTGTCATGATTAAGGATAAAATCGCCAAACTCTATCCGGATATTGATGCTGATAAAGTTTTAAAATTTGACAGCAAAATATCAAAGTTAAGTATAGGTGATAAAATTCTTACAACTCAAGAAAGTTATGAAAGAGTATACAAGGAAATGATTCATATAAAAGATATTGAGATACCTGAAAACTCCAAAGAAATAGGTTTTGCAATGGAAAAGGGGGACTTAAGAGAAAACGCGGAATATAAGGCTGCTAAAGAACAACAGACTTTTCTTAATAATAAACTTAACAAATTAATGAATGATCTTTCAAAAGTTCAGATTATCAAAATATCAGATATATCTGGTGATACTATAAGTTTCGGTACAAAAGTTAAACTAAATGATTTAATACAAAATAAGGACATTGAATATACAATATTGGGACCATGGGAATCACAAACTGAAAAAAATATTATATCTTATCAATCACCATTGGGATTAAATTTATTGGATAAAAAAATAAATGAAGAAGTAAAGTTCTCAATTAATAATAAAGAATATAATTACTTAGTGAAAGAAATAAATATAGCTGATTTTTAATAATTGATTAATAAATATAATTTAACAATTGCTATTAAAATTATAAAAAAATAAAAGGAACAAAAAAATATATTTATAAATTAAATTTAATTATATATAATTAAATAATAATTAACAAATTATCCGATATTTAATTATATGAAAAAATTAATAATTATTATTACGCTATTATTATTTATATTAAATCTTAATTCTCAGGAAATTATTGATGCACCATTTATCTCTAATATTTCTTTTGAAGTTTCAAATGCAAAAGTTTTAATTCAGTGGGAAAATCCTTCAAACTTTGATCAATATTTAACAATATATCGTTCCAATTCTATAATTGACACTAATCCTAAAATTTTTACAAGCCAAAAAATTGCTGTATTAAAAAAACAGGAAGAAAAATATACTGATACACTAGAATCCGAAGGAAGCTATTATTACTCAGTAATCATTACTAACAAAAATACAAATAATGATTATATAGTTCTTATTCCATATCGAAATTATACATTAAAACCTGCTGTTATTCAAAAAGAAGACTTTTTTACAATAAAATCATTAAAAGTATCATCAAAAAACAGTTATATAGATATAAATTGGGATTATGAAAAATCCAGTGAAACATCTACAAAAGTACTGATCTATAGAAATATTAATCCTATTGAAAATGACAAAATTTTACAATCATCAATAAAAATTGCAACATTGAATATCGAATCAAAATCATACATTGATGTTCCGCTTCCAAACATTACATATTATTACGCAATTTTTGTTGAAAATGAAAAAGAGAAAAAATTTATATCTGATATTAATATTTCAACAAATCCAGTCATGATAAGAGGCGAAGATTTCACTTTAAAAAATTTTTCAATTGATTACTTTATTCCATTACCTTTACTATCAATAAAAAATGACCCTGTAACAGGAAAATCATTTGTTGATCCTCAGGTTATGTTTAATCCAAAAAAAATTGATTATACAAAAAAAACAAAAGAAATCATTGAAGATGATAAATTATTGTATAAAGACATATATTACAATTATGAACAGGAACTTAAATCAAAATACAATCTTTTAGAAGCTAATATTTTGAATAATGAAGTTATATTTGAAACTGAAGATTATAAAAATGAGTACAAAAATGCCATAATATATTTCAATAATAAAGAATATGACCTTGCATTAAATATATTCGAAAATCTCACATTAGAGCTTATACCGGAAAATCTATTAAACAGGATTTCTTATTATATTGGTCTTTTATATTATTTAAAAGGTAATTTTTATCTCTCATATATCTACTTAAATTATTCATATGAAAGCTTTAAAAAAGAAGTCGAGCCGTATTTGAACTCAATTTATGCAATTATCTTTGAAAAGCTGGAGAGGTGAAAAGCAATCAAATTTTTCCAGAAATTATCTCCTGACTTCTATGGCATGCGGCAAGATGTTCTATTTCGATATTATCATTGATATCAATTAATTCTGGTTCTTTTATTTTACATATATCAATAACATATGGACACCTTGTATGAAACCTGCAGCCTTTTGGTGGATTTGATGAGGATGGGGGTTCACCCTTTAAAATAATTTTATTATACTTTTTAGATGGATCTGGAATAGGAATTGCTGAAATCAATGCTTTAGTATAAGGATGTACTGGATTTGAATATATAATTTTAGAATCTGTAAGTTCAACAATTTTACCCAGATACATTACTGCAACTCTATCCGAAATATGTTTAACAATCGATAAATCATGCGCTATAAAAATATAGGTTAGATTTAAACTTTCCTGTAATTCCAGCAATAAATTAATAATTTGGGACTGGATAGAAACATCAAGAGCAGATACTGGTTCATCACAGATTATCAATTTAGGGTTTAGCGCTAAGGCTCTCGCTATTCCAATACGTTGTCGTTGACCACCACTAAATTCATGAGGATATCGTTTTAATGAGTTTTTTGGTAAACCAACTTTGTCCAATAGATCAAGAATTTTTAATTTTCTTTCTTTTATAAAAGTTTTATGTATTAAAAAAGGTTCTTCCAGAATATATTCAACTGTATGACGGGGATTCAATGATTCATAAGGATCTTGAAATATCATCTGAATATTATGTCTGAGATTCTGCAGGTCATTATGCTTTAATTTTATAAGATCTATATTAGTAAATTTAATTACACCGTAAGTTGGTTTATATAAATAATTTATTACCCTGCCTAAGGTAGTTTTACCACAACCCGATTCTCCCACAAGACCTAAAGTTTCCCCTTCTTTTACATAAAATGAAACATCATCAACAGCATAAACCTTACCAACTTCCTTCCAAAAAACACCACCTCTGATAAAAAAATATTTTTTTAAGTTTTTTACTTCCAATAAATAACTATTCATTTCTAAATTTTCCCTGTAATAAAAAACAGCTTGCTTTATGATTATTTTTAACAATAAACACTGGAGGATCATTTTTGCATATATCCATTACATAGGGGCATCTGTTTTGAAACCTGCAGCCTTTGGGAAGCTCATTTAATGCAGGAACAACACCTTTTATAGTATTTAATTTTGTTTTTGGAATATTATCAAGCTTTGGAATGCTTTCCAATAATCCTTTAGTATAAGGATGCATGGGATTTTTAAACAATTCAGTAACAGGTGCAATTTCAGCAATCTTCCCTGCATACATTACAACTACATCTTCGCACATCTGTGCAATTACACCCAAATCATGTGTGATAAATATAATTGACATATTATTTTCTTTTTGAAGTACCTTTATTAAATCAAGTATCTGAGCTTGAATTGTTACATCAAGAGCGGTTGTCGGTTCATCGGCAATTAATACTTCCGGATCACATGATAATGCCATTGCGATCATTACCCTCTGACGAATTCCTCCAGAAAGCTGATGCGGATATTCATTTAATCTTCTTTCAGGATCAGGGATGCCGACTTTATTTAATAAATCAAGTGCTTTTTTATTTTTTTCGTTTTTTGTCATTTCAGGTTTATGAAGATCAAGCATTTCTGTTATCTGTTTACCTATTTTATGAACAGGATTAAGTGCAGTCATTGGCTCCTGAAATATCATGGCTATTTTTGAACCACGAATTTTATGCATTTCATCAGGATTGATTTTTAAAAGATCATTATTTTTAAACAACACTTCGCCGCTATTAATATTTCCAGCAGGTTTTGGAATTAATCTTAAAATAGATAGAGCTGTTACACTCTTTCCACACCCAGACTCACCTACAAGACCTAAACTTTTTCCCTTCTTAAGTTTAAAGGTTATATCTTCTACAGCATTTATCCTTCCGGATTCTGTATTAAAAGAAGTGACCAAACCTTTTATTTCTAAAATATAATCTTTTCCCAATTTTTTTATATTCCTGTAAATTATTTTATAATATCCATTTTATAAGTTTCATCAACTATTGTGACAGGTTCAAATTTTATACCTGACTTTAAAGCATCCAGAGTCTCTTTCTTTATATTTTCATCTATCCAGAATAAACCTCCATAGGAAGTATTAAAAGGATCAAATAAATTATCTGTAACTTTTGTTCCAAATTTTTTTGGCAATTTAATCCATCTCCAGTAAGCTTCTCTGACATAAGGAATCATAAAAGTTGGAACAAAATCACCTATATTATAAATCTTTTCCTGGAGAATTAATGATAATTTTATTCTTTCATTTTCATCAATGGAATTTCTGTATTGATCAATTAATATATCAAGTTCTTTATCATCATTATTTGTTACATTATTTGTCTGGGGTTTATGTGCATTATCAGAATGATAATGTTCCCAGAATCTTGGTCTTGATGATGTACTCCATCCCATCCATGCGACATCATGCTTCTTTTCCAGGATTTTTTTATAAGAAGTTGCAGGATCCAATCTATCCAAATTCAATTCTACGCCGGCTTTTTTTGCTTCTTCCTTTAATACAACAAGACGCTTTGTATGTTCTTCCTGACTATAAACTACATCTACAGAAAATCTTAATCCGTTTTTTATCCATATACCGTCATCTCCCCTATTCCAGCCAGATTTTTTCATATAATTGTCAACTTTATCAAGATCAAATCTTCTTGCCCTGATTTTGTTATTTGAATATTTCCCATATCCGACATAACCGTTTTCAAGCCTGAAATAATCATCTCTTAAAACTGTTTTAATAACCTTCTCAACATTCATTGCATGGGCAAATGCATAGCGTACATTTTTATCCTTAAAAATCTCTTTATCCTGATTTAAATACATTCCCATTGCTGACTGCGGGGTATCATTAAAAAACCATATCTTATTTATATAACCATATTCAAATTCCTTCACTTTTGTTTTATCATACCAGTAATCCGGTATTGTTAAACCAAAAACATCGATACTGCCTTTTTTAAAATATTCCCATGCAATATTATTATCCTTTATTACCTTAAATATTACTCTATCTGCATTAAATCTGTTTTTAAAATATTTTAAATCTTTAGCCCACCAGTCTTTTTTTCGCTCAAAAATGATAAATTTTCCTTTATTAAATTTAGTAATTTGATAAGGTCCTGTATTGGGTACAATAGACCAGTTATATTTTGTGATAAATTCCTCGTTTAACTGTTTATAAAAGTGGCGCGGAGTAGGACTTAAAGTTAGATATAAATATAATTCTGGAAGTGGTTTATTTAATGAAATTGAAATAGTATAATCATCATATACTATTACTTTTTCTATGAAGTTTGTATAATAATCATTATACCAGGGTGCAACAATATGCTTTGATCTCATAAATTCAATTGTATATGCATAATCATGTCCTGTTACAGAGACTCCATCTGACCATTTTGCATTTTTATCAAGCTTAAAATACATTGTTCTCTTATTTTTATCAAAAGCCCAATGAGTAGCCAGCGAAGGAATTAAATTTTCACTATTTGGATGCATCTCAAGCAATGATAACTGATTATCTAATATTAAGCCTCTTAAACTGTTATTTGAATCTGGACCGACAACTCTAAAAGTATTTGGAAACGAAAGTATAAAAGAATTTAGAGTTCCTCCTTTTTTAGCCTCAGGTGATGCAAATTCTAAATCAGTATCATTTGTAAGCCAAATAATATCTGAAGGTATTGGTTCTGAAGAATAGAAAGCTTTAAATATTTCTTCTGAATCTTGACTGACATTAGAATCTGTTTTTTTACAAGAAATTATAATTATAAAAAATATAATTAAAATCGGCAAAAAAATATTTATTAATTTTTTCATTTTAATTATCTCCTTTTATTATTCATATGTAGTAAATAATTTCGGATCAAAAGCCTCTCTTACAGCTTCACCGATAAAAGTTACCAATGTTAATACAAGTATCATTGCCGAAATAACAGAACCGGCAATCCAGTAACTTTGAAGGCTTGACCATCCCTGCTGTAATAATTCTCCCCAGCTTGGTGAGGGAGGTTTTAAACCAAATCCGAGATAATCAAGTGACGTTAAAGTAATTATGCCTGAAGATATCGAAAATGGTGCATAAGTAATTATAATTGAAATCGTGTTCGGTATAATATGCCTGAAAATGATCCTTGAGCTGCTTGCCCCTAGTGATCTTGCGGCAAGTACATAATCTCTCTCTTTTTCTTTATAAGTTATTGTTCTCATGACCCATGTCATACCTATCCATTGAAAAAAAACCATAATTAAAATCAATAACATTATATTAGGTGTAACAATTGAGGAAATTATTATAACAACATATAAAAAGGGAACATTTGACCAGATTTCAATTATTCTCTGAAAAACAATGTCAAAAACACCACCAAAATATCCCATAATACAACCTATAGATATCCCTATCATATAATTGATAATCAATAAAGTAAAAGAAAATAATAAAGCCAGCCTGAAGCCATATACAAGTCTTGCAAGTATATCTCTTCCTGCTTTATCCGTTCCCACAAAATGTTTGTCTTTTAATGACGGCGGATATGGAGGATATAAATTTTCTTTTAAATCATTTTCATAACTGTTAAAAGGCACAATTGGCAGTAAAACCCAGTTGTCTGAACTAGAATTACTAAAATTGTTTTTTAATTCCCTGTAATTTGTTTCATAATCATAATCCAGTCCAAAAACTTTACCAGGATACATTTTATTGTAGACAGGAAAATAAATTTTTTTATTATAATATACAATTAAAGCCCTGTTATTGATAAAAAGCTCAGCAAATAAAGTAAATAATATAATTATAAAAAAAATAATAAATGAATAATATCCTCTTTTAATAGATTTAAAACGTTTTATTTTATTTAAAGTTAAGGGATTTATTCTTATCATTTAAATTGTACCCTCGGGTCAACAATTGCAACACATATGTCAGACAGAATATTACCTGTTAAAAAAAGAAGTGAAGAAATAACTAGAATACCCATTACAACGGGATAATCCCTGTCAACAATTGATTCATAACCTAATAATCCCATACCATTAATATTAAAAACAGTTTCAATTAAAAAAGAACCAGTTAAAATTATTGATATATTATTACCGAAACCTGTTGCAATAGGAATTAAACTGTTCCTTAATGCATGCTTAAATATGGCACTTTTAAAGGTTAATCCCTTTGACATGGCTGTTCTTACAAAATCACTAGCCAGATTATCCATTAAAGTATTTTTCATTAAAAAAGTTAAAACAGCAAAAGAACCAAAAACATATGAAAATAAAGGAAGAGCTGTATGCCATAGTATGTCTAAAATTTTATGAAAAAAATTTAGATCAAAAAAATTATCGCTTGTAAATCCGCCCAAAGGAAAAATTTCAAATTTTGCAGCAAAAAGAAGCAATAGAAGTATACCTATAACCCATCCTGGTATTGCATATCCTATGAATACAATCACAGATGTTGAATTATCTATAATTGTTTTATGTTTAATAGCTTTAATAATACCTAAAGGAATACAGATAGAATAAATAATTATTAATGAAAAAAAACCAAAATATAATGATATTGGCATTCTTTCAACAATCATTGTTAAAACAGGATCATAATACCTTGTTGAATTTCCAAAATCCCCTGTTAAAATCTTGCCAAGCCAGATAAAATAACTTACAAAAATGGGCTTATCAAATCCGTAATATTTTTTTAATTGATTTAATTGATCGTCAGATAGAGGCTGAGATTGATTGGTTTTAGTAAAATTTATTCTGCTTCCTCTTTCGGCAGCATTCATCTGCTGGACCTGCATAATTATTCTTTCAATAGGTCCACCAGGAACTAATCTAGTAATTGTAAATACTAAAAGTGTAATCCCCAAAAAAGTCGGAATAATTAATAATAATCTTCTTATAAAATAAGTCTGCATTATTATTTCAATTTAAAAATTTATATTAATTTTCTTTCTTTTCACTTTTATTTTTCTTATTATCCTTCATAAAATTTGTCTGATTGATGATCGGAACAATTACATCAGCAGGGCATTTTACCGCTGCCTGATATAGATCAATATCAGAATCATAATTAACAATTGCAAGATTATTTTCTACTTTGATCCTATCAACTCCTGCTGTTTTTTCGCATATTTTGCAGCCAATACAGCCTTTTTTGCATATTTGTTTAACAAGTTTTCCTGGATCTTTGCTTGAACAGGCTACAAAATAACCTCCGTTTTTTGGTACCATGTGAATAACATTTTTCGGGCATATTGAAACGCATCTTTCACAGCCAATGCAGATATCCGCATTGATCCATACTCTATTATACTCATCTCTTTTAATAGCATCAACAGGACAAACTCTGATACAATTACCCTTGCTGACGCATCCGTATTTGCATTTTTTTTCCCCCTCAAACAAATTGCTTACAGCAGTACAATCTTCTTCTCCATTGAACTCATAATCCTTTAATGCGATTGCATCATCGCCTAAGCAGAAAACTTTTGCCACAAGTTTTAATTTAGCTATGCCTTTTTTCCCTAGTATTGAACCTATTCTTTCCATGACATCATTACCGCCTGGTGTGCAAAGATTTATCTCAACATCTTTTTTAGACAGAGCATCTGCATAACCTGCACAGCCTGGATAACCACAAGCTCCACAATTTATACCTGGTAATATAGATAAAATCTTATCAAATTTTGGATCGGTCTTAACATGAAAGAAAACACCTGCAAAAGCTAATCCTAGTCCAAATATAAATCCCAATAAAAGCAGTAAAACCAAACCTATAACTATACTAATCATATGCCATCCTAATTACTTTTGTACAAAAATGGATAAAATATTTTTATCTGCAGCAAAAAATGCCAAAGCCATTAATCCTGCTGTTATAAAAGCTATGGGTACACCCTTAAAAGGTTTCGGGATATCTGAAAATTCTAGTTTTTCCCTTATAGTAGCCATAATAAACATTGCAAATAAAAAACTTACACCACCCATAAAACCATGAACAATTGAATCAAATAGATTATATCCGAGATTTATATTAAGTTCAGCAACACCCAATACAGCACAATTTGTCGTTATTAGAGGAAGATAAATTCCAAGTGCATCATATAATGGAGGCATAATTTTCTTCAAAATAATCTCAACCAATTGCACTAAAGCAGCGATTACTAAAATAAAAGTTACTATTCTTAAATATTCTAAAGCAAATTTTTCTAAAACATACTTATATATAATAAAAGTAACGAAACTTGAAAGGGTCATAACAAACATTACAGCCAATCCCATACCTAATACAGAATCAAGTTTTTTGCTTACACCTATAAAAGGGCACAGACCAAGAAATTTTGACAGAACAAAATTATTAATAAATATAGTTCCTATAGAAATCTCTAAAAATCTTAATAAAAGATCCATTACAAAATCTCCTTATCTTCAAATTTCGATTTAAAATAATTAATGACGGCTAAAATCAATCCTATAACAAAAAAGGCGCCGGGTGCCATTGCAAGTACAAATATCCCTTTATAAAATTCTATTTTTTTACCGAATAATTCTATAATTAATTCTGAATCTTTGGTTATTACGGGTAATGTTAATACTTCCTTAACACCATAATTTCTGAAATCAATCCAGCAGTAACCGAATATTTCTCTTATCATACTGATTAAAAGAAGAGATAATGTAAATCCAAGTCCCATACCTAGAGCATCCATTATTGATTCTAAAACATTCTTTTTATTGGCGAAAGCTTCTGCTCTGCCTAAAATAATACAGTTAACTACAATTAATGGAACAAATATTCCGAGTGTTTTTGCTAGAAGAGGCACATAAGCCTTCATCAGCATTTCAACTATTGTTACAAATGATGCAATAACTACTATATAAGCAGGTATTCTAACCTGTTCAGGTATATAGTTTTTTAATAATGAAATCATTATATTTGAACAGATCAAAACTGCCGAAGCAGCAATGCCCATGCCTATTCCGTTTGCTATACTTGTAGTAACTGCTAAAGTCGGACATAATCCAAGTAAAATAATAAGGCTCGGATTTTCCTTAATTATGCCTTTTGTAAATTCTTTTAATAAACTATTTTCTTGCTTAATCATATTGCTCATAATAATTATTCCATAAAAATTATTTTATTTCATTTTTTAATAAATTTACACCTTTTTCCAATGCCCCTGCTATACCCTTAAAACTGATCGTAGCAGATGTTACAGTATCTTTATCTTCCGGAGACAATGAAACTAAATTATTTGGCAGCGGTTTTTCCTTAGTATTGGATCCATAAAAAAATTTCACATTTTCTTCCATTTCATATTTTTTGCCATATCCAGGTGTTTCGGAATTATCCATTAATTTTATTTTTATTATTTTCATATCTGTATCAACTGAAAATCCAACCTTCATTGCCCCTCCGAAACCGCTTCCCTGACTATAAACAACATAGCCAAGTGTATTTTTGCCGGCATCAAAAGCTTTAAAATAATAAATGATTTTTTTATCCTTTTCATTAAGAGAACTAAATATCTGTTTTTCACTAAAACTTACAGCATTAGCAAAAAGGAATTTATTTGCCCTATCCTCTTCTGTTTTACTGTTTTCCTGTATTTTTCCAATTGTCAATGCATTAACTGAAATTAATAATGAGACAGCTATAAAACATATTATTGTTAATCTTAATGATATAATTAATGGCGTTAACGATTCTTTATTATTCATTAATCTTTCCTTTATTTATTCTTGTTTTCCTTTATATATCCCATAGGCTTTATTTTAAATATCCTGTCCAATGTAGGCGTCATCATATTCATAAATAATATTGATAAACTAACCCCTTCCGGCAGACCGCTTAAAAATCTGATCAGCATTGTAATAACTCCGCAGCCAATTCCAAAAACTATTCTGCCTTTTATAGTAATAGGAGTTGTTACCATATCCGTAGCCATAAAAAAAGCGCCAAGTACTAAACCACCGGTAAGAAAATGAAATAAAAAATCACCCTGAAAATATCCATTCCCAAGCTGCACACCGCCGAAAATCCATGCAATCAATAAAGCAGTTAATAAATACGATAACGGTATATCCAAAGTTATAATTTTTCGATATATTAAAAAACTTGCTCCAATCAATAAAAGGAATACAGATATTTCACCAATACATCCTCCCTTAAATCCAAAGAAAAGATCTATATATGAAATATCGGAATTACCGACACTTGTTTGATATACCTGAAGAGGACCTGAAAACATCCCTGCAATAAAACCGCTTGCTTTTGTAATACCGTCAGTAACACTGCCCTGTAATAATGCAGATTTATAAGCACCTAATGGTGTGGCTGATGAGACTGCATCAGCAGTAAATGGCAATGCCCATACAGTCATTTTTTTACTCCAAGCGAACAATGCAAATACTCTTCCTGCAATAGCCGGATTAGCCCAATTTTCACCTAATCCCCCAAAAGCCTGTTTAACAATGCCAATAGCAAAAATTGATGATATTATCGGTATATATAAAGGGACTCCAGGCGGCATATTTAAAGCCAGGAGCAATCCTGTCAAAACTGCAGAACCATCATCCAAAGATATATCTTTTTTACGAATTTTTAATATAATCGCTTCTGTCACTAATGAAGCAGCTATGGAAGACATAATTATGAACAATGTATAAATTCCAAAGGCAAATATGCCAAATACTGCTGCAGGAAGTAATGCTAGATTTACAAGCCACATAATATTTTTTGTGGTTTCTCTTTTATATAAATGAGGTGAAGTTGAAATTATATATTTAACAGATTCTTCAGTAACCTGTTGTTGATTATTAATATTTTCTTCCATAATTATGTAAAACCTTTATCAATATAATTTTAATTTTTTTGTTATATCTTTGCCAAGCTTGAAATTTTGAACCAAAGGTATCTGTGCCGGACAAACCCATGAACAGCATCCGCATTCTTTACAGTTTAATAAACCGGCATCAATAACTTCTTTAAATTTTTTATACTTTAATAATTTATTTATATATGTCGGCATCAGACCAAAAGCACATGATATTACACAACGCCCGCAATTAATACAAATAGAATCAGTTTTATAAAAACTTAATTCTTCATCTGTAAAAGCCAATATCCCGCTGCATGCTTTTGTAACCGGCACTTCCAGATCCATTTGTGCAAAACCCATCATCGGTCCGCCTATTATAACTTTTTTAACACCGGGCTTTAAACCTCCGCATTCGTTTATAACCTCTTTTACAGGAGTACCGACTTTGACTTTTAAATTCTTTGGTTCTTTTATTCCTGAACCTGTAACTGTAACGACTCTTTCTATTAAAGGTTTATCATTAACTATAGCCTCTTTTATTGCTATTACGGTAGAAACATTATGTACAACTGTATTTATTTCAAGAGGTATTTTACCTGCAGGTACGATCCTGCCTGTTATTGCTTTTATCAATTGCTTTTCATCACCCTGAGGATACCTTACTCTTAAAGGGACAATTTTAATATTATATTTATTACTGGATAAAATTTTCAATCTTTTTATTGCATCTTTTTTATTTTCTTCTATTCCTATATAAACCTTTGGATTTTCCAGTATTGTACTTATAATGCTTATACCTTCCAGTAAATCTTCACTCTTATCAATCATCAGTCTGTGATCTGCTGTTAAAAAAGGTTCGCATTCAGCGCCGTTAACAATAAATGTATCAACTTTTTTATCTTTTGGAATTGACAATTTAACATGAGCAGGAAAAGTTGCACCGCCAAGACCGACAATGCCGTATTCTTTAATTTTATCAAGTAAAAAATCTTTGGATTTGCTTCTCCAGTCAACAAGTTGAAGAATTTTACCCGACTTTTTGAATTCACCTTTGAGCTGTATAACTACTACTTTACTCCTTTTACCTATGCTGGTGAATCTTTCTTCTATCTTTATAACAGTTCCGGGTATTGAAGAATGAACATTACTCGAAATGAAACCGTTAGCTTTTGCAATTAACTGCCCTTCCTCAACTTCCTGTCCTTCTTTTACTATTATTTCAGCTGGTGTGCCAAGATGCTGATTAACAGGAATATAGGCTATATTGGGTACATCTGCATTTTCAATTTTTTTATGATTTGTTAAGAATTTAAAATCCTCAGCATGTATACCGCCCATGCCAAAATTTTTTGTGAAAAACATTTATGATTATCCTAAAAAAAATATGTGCTAATATAAATATTATATTAGACTATGTCAATATATTTTTTTATTAAAACTTAAGTGATTTATTTGTTTATAATTTATTTTTTTTTATGTTATTTATTTTTTTGAATTATAAAATTGTAAATTCTGGAAGCAATCTCTTCTGGGGTGCCGGGGAAATTTGATTTTTTCTGAACACATTCAAAACCGTAAACATTTGAATAATTATTCTTTTGTAATAAATAAAAAAAATTCTCATAATTAATAACTCCGTCTCCGGGTATTCTATGATCATCAATTTTACCGTCATTATCATGTATATGAAGTGCACAAATTCTATGCGCATATTTCGAAAAATAAAGTTCCCATGTACCTGAAATTTCAGCATGTCCTGTATCAAAACATAGAGAAAGTTCAGGAATATTATCCAAAACATTTTGAATTATATCATGGACAGGATCGTCAATTAAATTTTCGATTGCAGTTGTAACATTTTTTTCTTTTCCGTAATTAAATAATATTATAAATGCTTTTATAAGATATTGCATGCAATTATCATCTAAAGTTAATAGCTGTGTCCCCATAACAGGATGAATTACGGCATTTTTTGCATTTAAAAAACTTCCGACATCAATCACTTTTTTTGCCGCTGAAACCGACACTGACCACAATTCATAATCAGTTGTATATAGATTGATATTAAAAAAAGGTACATGGATCCAGTCAATCTTAAAATTAAAATCAGCCAATAAACCTTTAAATTTATTCAAATAAATCTCGTCAGCTTCACTAATTAAAAATCTGGAAAATTCAGAACTGATGTTTATGTGGGTAAAACCTATCTTGTTTAATATTTTAAGTAATTCTTTTAATTTTATAAAATTTAAATATTCATTGTTAAAATAAACAGGATAATCTATATTTATTGAAATTTTCATGATATTATTTATTAATATTTATAATAATTTTAGTTTAAAAGACTCTTTATTTTTTATTTTATCATTTATAATGCAAACGCCCAAATTTCTCAGATCAAAAAAAACCTTAACTCTTTCATCTGTAGATATATTTTTCCATGCTCTTTTCATACCGTCTGACCAGGATATATCATCAAAAACCAAAACAGCATTGTCTGAAAGATAAGGCAAAATCATTCTATAATAATCTTGAGTTGCATGCTCATCGTGATGTCCGTCGATAAAAGCAAAATCTATCGGATTGTTCTTTCTTAAAATATCAGGAAGGACATTTTGAAATCTGCCGCATATACTTACAATGTTATTTAAATTTAATTTATTGAAATTTTCAACTGCTTTTTCTCTAAAAGGCATGTTGCCTTCAATAGTTATTAATTTACCTTTATTATTAAGCTTTAAAGCACTGGCTATATAACTTCCTGAAATTCCTATAAAAGTACCCAATTCTAAACAAAGGGTAGGTTTTAAATTTCTGATCAATTTAAAAATAAACAAAGCCCAGAAATAAGGTTTGCTTGCTTTTCTGCATAAATTCCCTATAATTTTAAAATTAATCTTTTCTATATTTAAATTATTTTCTTTTTCTCCAGCACCATAATCAGTTATTTCAATCTTTTCTTTAGAATTATTTAATTTTTTTCTTAATGACTCTACTTTATTGATCATTTCATTTTCATCTTTATCTTTACTATTATATAATGCATCTTGTAATGCATTTGAAACAGCAAAAGTTTCATTGTTGATAAATTTAAATTTAGAAAATTTAAATTTGGAAATATGTATATATAAATTTTTAATAAATTGCTTTATTAAAATTTTAATTTTCTTCATCATACCACCTCATAAAATATTAAAATTAATAAAAAAAATCATTTTTTTAAATCCAACATAATTTGATTATTATGCAAAATCAATCATTTAAATAATTTTATAAATATGATCAGACAATATATAATATTTTTTTTTATATTTAACAAGGTTTATTATAAATTGAAATCACTATATAATTATTTGTGATATATTTTTAAATTATTGATTTTATAATATTTTAAAATATTAAATACAGACATTAAATTTCAAGGAATTTATGTTTTTCTGAATAAATAACCATTAAAGATTAAAATTATCTTTATAAATTAAAAAATAGCATTTTTGATGAAAATATTCAAATTTTACATGCTAATTTTAATAAATTTATAATTTAAAGGGTTAAATTTAAAAAAAATATGCAAAATATCAAATATTATATTGACAAATTAAATTTTATCAACTATATTTAATTTAAAGATTTTTATTATTTAAAATATCATTATTAAAAAAAGGTTTAATATATTTTTTATCTACAGGAGAATAAATCTATGAAAAGCGAAAAAGCAAGTACCATTTACGGGGAATTAACATTCAATAAAACCAGGATGAAAGAACGTCTGAGTAAAGTTGTTTACGAAAAATTAATTGCTACTATTGAAAATGAAGAACCACTGGACCATTCTATAGCTTATGATGTGGCGCATGCCATGAAAGAATGGGCAATGGACAACGGCGCAACTCATTTTACCCACTGGTTTCAGCCTCAAAGAGGAGGAACAGCCGAAAAACATGATGCGTTCATCAGTTATGATGACGATGGTGAAATAATTGAAAAATTCTCAGCTAACCAGCTTATTCAGTCCGAACCGGATGCGTCAAGCTTTCCATCAGGCGGAATAAGATCAACTTTTGAAGCCAGAGGCTACACTGCATGGGATCCAACCTCACCTGCTTTTTTAATAAAAGCGGAAGACACCTCAACTTTAGTTATTCCATCGGTTTATATGTCATGGACAGGTGAAGTCCTTGATATAAAGACGCCATTATTAAGATCACAAAAAGCAGTTAAAGACAGCTGTTTCAAACTGCAGAAACTTTTAGGAAACAGACTTGCAAAAAGAATAAAAGTTTATGCAGGTCCTGAACAGGAATACTTTTTAGTTTCAAAAGATCTTTATGACACAAGACCTGATTTGCATGTATGCGGTAAAACTTTGTTCGGCGCTGCACCTGCAAAAGGACAGCAGATGGAAGATCATTATTTCGGCTCTATTAAAGATAAGGTTTTTGTATTTATGGAAGACCTTGACAGAGAACTTTACAGACGAGGAATACCAGCAAAAACAAGACATAATGAAGTATCTCCCAATCAGTTTGAAATTGCACCGCTTTATGAAGAGGCAAATTTAGCAATAGATCATAATCTTCAGCAGATGGAAATTATGAAAAAAGTTGCAGAAAAACACGGCATGGTTATGTTATTGAATGAAAAACCCTTTAAAGGTGTTAATGGTTCGGGAAAACATTTAAATTGGTCAATCGGCGATAATACAGGCGCCAATTATCTTGAACCTTCGAAATCTCCTCTTAAAAATTTGAGTTTTTTAATTACAATCGGAGCAATCTTAAAAGGCGTTGATAAATTCGGCGGCTTGTTGAGAGCAAGTATAGCTGACGCAAATAATGATTACAGACTAGGTGCCAATGAAGCTCCTCCAGCCATCATGTCTGTCTATCTTGGAGAATATCTTGATGCAATTTTAAACGAAATAGAAGGCATCAGCACTTTTACTGAAAATAAAATAGCACATATTAATTCAGGAGTACAAAATTTACCGAGAGTATCCAAAGATATTTCCGACAGAAACAGAACCAGTCCTATAGCATTTACAGGCAATAAATTTGAATTCAGGGCAGTGGGTTCAAGCCAGAATTGCGCAGAACCGGCAACCATATTAAATCTGATACTATGTTACGGTTATGATTATATTTATGAAAAATTAATAAAAATGAACGGAGATGTAAAAACAAATGCATTCAAGCTTCTAAAGGAAATATTTCAGGAAACAAAACATGTAAGATTTGAAGGTAATAACTATTCTGAAGATTGGCACAAAGAAGCTTTAAAAAGAAATCTGCCTAATGCAAAAAATACACCTATTGCACTTGAATATTTTTTAAAACCAGAGACAGTTGAACTTTTTGAAAAATATAAAATATTATCAAAAAGAGAACTTCATTCAAAAATCGAAATAAAACTTGAAAGTTACGTGAAAATAAGAGAAATAGAATATAAAACCGCAATAAATATCGCTAAAACAATGATACTGCCTGCAACAGCCAGACATTTAACTGATATGGCAAAAGCTGCAGGAGCAGTTGCATCTTCAGGTTTGACATCTAAAGTGTTGATAGATGAAGTAAAATCATTAGATTCTATATTGTCCCAGATCAAAAACAATACAGTAGAATTTGAGAAAACAGTATCTGAATGTTTTTCTGAAATTGATTTACACAAAAAAGCACTTAAAATAGCTGACAAGGGTGAGAATGGACTGGAAAAATTAAGAGAAGCAGTAGATACAGCAGAACTTGTAATTGCTGATGATCTATGGCCTATGTCAAAATATCAGGAATTATTGACAATTTTATAAAAAATTAAAGAATTTAAGATTTAATTTCAAGTTATAGAATTTAATAAAATCTATTTTCTCTGTAGGGACTAAAAAAATTTTATTGTCCCTACATGATAAAATAGTTAATTTACAAATAAAATCGTGAGATTAATATATGAACAAGATCAGTGAATTAAATTACAATGATATAATAAATCTTCTTCAAAAAAATGAAATATCATGCAAGGAATTGATCGAAGATGCCGTAGATCAAATAAATAAATATGATAAGATCATTGAATCATATATTTCAATATTTGATAAAAAGGAACTTATTAAAAAAGCCATAGAAAGTGATAAAAGATGGAAAAACAAAATGCCGATGAGCCTGATCGATGGCATCCCTATAGCTGTAAAAGATAACATCCATGTTAAAGGCATAAATACCACATGCGGATCAAACATCTTAAAAAATTACAATCCACCTTTTAATGCTACGGTAACTGAATCAATAATATCTGGCGGAGGAATAATAATCGGTAAAACCAATCTTGATGAATTTGCCATGGGGTCAACTACAGAAACTTCAGCTTTTTTGCACTCCAAAAATCCGTGGAATCCAGATAAGGTTGCAGGCGGCTCTTCAGGAGGTTCAGCAGCCGCAGTATCCTCAGGAATGGCTGTATTGGCTTTAGGCTCAGACACAGGAGGGTCTATCAGACAGCCTGCATCATTTTGCGGAGTTACAGGATTAAAGCCTACTTATGGGCTGGTTTCAAGATACGGACTGGTTGCATATGCATCTTCGCTTGATCAGATCGGACCGATATCAAAGGATATATATGGTCTTGCGGTTTTATTGAACCTTATATCAGGTTTTGATAAAAACGATTCTACTTCGATAAATGCAATAAAAAAAGATTATACAAAATTAATTGGCAAAGATATTAAAAATAAAAAAATTGCTGTATTTCCAGAATTATATAAAGAAGGTATTTCATCAGAAGTGCATGATAATTTTATTAAAACACTGGATTTACTTCAAAATCAAGGCGCTGTAATCAAAGAAATATCCTTCCCTGCCCTTCAATATGTCATTTCTACATATTATTTTATAGCAACAGCAGAAGCAAGCTCAAACTTATCACGATATGACGGGGTAAAATACGGATACCGCAGTCAAAAACAGGAAAATTATGAACAGATGCTCTATTCTACACGTTCCAATGGTTTCGGCAAAGAAGTAAAAAAAAGAATAATATTGGGAAGTTTTGTATTATCATCAGGATATTATGACGAATACTATAGAAAAGCACAAAAGATCAGAAAATATATAATGGATGAATTGAAAAAAGTCTTCATTGATTTTGATGCAATTGCCATGCCCGCAACTCCGGATATTGCTTATGATCTCAATGAGAGCATTAATGATCCTCTTAAAATGTATTTGTCAGATGTAACAACAGTCCTGGCAAATTTAGCCGGAGTTCCGGCAATATCAATACCTTCAGGTGTCATCAATA
The DNA here is from genome assembly GCA_016935915.1 of Spirochaetota bacterium. Classification (GTDB taxonomy): domain Bacteria; phylum Spirochaetota; class GWE2-31-10; order GWE2-31-10; family JAFGQB01; genus JAFGQB01. Next base: position 59,172 of record JAFGQB010000058.1, read on the forward strand.
ATATGCCTATTGGCATTCAATTAATGGGAAGACCACTTGAAGAGGATGTTTTGTTTCAAATAAGTAAGAAAATAACTGATGATATAAAAATCGATTTTACTCCTGATCTTGAAAGATTAAAAACTTTTAACTTTTCAGGTAAAAAATTCAAAAAAAATGAAGAAACAGAACAGCCAACAGTTATATATTCAAAGGATAAAATAAAGCAAATTTCGAAATCTTATAATAACAGAACAATTAGTATTAACCGTGTTTTATGCAATGAATTAAAAGATCATATCAACAGATATGTCTGTTTATCAGGATGGATCCATAAAATCAACAGTTTAGGAGGCATTGAATTTTTCATATTAAGGGACAGAACAGGCATGACACAGCTTGTCATAGAATCCAATATCAATACCGAAAAAATCACCCCGGAAACCGTAGTTGAAATAAAAGGACTGGCAGCAAAAGAGGAAAGAAGTCCTTATGAAAATATAGAAATTAAAGTAAACGAAATCAAAATACTTTCATTTGCAAACAACAACATACCCCTGAATATTTATGCTTCATATGATAACATTAATCTTCCAACAATTTTAGAAAACAGACCAATTTCAATACGAAACACAAAAACATTGAAAATATTCAAAATACAGTCAGAGTTCATAAGACTTTTTTCAGAATATTTAAGAAATAATAATTTTACAGAAATTAAAACACCAAAATTAATATCAAGCGGCACTGAGGGAGGAACAAATATTTTTGAAGTTAAATATTTTGAAAAGAATGCATTTTTGGCTCAATCACCTCAGTTTTATAAACAAATAATGGTAGGCAGCGGTTTTGAAAGAGTATTTGAAATAGGTCCTGTTTTCAGAGCCGAAATGCATAATACTAACCGCCATTTAAATGAATATACAAGCATGGATATTGAAATGGGATTCATCAATGATGAACAGGATATCATTGATATGCAGGAAGGATTAATAAAATATATGTTCAAAGAAATTATCAAATGCCAAAGGGAAATCCTTGATGAATTTAATGTTGAAATTCTTATACCTGATAATATTCCAAGGATTCATTTTCTGGAAGCATTAAACATAGCAGAACAATCAGGCATTTCTGATATGGACGGTGACATTTCACCGGAAGGAGAAAGGGTAATATGTGATTTTATGGAAAAAGAAAAAAAGTCTTCATTTGTTTATATAATCGGGTACCCGATGAAAAAACGACCTATGTATACTATGCCTGATGAAAGACTTCCCGGTTATTCAAGATCTTTTGACCTTTTATTTAAAGGTCTGGAGATAACAACAGGAGGTCAGCGTATTCATGATTATAATATGCTTAAAAAAAGCATGAAAAAAAAAGGATTTAATCCAAAGGAATTTAAAGATTATCTGCAATGTTTTGAATTCGGAATGCCGCCTCACGGAGGTCTTGGCATGGGCTTAGAGAGAATTACCATGAAGCTGTTAAATTTAAAAAATATCAGGGAAGCAACTCTCTTTCCCAGAGACAGAAACAGGATCTCACCTTAATACTATTACGAGGATATGATATGAAGAAAAATAAATATCTTGATTTTGAAAACTTAATAAAATTGTCAGCAATTACTTTAGATGATGATGAGAGAAAAATATTTCAAAAAGAATTGGAAGATTTTTTGAATTATTCCGAAATAATAAATAATTTCCCGGTTGAAAATTTAAAAGCCGCTAGTCATGCTGTTGAAAAAGAAGTATATTTTAGAGATGATATAGTGAAAAAATGGGATAATCTTGACAAATTATTAAACAACGCTCCTCTTATCGAGGATACGAGTTTCATTGTACCTCCGCAAAAAGGAAGAACAGCAGACGAAAACGGTGCACATGATATGTCAAATGCAAAAATCATTGACCATGAAGAATACGAAGCAGTTATAGGTCTTGAAGTACATGCTCAATTAAAAACAAAATCAAAACTTTTTTGTTCATGCTCAACCGAATTTGGCAAAAAACCCAATTCAAACACATGTCCTGTATGTACAGGTCAACCCGGTTCACTTCCTGTTTTAAACATGGAAGCTGTAAACATGGCAATTAAAGCAGGGCTTAGCGCAAATTGTCAAATAAATATGCATTCCGTTTTTGCACGGAAAAACTATTTTTATCCCGATCTTCCAAAAGCATATCAAATTTCACAATTTGAAGAGCCGATATGTTCAAAAGGTTATATAGAAATTGAAATTGATGGTAAAATTAAAAAAATCAGACTTAACAGGATACACATGGAAGAAGATGCAGGCAAGCTTGTTCATATAGGCGCTCCCGGTATTTGGGGGTCAAAGGCAAGCGCTGTCGATTTTAATAGGACTGGCATTCCTTTAATAGAAATAGTAACAGAACCGGATATAAACAGTGCCAAAGAGGCAAAAGAATACGTTATCATGCTCAGAGCTATACTTGTATCACTTGGCATCTGTGACGGAAATATGGAGGAAGGAAGTTTAAGATGTGATGCCAATATTTCAATAAGGAAAAAAGGGGAAACAATATTAGGGACAAAAACAGAAATAAAAAACATGAACTCATTTAAGGCAATTGAAAGAGCAATAGATTTTGAAATAAAAAGACAAAAAAAAATGAAAAAATTCGGTTTTGAAATATTTCAGGAGACAAGACTCTGGGATGAAAGTTCTCAAAAAACAATTTTAATGCGGTCAAAAGAAGAGTCGCATGATTACAGATATTTCCCTGATCCGGATCTTCTTCCGTTGGTTTTAACAAAAGACTGGATAGAATCATATAATAAAGTATTACCTGAATTGCCGTTGAAAAGGAAAAAGAAATATATTGAAAAATATCAATTTAGCGAAGATGAAGCAAAGCTTTTTATGACAAATCCGGATTATGCGGATTATTTTGAAGAAGTATTAAAATTTTATGATAAGCCAAGAAATTGTGCAAACTGGTTTTTCAACGAAATACTCTGTTATGCTTCAAGCGGAATTAAAAATATAATTATAACACCCTATGATCTTGGACAGTTTTTATTAAAAATAGATAATGATGAAATTAGCGGTAAGATCGGAAAATATGTTATTGAAAAAGCATTTGAAAGTAAAAAAAGCTTGAATCAGATTATCGAAGAAGAAAATTTAAAACAGATCACCGACAACAGCACTATAGAAAAAATAATTATTAAGATACTTGAAAAAAATAAAAATGAAGTTGAATCATATAAAAACGGTAAAACCAATTTATTTGCGTTTTTTGTAGGACAGGTTATGAAAGAGACAAAAGGAAAGGCAAATCCCAAACTTGTCAACAAAGTATTGAAATCAAAGTTAGATGAAATTCAATAAATTATAAAACTTCTGATAAAATTTCAACGATCTTTTTGCTTGTCATCCCGTCGCCGTAAGGATTTTTCGCCTTTGACATTTTATTATATATTTTTTTATTTCTCAATAATAGTGTTGTTTCTTTAATGATTTTATCATAATTTGTACCGACTAATTTAGCATTCCCTGCTTTTACCCCTTCCATTCTTTCTGTAACATCCCTCATAACTAAAACAGGTTTGCCAAGGGACGGAGCCTCTTCCTGTATCCCTCCCGAATCAGTCAGAACAATGTATGATCTGTTCATAAGATATATTAAATATGGATAATCAAGTGGTTCAATCAGATGGATATTTTTAATGCTCTTTAAAATGGTTTTAACGGTTTTTTGAACATTGGGATTTAGATGAACCGGATAGATAATTTCAACATCACTGTTTTTTTCAGCAATAAATTTCAATGCATTACAAATATTTTCAAACGGCTTGCCGAAACTTTCTCTTCTGTGACCTGTTACTAAAATTATTTTTTTGGAAAAGTCAGTAAAATTAAAAAAATCCAAATAATCATTCTCTTTTGTACTTTTTATTATATCCAGACCTAAAAATAAGGCATCAATCACAGTATTGCCTACTACCCAGATATTTTTGAATATATTTTCTCTGTTAAGATTTTTTTTTGCTTTTAATGTCGGTGCAAAATGAAAATCTGCAATATGACCTGTTAAAGTACGGTTTATCTCCTCTGGAAAAGGTGAATATTTATTATTGCTTCTTAAGCCTGCTTCCAGATGAGCAACAGATATTTTATGATAATAACTTGCTAGAGTTGATACTAAAACCGTAGTGGTATCGCCCTGAACAAAAACAAGATCAGGTTTATAGTTACTTATGATTTTATTTACACCTAATAATCCATCAGATGTAATGTCAAAAAGCGTTTGATCTGTCTTCATTAAATTTAGATCAAAATCAGGTTTTATTTTAAAAAAATCAAGTATTTGATCAAGCATCTGTCTATGCTGGGCTGTGATGCAGACCTTTATTTCAAATTTATCTTTATGTTCATAGAATTCTTTTATTAAAGGAGACATTTTAATTGCTTCAGGTCTGGTGCCGAAAATAAACAATATTTTTTTCATGTTTTTATCCTTAAGTTTTAAAAAATCTAATTTTTTAAACCGTTTAATAAAAATTATAAAAAGTTCTTAATATTAAAAAGATTTATACTATTATAATATTTCGCCAAATATTCAAGGTTTTTTACAAAACTTTTCGATAGTTTTTTGGGATGTCCCACAGCAGTTAAAAAACTTCGATTTTGCTTATCAGTTTTTTTTAATAGTTTGATAAATAAGTTTGATGATAATCCGTCAAGTGACAAAGGCGCATATGTTTTTTTAAATAAATTTATTATTTTTTTAATTCTTTTTGATTTTTCACCATCATCAATTGGCAGAGGTTTACCATCACCTTTTTCATTTTCATATTTTTTTAAAAAATTATAATCCAGGGTTAACTTGAATTTTTTTATTTTAATAGTTGTCAGAGGAATTTCATAAAAGGACCCTTCCGACTCTATCATTGGATCATTATGAAACTTCCAGAAAGCTTTTTTTGAATCCACACAAGAAAAATCAAAGTAATTATATTTTCCATGATTAATCATACCGGGTACAACGCTGAAATCATATATCAAACCATTATTAATAAAAAGTTCCTTTAATGTTTCAAAAGGCTGAACTGCCCAGCCGCCTGCCCTGAAAGCTTTAATTTTATAATCAGATTTAACATCACTTAATGTTTCACTCAATAAGTTTAAGCCTTCATTAAAGACTTCCTTTAAATGATCTTTGTCCAGAGAATGAACTCTGTACTTTTCAAAAGATTTAAATCCCCATTCTCTCTCATTTATCTGATATGCATCTAGCCATTGAGGATGGAGGTGAAATTCAACATTATGCCCTGAGTCTGTTATTCTTTTGATTTGATCCGTGACTTTTAAAAAATCCCTGTGCTTGTGTTTTTTTAAGGTTAAAATATAAAGAGAATCGGCAAAAAATATAGCTTTTGAATTATATCGATTCAATATTTCCAATATTATATTTGCGGGTTCAATTATGCATTTTTCAACAGTACCGCTTGATGTACCCAATGAAAGTTCATAATCAAAAGTTATAATTACATTTTTATCTGTTTTATTCATAATAAATTATAATTTTTCAATAAGCTCAATATATTTTTCCGATAATTTTTTATATGAAAAATCCTTTATATCCTTTTCGGATTCAGTTTCATAATAAGGATTTCTTTCCCAAAGTTTAAATATTTTAAAAATACAATTTTTGATACCCTGATAATTATCCTTATAAATAACAGAATATCCGAGCTTCTTACTGTTTATCAATTGCTCGGTATCTCCGCCGAAATTAAGCGACAAAATAGGACGTTTTAGCATTGCGTACTCGAATATTTTGATTGAAATTATAAATTTCTGTGTCTCCGGCATGAAATGTAATGCCGTAAATGAATTATAAATTTCATTAAATAATCTGTCCTGAGAAATAAAATCATTAATAATTATATGACCATCTTCAATTAATCTTTTGTATCCTGCCCGAATGCACTTACTGTCATTCAAAGACAGGAATAATTTTATCTTTATTTCTTGCAATTTTCCAATGTTATCATTTACAACATCCAAAAAAGAAATCATGGGCTTATCTCTGTTGTTGCTCAAACTTCCTGCATAAATAAAGCTGAAATCCCTTTTGATTTTTCCCTTGTCTCTTGTTATTTCATCGATCGATTCCTCATCAAAACCGTTATGAATTACTTCAACCTTTATCTTCTTATTTTTAATTTTATCACTTAAAATTTCAGCCAATCCTTTGGATATTGTTACCAATGCATTGCAGTTATTCAATGCAAATTCTTCAAATTTTAAACTTAAATTTTTTTGCCATTTGAATGGAAAATATCTGAACTCATTCCATTCATCACGAAAATCCTGAATTAATTTAATATCAGGAAGTTTTCTTTTTAAAATTCCAGCCCAATAATTTACCATGTAAGGTCCGCCGGTTGCTATTATCACTTCAATATTTTCTTTTTTTAAAAGTTTCAGACAGTACGGCATTAAAATTTTACCCCAGTCCTGCGCTTCATCGATGAAATAAAAAAAGTTCACGATTTTTAATATCTGATTTCTGATTTTTGATAAAAAACGTCCGGAAAAATCATCAGAAAATTTTTTATATTTAAAATTATGGAAATAATTGGATTTAATCCTGTGAATTTTAATATTTTCATTATCTATGTCATTGTGCCAGGGCTGATCAAACTGATTTTTCCATCTGACAGTAATTACATGAACAATGTATTTTTGCGACAGATATTTAACGAACTTTGTCCATCTGTATGCACCGACATCAGAGTAAGGAGGAAATTTAAAAGAAATTAATAATAAATTTTTCATTTTTTTTGATTTTTTCTGAAACTAAAAGGCAACTCCACCAGTTTAAACAAATAACAAACAAATAAAGCACTTAAAATCAATAAAGTTTTTATAACAATCGATAAAATAAGATTATAAGGAATTTTTAATATCAATAAATAATATACAGACAACATTACGATACTTACAAAAACCGTATAAATTAAAATTTTCCAATTAATCCTTAACTTAACAAATCTGCGGCTCCAGAAAAAAAGCCATAGAAAATAAATAATAAAACAGATCAAAGTTGTCCATGCAGCGGCAATTCTGTCATAAATCGGTATCAAAATCAAATTCAATATGAAGTTCGATCCGGCCTGTATTATTGATCCGACCAAAAAAATCCATGTTCTTTTATAAAATGAAATTAAATTATAAAAAGGCTTATAAAGGCTCTGGAATAAATAAGCGGCTGCCACAATCGGCACTATTTTATACGCTTCATAAAACTTTTCTGATGCCAGTATAGTGATTATCTCTTTTGAAAAAAAAGCAATACTGAAGGCTATCCAGTACATGACAAAAAAGAAAGAAGGGATGAACCTCTCAAGTCTGGAAACAGCTTCATCGTGATTGTTGACAAACATTGAAAACATAATCGGTTTATAAACTTTAAAAACGGAATCTGAAAAAATCATATGAGCCTGCCCCAGTTTATAACCCACAGAATAAATACCCGTACTTGAAAAATTCTTAAAAATCCCGATCAATAATCTGTCTGATAATCCGCTTATCCACACCATCGCCTGATTAAGAATCAAAAAACCAGAATAGCTGATACCTTCTATAAAAATTTTGATGTCAAAATAAAATCCGATCAGTCTGTCCTTCAATAAAATAATGCTGAAAATTACAAAAGCAAGGATATCAGAAATAAAAAAAGCATATATCTTTGATTCTGCGCCCATTTTTGGTATCAGAAGAAAAAATAAATATAACCCGTAATAAACCGCATATACAATAATTTCCGTGATGCTAATAAATTCGGATTTAAGTTTTTGTTTAAGATATACTTCACCGAGAGTTTTTAACTGGATCAACAGAGGTCCCGTCATTGTAAGCGGTATAAAAGGGAAATAATTAACCTTAAAAAGATCCGTCAAAAATAATTTACCGATCAATAAAGAAATGAAAACAACAAAAATGCCCCATGTTGTTATTATCCAGAAATAGGTACTTACATAAGTTTTTATTTCTTTTTGAGTTTTATTATGATTAAAATAAAATCTGTAATACGCTTCATCAAGGCTCAATGAAATAAAAATAGGAAGCAGCTGTTTGATAGTTTCAAGAGTATCAAGGACCCCTATATCATGTTTGGACAAAAGTCTTGTAATAACCGGCAAAATTAATATTGCCATTGCTTTTACAGCAATACTTGCAAAGAGATACCAACTTCCCTTTGTTATGATCTTTTTAAAATGTGAACCTGAATGAATATTTTTTTCTTTATCCATAAATTTTACAACTGAATTATAAAAAACCTTTTAAATCGTATTATTAAAATTTTTTATATAAGATAAATGCATTATTTTCAAATACTGCATTATAATTATTTTTATTGATATAATCAACAATATATTTATACAACAACTCATCTCTCTTATCCGTTGTGATTTTGGTATCAGGCCAATCATCCTCCCGGGCAGATTTTTTGGAAAAAATAATATAATCTGGGAACAAATTATTTTCCGCTTTTATTTCCAATTCTTTTTTTGTATTGGTTAAATTATAATTCATAAGCCATGGATCATTTAAATAATAATCTTTATTTAAAAGATAATGCATCATGGGAATCGAATTAAAGCAGAGCAGTTTATCTTCCTCTTTTGAAACCGACTTGAAACATGAAATTAATTCATCAATCGCTTCGACTCTTTTTTTTGCGCTGAAAATACCGCGCAGTTCAGGCGACATAAACATGGAGTTTCTTGTGAACATTGGCTGCGAGTCTCTTTTGTTGTCATTAATTATCTTTTTGCCAAAACTGAAAATTAATATCACAATAAAAAAAACATAGGTGAATCTGTTTAAAAATGACAAATTCTTATTCAATAATTCTTTTTTACGCTTATGATTAATCAAAGCAATAATAGGCATTAAAATTAATATTGCTCCTGCCGGAAAACTATGCCTATAGGAATTATTGGAACCGATAAAAGAAATATAAAATAATACAAAACCCCAGAATAAATAAAAAAATTCGATTTTTAAACCGATCTTCCTTATCTTTATTATAATCACATATGAGAGCACAAAAGCAAAAGCCGACATGTACCACATCCATGGTTTTAAATTAATAAAAATTAAAATTAAAACAGCAATGATTATATTAAAAATTAAATCAAGATATTTGTCAGTCAAAAATTTTTTAATGAACTTTCGATAAATATTTTCGATAAAAAAAAGTCCTGTAAAAAATATAATAAAAATTCCAAAAATATATACGGTATCCCTTAGATATCTGTGAATTAAAAAATAATTATAGGAAATTATTCTCACTTCATTTTGATCAAGCAGTTGAGTAAATGATAATTTTCTAATTTTATCAAAAGATTTAAAGAAAGAAAAAAAATCATTTCCTATGTTTACTGCATATTTTAAAATCAAACCTTTATGTAACAGCATATAAACAAATGAAATGATTATTAAAAAAATCGGCAATGAATAATAGGAAATAACTCCCTTGAAAAATGTTGATTTATCAAGTTTATATATTTTTAAAGAAATCAGATAAAATATTATCGGAAAAATCAAAAATAACAGATGAGGAGTTCGAGTGAAAATTGAAAAAAGCATAAATAAAAAGGACAAGACATTAAAAATAATATTACCCTTAAAATCCATTTCTCGTCCTGCATAAAGCAGAAAAAAATAAAGTGAGATCAATGCAAACAGTACAGGAAGGTTACTGTGATCAATTTTTGTTTCAGGATGATTTTCACAGATCACAAACAGTAGAGATACAAATGTTATAAATATCGTATATAAACTGTTATCATATCTTTTTAAGATCAGAAAAGAAACACATATCATTATGCTCATCAATAACACGCCGCCCAGCCTTGCCCATATCAACAGCGGTTTTCCTGCCAGACTCAACCAGAGTCCGTTTATTATCCATGAACCTGCTTTATGTAAATTAATATTGTGATTTATGCTTCCATGGTAAATATTCCAGGCGATCGTCATTTGTTTGCCTTCATCTGTCATGTCTATGCCGAATGGAATCCAGATTAATAGATAGAAAAATGTTATTATAAAAATTA